>JAQXLU010000070.1 GCA_029012285.1 Clostridiales bacterium | reverse complement strand
CGCATCAACTACATCGTCAAGAATTACGGCCCCGACGCGCTGTGCAACATCCTCAGCACCCACCTGAACATTAAGGTGGACAAGTATGTGGTGTTCAACTTCCAGCAGATCGCCAACATCATCGACTACCTGGGCGGTGTGGAAATTGAAGTCAACAGCAGCGAGGCCTCCTACCTGCGGCGCTATCCCCTCTCCCCCACGCAGACCACGCCTGCCATGAACCGCGCCGGTACCTACCTTTTCACCGGGCGTGCGGCGGTCATTTACATGCGCATCCGCAAGGGCAACGGCGGCGATTTCATGCGCACCCAGCGCGTCCGCACCGTGCTTTCCACCCTGGCGGACAAGTGCCGCGTCATGACCTACGATCAGGCCAAAGCGCTGCTGGATTCTGTGGTGGAAAACTCCACGACCACCAACATGTCCGGCGAGGATATGCTCAAGGCCCTCGACCAGGCCTTTTCGCTGCGTTCCTGCGTCATTGAGGAGCTGCGGCTGCCCCAGGACGACGCCCGAAAGGCCATCACCTACGCCGGGATGGCTGTGCAGGACATCGACTGGGTGAAGTGCCGCGAGGACATGGCCCACTTCCTGGAGTGCGGCTGGCTCGTCATTGAAGAAGAAGACGAGGATTTCTACGAGTAAAACGCCCCAAGGAGCTTATCTGAGATGAGATGCCCGAAATGCAACCAATGGAACCGCGCATCCCTGCCCAAGTGCATCCGCTGCGGCACGCCCCTGGCCACGGATACCCCGATCGTCCCGTCCTGGCGCGCACAGCTCAAGGACGGGCACGCCAACGAGTACATCCGCGTGGATGAGGACGGCGATATCAGCGTATCCCCCGATGAGCGCGAGGTGCTGGCGGCGGAAATGACCGAGCTCAAGGCCCGCAAGGAAGCCGGCGAGGAGCTCCAGCGCCGCCTCCGGGCGGATGCGGAGGCCCGCGCGCAATCCACCGCCAGCATCAGCATGCCCGAAGCCCCCGCCCCCGAAGAGCCCCTCTTCGGTCTGGAGGAGGAGAGCATCACCCGGCAGGAGGAGATTCCCGCCGAAGCACCGGAGGAGGAAGCCTCCACCGCGCCGGGCGATACGCCCTTCCGCCGGAGCCGCAACCCCAGGGGAACCCGCGTGGTGCTGTCCCCTGCCCAGTGGGAGGACAGCCGCGCCTACGACCCGGTGGTGGACGCGATGCAGCAGCAAAACGTGTTCCAGCAGCCCCCGAACCTCAAGGAGCTGGGGCCACTGCCCTCCCGGCGGGTGTCCCACCGCAGGGTGATCCGGATGATCACATTGGCGCTGGTGGTCGGCGTGGTGCTGCTGGCAGGCTATTTCGCCTTCACAATCTACGAGGAACAGCGCGCTGCGGACGCGGAAAAGAACCGTGCGCTGGTGACCGCCTCCATCCTCAACGACCAGGCGGCGCACACCATCCTCATCCCCGGCGAGGACGGGCAGCAGATCTACATCAGCAATGACGAGATTCGCGCTAGCTACACAGTGGTGGGCGGCTTTGCCACCATTGAAATCGCCGACCATGTATGGTATGAAAACCTACCCGACATCACCGAGGAGTCCATGAGCGTAACGCTGCTGCCCTATGTGAAAACCGCTTCGGGGCGGCAAAAGCCCATCGACCCCATCACCTATGACATCACCATTCCGCTCAGCCCCATCACCCTGGTCACCCCCGAAAGCCTGCACACGGAGGTCACCACAGCGATGTACTCCATGCAGTTCCAGGTGCGCCCCAAGTCGAAGGTGACCATCAACGGCGTGGATATGTCCGACACGGTCAACGAGAACGGCGAAATGACCTACAACGCCACCGTGCAGCCCATCGGCGACAATGTGTACAACGTGCACGTGCGCAGCCCCTACTGCCGTGACAACACCATGACCGTCACCCTCTTCCGCGAGGTGCAGGAGATTCCGCTGGACCTGTCCGCCACCACGTATACCTCCACCAGCAACAAGGTGGTGCTGATCAACTGCACCACCATCCCCGGCGCGGACATCGAGGTGCTCTCCCCCCACACCGACCTGAAGATCACCGAGCTGGACACCACGGGCGTGTTCTCCTTCAACGCGGTGTTCGACCACATCGGCTACAACACCATCTCCATCAACGCCTCCTACCCGGGCAAAAAGACCTCCAAGGTGGATTACACCATGTACTATGTGCCAAGCCCGGACATCTATACCCGCTCTGCCTGGCCGCTGAACGCCGACCGGGACTACAACGAGCTGCTGAACAACATCGAGGTGCGCGCGGCAAAAACGCAGGTGTACCTGGGCGTGGGCACCATCGCCTACTTTATCAGCGAAACCAAGCCGCAGATGGCGGTGATGTACTGCTCCGACGACGGGCAGAGCCGCCCGGTGCTGCTGGAGAACCAGACCAAGACCACCTGGAAGGTCGGCCAATACTACAAAATCTACTGCGACGCGCACAGCACCTACAACGGCATGCCCTGGCTGATCGCGCGCTACACCTACTGAGAAATGTGAGGTATCCCGATGCTCCGATTGCTGACCCTGCTGCTGATGCTGACATTGCTGCTCCCCGCCGGGATGGCGGAAGCGCCCCTGGCCCTTTCGGACGACCTGTGCGGCGTCTACACCTGGCCCGAGGGCGCACCGGAGGCGGAGGCCAGCTATGTCTACCGTTACACCTACCCCCAGCTGTCGGGCGAGGGGGACATCGCGCTGACGATCAACAACGTCTTTGACTACGAGTCCTCCGACGCGCTGGGCTTTGAGTGCCCGATGATCGGCTCCGGCCATCCGGCAGAGGAGGGGCAGATGCGGGTGGAGATCACCTACGAGATCGTCCATATGAGCAACAAGGCCCTGTCGGTCCGCACGGACAAGGTGATGACCGTTGGGGATACCCGCTCCCACATCGTCAAGGGGTATACCTTCTCCCTCTCGGGCAGCAGGGCCGGCACGGTCACCTCCCTGCCCTATTTGCTGGGCATCGTGCAGGACGCGGAGACCGACGAATGGCTCATCGACCGACAGATTGCCAAGGCGGAGGACTGCGCCCGGGAGATGGTTTGGGCGCTGGTCGAGCAAGAGATGAAAAAGGACGGCAGCCTCATCTACGAGGACATAACCCTGGAGGAATTTGCATGGGGCTTCTTCCCCGAGGAGGACTTCTTCCTGGATGAAAAGGGTGATTTCGTCTTTTATGTCCAGGAGAACGTCATTGCTCCCCAGGAGGCCGGTCCGTTCTTCTTCACCATCCCCCTGGATGCGCTGATGGACGAAATCTGACAAGGCGGAGGACGAACTGCGTCCTCCGTTTTTTGTCTGCATGACTTTTATTTCCCGGCCAGGAAAGCCCCTGCGGCCCTTGACAGATGCGCATGGGTACGTATAATAATAGTTGAGATAGAATCATGCGGCATTATGCCGAAAACAGGAGGTTCCATGCTGCGCGAAACCAATGTCCAGCGCTTGCACTGGGCAGACAAAACCATGAGCGTCATCCGCCAGGAGCAGCTGGAGGCCTGCGAGAAACGCTTGTCCGCCTTGCCGCGCGTCACCGTGTTTGACCTGACAAGCGATATCGATGTGGAGGAAGTGTGGCAGTGCTCCTACGACGCACAGGAGCATCCCCGGATGGAGAAACTCCACACCCGCAAGGAGCTACGGGCCCAGGTGCTGGGCAATCTGGCGGCGGAGGCCGCGTTGCTGAGCGTGGAGGAGCATCATCTGCTGGAGCGCCTCGTCACCCTGGGGGGCACGGCTGAATTGCTCGACTGGGAGGAAAGCAGCGCGGCGGAATCCCTCGTGCGCAGGCTGTGGTGCACCATCACAAGGGACGGCGTCCGCACCATCCTCCACATGCCCAGCGCGCTGGTCACGCCCCTGACGCTGACCCTAAGCAGCCACGCCCACCAGGAGCTGCGGGAAAAGCTGATGCACCATGACGCGGTCATTCGGGGGCTGTTATACATCGGCGGGCTGCTCCATTACGAGGAGCCGCTTTATCACCTGATGACCGATGTGCTCAAGGATTCCTACGCCTGCGACCTGACCCTGGCGCTGCGCTATCTGCGCTCGGCCTACGATTACACCTATGACCGCCAGGGCGATATGCTGCTGCTCCATCCCGGCCTGGCCGACCCGGAGCGGCTGAGCACGATGTACACCATGCCCAAGGAATTTGCGCTGGAATTGAGCGATGAAACCATGCGGGGCGCGGTCGAGGGCTTGCTGCCGGAGGAGGAGCCCCTCTTTGACCGCCTGTACGGGCTGCTCATCGGAGCGACGCGGCCCGAGCTGACCCCTGAGGGCGCGGCGGAGGATCTGCTCATGCTGGCCAAGCAGGGCGTTCCCCTGAGCGAGATGCAGGAGGTGCTCGGCACACTGTTGAGCGTTCAGCCTACGGCGGAGATGCGCAGGGCGGTCAGCCTGATGCACGCACAAACCCCGCGCTGGGGGATGATGCACACCGCCCTGGCCCAGTAAAGCGGAGACAGGACATGAAATACGAATTTATCATCGAACCCACGGCGGATGGTCAGCGCATCGACGCATGCATCCGCCGCTTTTTGCCGGAGCTTCCCCCGCGCACGGTGCAGCAGAGCTTCCAGCGGCGGGACGTCAAGCTATCCGGCAAGCGCGTCAAGCCGGATACCCGCGTATCCACCGGGCAAAAGGTCGAATTGTTCTGCATGGAGCAATCCGCGCCCCTGGTGGATGTGGTCTACGAGGACGCGGACGTGCTGCTGGTCAACAAACGAGCCAATGTGAGCGTGGAGCCGGACGAAAAGGGCGGCGTGACGCTGAGCGAACTGGCCCTGCGCCATGTGCGCCAGACGGACGCAAATGCCTGGCCGCCCAAGGCCTGCCACCGGCTGGACAACCAGACCTGCGGGCTGATCCTCTTTGCCAAGAACGAGCGGGCCGAGGCCATTTTGACCCGGGCCTTCCGAGAGCGCACGCTGGACAAGCGCTACATCTGCCTTGTCCGCGGGATGATGAAGCCCCCCGCCGCCACCTGCAAGGCCTATTTGCGCAAGGATCCCAAGGCGGCTCGCGTCACCATCCACGACGACGCGGTGCCCGGCGCGCGGCCGATCATCACCGAATACGAGACCCTCGAGGCCGGGCCGGTCAGCCGACTGCTGGTACATCTGGTAACGGGGCGAACCCATCAGATTCGCGCCCACATGGCGGCGCTGGGCCACCCCCTGCTGGGGGACGATGTGTACGGCGACAGGGCCTTCAACCGTCAGCAGAGGATGCAGGGGCGGCTGTGCCTGTGTGCCGCGCGGCTCACGCTGGACACCGGCGGCGAGCTGCCCCAGCTGGACGGCCGAACCTTCGAGATCAAGTGTCCCTTCTGACCTGATGGCAGATGCATGCGCGTCTGCCCTTTATTGTGCCGCCAAGGCGCTACGCCAGGCGATGAGCTCATCGAACATGCCCATGGCCTCCGCCTTGAGCGCTGCGGACAAATCGGTGGCGCTGCCGGTGGATTGCAAGCGGCGGAAGCGGTCGTCCCAGGAGGCGGTGATGGCCAGCATCTGCACCGCCAATTCAGGGAGCGAGCGACCAAACCGGCTGCGCAAGGTCTTCTCCCACAACTCGATTTGCCCGTCCAGCGCGGCCACGGCGGCTATTGCCTCCTGCGTGGTCAGCTGAGCCGCATCCAGGGCGGTGGCGGTGTCCCGAAGCGTTGCCGCCGTGGAGGAAAGCAGCGTGAAGCCCGCCTCCACCACGTCCAGCTGGCCCTTCTTGCCGGTCAAACGCATGCGCAGTTGGGGGCATTTCCAGGCGTAGAGGTAGGTTTCCACCTTCTGATTCTGCTCCAGGCGTGCGCGCACGGCGGATGCATCCGCCTCCGTGCCGTAGCAGGCGATGAACACCCGCCACTTCTCACCCTCCTGGACCACCGTGCCCGGCGCACCCCTCGGGGTGTAGGCATCTGCCTTCTGTTCGGCCGCTTCCTTACTGGAAAACACACCGGTCTGGATGGCATACCAGATTTCCTCCGCCAGGGTGACCTCGCGGCTTTCCACCGTCTGGTCATAAGCAGCGGTGATGGGCGTGGCCGTTGGCAGGGCGATCAGCTCCGAGATAAAGCTCCCCGGCAAGCGCTTCCACAATAACAGCACAGATGCTATCAGCAGGCACAAAAGCACCCCGATCCGAATCGCCCTTGTCCGCCGGTGCCTGCGCTTGTACAACCTTGTTTCCACCCGTCCCATGATCGTCCCTCCTTGTGCGGTTCAAGGATATGGTGAAAAAAGATTGTATATGTCCTGCATTTGGGGTTTCATTTTTCGGGGAATGTGGTATAATAGAATAACTACATTCTCAGAATGTGGCAAATACGGTTGAGCAGAAAGCGAGGTCATTCCCTATGAAGTATGTTTGTGACGTTTGCGGCTATGTTTACGACGAGGCGGAAGGCTGCCCCGAGGCCGGTATCGCCCCCGGCACCAAGTTTGAGGATCTGCCCGAGGATTTCGAGTGCCCCCTGTGCGGCGTGTCCAAGGATCAGTTCAGCAAGGAGTAATGCACCATGCCAATGACCGATGACATCCGTTACGTCGGCGTCAATGATCGCGAGGTTGACCTGTTCGAGGGTCTCTACGTCGTGCCCAATGGCGTGGCGTACAATTCCTACGTCATCATGGACGAGAAAATCGCCGTGATGGACGCGGTGGACGCTCGCTTTGGCGACGCCTGGGTAAACAACGTCCGTGAGGCGCTATCGGGCCGCAAGCCCGACTACCTGGTCGTGCACCACATGGAGCCGGATCATTCCGCTGCCATCGCCCTGTTCATGGAGGCCTTCCCGGAGGCCGTGATCGTGTCCTCCGCCAAGGCGTTCCCGATGATGAAGGCCTTCTTCGGCACGGATTTCGATGGCCGCCGCATCATCGTCAAGGAAGGCGACAAGCTCGAATTGGGCAAGCACGTATTGCAGTTCATCACCGCCCCCATGGTGCACTGGCCCGAGGTGGTCATGAGCTATGACGCGTGCGACAAGACGCTGTACTCCGCGGACGGCTTCGGCAAGTTCGGCGCGCTGGATGCGGAAGAGGACTGGGCCTGCGAAGCCCGCCGGTACTACTTCGGCATCGTGGGCAAGTACGGCGCTCAGGTGCAAGCGGTGCTGAAAAAGGCCTCCGGATTGGACATTCGCACCATCCGTCCCTTGCACGGTCCTGTGCTGGAAGGCGAAGCCCTGACCCGGGCACTGGAGCTCTATGACATCTGGTCCTCCTATCGTGCGGAGAGCGAGGGCGTGCTGATCGCCTACACCTCCGTGTACGGGCACACCCGCGTCGCTGCCGAGCAGCTGGCGGATCAATTGCGCGCCAAGGGCGTGAAGGTTGCCATGCAGGATCTGGCCCGCTGCGACATCGCCGAGGCCGTGGAGGACGCCTTCCGCTACGACCGCATGGTGCTGGCCACCACCACCTACAACGCGGACATCTTCCCGCCCATGCGGCAGTTCCTCACCTGGCTGAGCGAGCGCGGCTACCGCAACCGCAAGGTCGGCCTGATCGAGAACGGCTCCTGGGCCCCGATGGCTGCCAAGGTGATGCGCGCCATGCTGGGGGGCTGCAAGGATGTGACCATCGTTGAACCGGTGGTGAAAATCCAGTCCGCCCTGAACACCGAAAGCGCCGCACAGCTTGATACGCTGGCGGAAGCAATGGCTTGATCGCCACCTCCCCGTTTTATCGCGGGGAGGCTTTTCGTGCGGACAGCATCTTTTGCCAAAGTGCTGGATATTCCCCGCGGCATGTGATAGAATACACCCCAAGGACACCATTGCGGAAGGAGGCAGCGCCATGTGCGGCCGGTTCTTCATTGCAGAGGAGGACACCGCCGAGGATCTTCGGCGCATCATTGACGCACTCAACAGGCGCTACAACGGGCGTTCCCCGGCCCGGACGCAGGGGGAGCTCCGCCCGGCGGACATCATCCCGGTCGTCGCCAACACCCCCGCGCTTGCCCCTGGTGCGTTCGCCATGAAGTGGGGCTACACCATGCCCGACGGCAAGCCCATGTTCAACGCCCGGAGCGAAACCGCCGCCACCCGGCCGCTGTTCGCTGACGGCATGAAGCAGCGACGCTGCCTGATTCCTGCCACGCTGTACTTCGAGTGGGAAAAGCGCGGCACGCAGAGAATCAAGCACGCCATCTTCCCCACCGGCAGCGACATGCTCTACATAGCGGGCATCTACCGCATTGAGGGGAATCGCGCCGCGTGCTCCATCCTGACCCGCGCCCCAGCGGCGTGCATCGCCCACATTCATGACCGGATGCCGGTGATTCTGCCCCGGGAGGCCGTTGCGGACTGGCTGAACCTCCGCTACAACCCCCAGGAGGTGCTGACCGCTTCGATGGAGATTATGACCTTTCAGCCGTGTAACTGACACAAACCAAAAAGGGACTGTCCCTCCCAGCCAGAGCGGCTGACGAGGGACAGTCCCTTTTTGATGCCAGACTGCGGTTAATCCCAGAAGAGCATCGGCAGGAAATCGTGGATGCAGCGGCGCCACACGCTCCAGTCATGTCCACCGGGGAAGGTGCGACGAATCATCCGTACCTGCTTGGTTTCCAGCAGCTGATCGTCCTGGGCAAAAGAGGGGTAGTACTGATCCTCTGTGCCAATGGCCCGGTAGAACACCTGGAAGCTGGCGTGGAATGCATCTGTGTCATCCAGCAGCTCCAGATGTTTCTCCTCGCCCGCCCGAGGAAATCTCAAAAAGCCGCTGAACACACCCGCATAGCCAAATTTGTCCGGATTGCTCAGGGTAACGACGCTGGTTTGATAGCTGCCCATGCTCAATCCTGCCATGGCGCGATGCCACTTGTCGGTATACACAGGGAAGTGGCTCTCGATGTAGGGGATCAGGTCATTGAGCAGCACCTGCGGGAAGATCATCCGGTCGCTCCGGCCATCGCTGGTCTTCGCCATGCCGTTGCCCATCACGATGAGCATCGGCTGCATGCTGCCCTTCGCCAGCAGCTGGTCAGCGATGCGGTGCAGATGTCCCTGGTACACCCAACCGGTTTCGTTCTCGCCATAACCGTGCTGCAAGTAGAGCACTGGGTACTTCTTCGACGGATCATAACAGGGCGGCAGGTAGATCAGGCAGCTCTCGGTTTTCCCCGTCACAGCCGAGGGGTAATAGTGCCGGGCTACGCTGCCATGGGGGATGTTCTCAAGGCTGTCCCAATCCTCGCCGGACACAGGAATGTCCACGAAGTTCATCGGTCGGCAGCAGCCGTAGCCAATGGGCAAATAGGGGCTCAGCACATCCGCTCCGTCAATCTTCAGGAAGAAGTACTTGAAGCCCTCCCCCATGGTTACGACGCCCTCCCACATGTCGTCATTCACTTTAGCCAGGCGCTGAACATAGCCAAACTGGTCGATGGCGACCTCCTGGGCGCCTGGCGCCTTGAGCCGGAAGAACACCCTGCCGTCCGACAGAAGCTCATATCCCTGGTCACCATCCCGATTGGGTTCACCCACATAGGGATCAAAAGAAACCGCTGTATCCAAGGGCCACTGAGTTTTCATCTGCAAACCTCCCTTATTCTCTAATTCAAAGCGGGTTATTCTTAATTATATCAGACATTGCCAGCGGATGCAATCAGGCGCACACGATTTCATCCAGGTCAGTGGGTCATTCTTTCTGGTAGACAACCTCCCCCACCCTATGCTATACTATCCTTAACACACCAATGTCTGCGCCATCCACAAAGCGCGCCAGGCTTCATCAGGGACAAAGGAAGGGTGCTGCTGCCATGAGATACCACATCGACACGATCCCCGTTTGGGACGCCATCAAGCTGGACGGTGAATGCTTTTTGTGCGCGCTCCGGCGCAAGACCGAGCTGAACGAGGTGGAGCACTACCTCGGTGCGTCCGTGATGGAGCCGGACACCCGCATCCAGGTGAACAAGAAGGGCTTTTGCTGCAATCATCAGCAGATGCTCTACGCGCTGGATAATCGCCTGGGCCACGCGCTGCTGCTGGAAAGCCATGTGTCCGAAACGCGGGAACGCCTATCGAAGGCCGTGAAGGCCGCAAAGGTCGCCGCGAAGGGGGCCTCCGGCGCGTCACTGATGGACAAGCTGACCGGCAAAGCCCCCAGCGCCGCCAAGCAGATGGAGGACGCTGCCGCCGCCCTGGAGGAGCTGACCGGGAGCTGCATCATCTGCGATTCCATCCGGGATAACATGGGGCGCTACCTGCACACCTTCTTCCACCTGTACCAGAATGACGCCGAATTCCGCAGAAAGTTCGAGGGCTGCAAGGGCATGTGCATCCCCCACGCGGCGGAACTGCTGCGCCTATCGGCCTCCGAGCTGCCCGCCAAGGCGCTGGGTGAATTTGCTGACACCGTGGGCCGCCTGGAAACCGAGGCTTTCGACCGCATGCAGGAGGACATCTCCTGGTTCTGCCGGAAATTCGACTACCGCAACTACGACGAGCCGTGGTACAACAGCCGCGACGCGGTGGAACGCACGGTCAACAAGCTGCGCGGCTGGTGCGTCGGCGCAGAGCCGAACCCGAAGGAATGAGCACATAAACGCCTCCATGAAGCAAGATGCCTGTCAGGGATGAACGACCTTATGCACTGTACCCGTGCATTGCGTCTGCACAGATGTGACGCATGCAGTCCCACATACACAAACGAGCATCCGGCAAACGCCGGATGCTCATGCTGTTTTATTGAATCAATCATCCCTGGGGAAGCGGTTTCAATTGCCGTTCTCACCCTTGCTCCGCCCGCAGGAGGTGCTCCGCAATGGTCTCGGCGATGTGGTCGGCTTCCCGGGAGATCGTGCAGGCATGGGGCACATCATCCAGCCAGAGCACACCTTTGCGCGCACTGGACACGCCCTGCAGGATGATCTCCGCGCTGTCGGGGGTGATGGTGGTATCGGCGTGGCTCTGCACCACCAGCACCGGACAGGTGATCGCGTGCAGGTCGCGCCGTGCCAGCTTGATGAGCTTGTTCAAATGGGGCGCACAGCGGTTGCGGAAGCCCGGGTAGCCGCAGTCGTAGCGGGCATCGACGGTCGCTGCGTCCTTCCCACGGGGCTTCCACCAGATGGTCCTGATGAAGGGGCGACTCGGCCAGGACAGCCACAGGGGCATCTGCGTCCCCATGGGCGCGGAGATGGGCGCGATGGCCGTGGGCTGCATCTCCTCGCCGATGAGCAGCGACAGACAGCCACCCATGCTCAGCCCTGCCACACTGGCATAGTCGCACTGCTCCTTCAGACGCAGAAAGGCGTCCTTGGCGGCGTTCAGCCAGTCCTGCCAGGTATATCGGGCCATATCGTCCATGTCGGTGGCGTGGCCGGGCAAATTGATGCCCATCACCGTGAAGCCGCGCTCGTGCAGCTTTTCCGCAATCTGGCGCATATGGGCGACCGACCCGGTAAAGCCATGGATAAGCAGCACCCCATGCCGCCTTTCCCCTTCCCAGAGGAAGGGCTGGCACACTTCATCCTTGAAGGAGCAGGTAGGTCTCTTGTCCACGGGCATTTCCTCCGTCAGTTGATCGCGTCGATGTCGCCCTGCTTGCCCATGACAAGCAGCGTATCACCCTCGTGCAGCCGTGCATCAGCGCCGGGCGAGGCCAGGAATTCCTTCCCTCGGCGGATGCCGATGATGGACAATCCGTACTTCCGGCGGACATGGATGTCCATCAGCGTCTGCTCACACCACGCATCGGGGGTGGGAATCTCCGCAATGCGGTAGCCAGCGGCGAGCTGCATCATCTCCAGGATACCGGGCGCGTCCAGGGAACGCGCCACGCGCATGCCCATGTCCTGCTCGGGGAAAACCACCCGGTCCGCACCCACCTTGCGTAATATCTTCTCGTGCAACTCGTCCTCTGCCTTGGCAATGACCTGGGGCACGCCGGCCTCCTTGCACAGCACGGTGACCAGGATGCTGTCCCGGCTGTTGGAGCCGATGCAGACGATGGCAGCGTCAAAATCGGCGATGCCCAGCTCGCGCAGGATATCCTCGTCGGTGGCGTCCGCCTGGACGGCCTGGGTCACATAGGGCGCGACGCGCTCCACACTCTCCTCGTGGTTGTCCACTGCCAGCACCTCGTGGCCCAGCTGGGCCAGGTTCAGCGCAACGCTGCGGCCAAATCCGCCCAGCCCAATGACGATATACTGTCTCTTTTGCTTTTTCATTGGTTCCTCCCCTTTACCCTATGATGATCGTTTCTTCAGGATACCGGATCTTACGCTTTGCCGTGCCCTGTTTGCTGGCCAGCGCCATCGCCATGGTCAGCGGGCCGACGCGGCCGATGTACATGATCGGTACCAGCACGCAATGGCTGGCAGGCTTCAAGTTCGGCGTGCCGACGGTGCTCACACCCACCGTCGCCAGAGCGGAGGTGGTTTCAAACAGCAGATCAATCATGCTGAACCGGCTTCCCTCAATCAGGCTGATGACAACCGTCCCGCCCAGCAGGATGAGGATGTAGAAGAGCATGATCGTCAGCGCACGCCGCACCAGCGCGCCGGGCAGACGGCGTTTGGCCGCACAAATATCCTCATCGCCCTGCATCACGGAGATAACCGTCATCAGCAGCACGGCCACCGTGGTCACTTTGACGCCGCCGCCCGTGGAGGCGCTGGACGCACCCACCAGCATCAGCAGCACGCTGAGCAGCTTGGAGCTGTCGTGCATTTTGTCCAGCGGAATGGAGTTGAAACCCGCCGTGCGCATGGTCACAGACTGGAAAAAGGCGTTGGCCAGCTTCTCCCCCGCATTCAGGCCCGTGCCGAGGGTTTCGGGGCGCGACCACTCCACCAAAGCGAAGAACACCGTGCCCAGCAGCAGCAGTGCGCCGCTCATCACTAAGGTAATGCGGCTGTGCAGCGAGAACTCGCTGAAGCGGAAGCGGTTGTGAATCACATCCATCATGACGGCAAAGCCGACGCCGCCCATGATGATCAGCGCCGAGGCGGTGAGGAGCACCACGGGCTCATCGGCAAACTGGGTCAAGCTGCTGAACTGGCCAAAGAGGTCAAATCCAGCATTGCAAAAGGCGCTCACCGCGTGCCACAGGCTGTACCAGATACCCTTGGCCCAGCCCAGGCGGGGGATAAAACGGATCGCAAAACCAAGCGCGCCCATGGCCTCAATGCCCAAGGCCAGCAGGCCGTACCAGGCCGTCAGCCGCACCAGGCCGGACAAGGTGGATGCGCTCATGGCTTCCCGGATAAGCACCCGGTCCTTGAGCGTGATGCGCCGCCCCAGCGCCACCATCACCAGGGTGGTGAAGATCATAAAGCCCAGGCCGCCCACCTGGAACAGACACAGCAGCACGATCTGCCCGAAAAGGGAGAAGGTTGTGCCCGTATCCACGGTGACCAGCCCGGTAACGCAGACCGCGCTGGTGGCTGTGAACAGCCCGTTGCCCAATCCGATGGATTCTCCGTCCGCAGCGGCAAAGGGCAGGGACAAGAGCACCGTCCCCAACGCGATCACCAGCAGGAAGCCCAGGGCCATTACCTGCTCAGGCCGGATGGTGCGTTGCATCCATCCGGTCGCCTTTGTTTCGCCGTGCATCCTTGCAGCTCCTTTATGCTTGATAGGATGCCCATAGTATAACACAGCAGGGGGTCAATGTAAAGCATCCCGTTCCCGCGCGCTGCGGCTGATGTAGACGAACACGGCAGATTGATCATCCCGGCGCTCGCCTTCATCCGCGGCGAGGGCGGCCTCCAGCAGCGCCTTGGCCGCACCCTGGGGCGTGTCGCTCGCCAGGGCGGTCAGCACTGCGTCCTCCAGGGCCTGGCGGCTGCGGAAGGCATCCTCCACGCCGTCGGTCAGGAGGATCACCGCATCGCCCGCGTCCAGGCGGAAGCTGCTGCCGCTCTGCTCGCCCTCGTCAATTTCCTCCAGGATGCCCAGGGGCAGTGCATCCCCCGCGATCCGGCTGAGCGTCCCCTGCTGGTACACAAAGGATGCCGCCGCGCCCAGCTTGTCCAGCGCCGCGCTGCCCTTCCACAGGTCGATGGTCAGCACATCCGCCGTGGCAAAGCGCTCTCCCCCGCCGCCCAGGAGCATCATGCCGTTCACAGCGGTGAGCGTCTGCGGACGGGAATAGCCCGCGTCCAGGCAAAGGCGAAGCAGCTCGACGGTCTGGCGGGAGGACAGCGCCGCCTGCTCACCATGGCCCATGCCATCCGAGAGCGCCACCAGGTAGCGTCCGTCCGCCAGCGCGCCCGACCAGGCGGTGTCCCCGCAGACCACGCCGCCCGTGATGGCTTCCGCCGCCGCGCCAACCTGGGCGCACAGCAATGGCATTTCCGTCAGCAGCACCCGGTCGCCGTCCACACTGGCCAGCTGCATGGGCGCTTCCAGCACGGCCTCGGACAGCAGGCAGAGCTCCTCCGCCTGCTTGCGCGCCCCGGTGATGTAGTGCAGCTCAAAAGCCGCCTGGGCATGCCCCTGCACCCGCCGCACAAAGGAGAGCGTGGCGGGGATGGCTCGCTCCGCCAGCTCCTTGCGAATGCGCCGCGCAGCCATATCATCCCACCAGCTTTCGCCGCAGGACAGCGCCGCAAACCGCCGCGCCGCGCCGGACATAGCCGTCAGGTGGGTCACCAGCATATCCCGCTGCATTTCCGCCTGCCGCTTGACCCGGCGGGCAGCAGCGTCCTCCCGGCGCAGGGCATTCATCGCGTCCAGCAAATAGTATAGCCGTTGGCAGCCCATGCCCCGCAGGTTTTCCAGCGCGCCCTGCCAGATGGCATCATCCGCCAGGCGGTATTCCCACACGACCTCCGCCTTGCGCGTGCCCAGCTCGGTGGTCAGACAGCCGCAGTTTTCATAGGATGGACAGCCCTCGCACAGATGGGCTTGCCACCACGCGCCGTCCCGGGGGCCATCCGCGTCCCGGGGAGAGGGCACCGCCTGGGCCATGGCGGCCACGGTGCGCTCCCAGGCCGACAGCGCGGAAGCGGCATAGGCATCCCCCGGAGCAGGATCGTTTTGCAAAAAGCGCCGCAGGAACTGTTGCACATCCTCAAACGTCGCGCGGGGCAGCAGCGCCAATCCCAGCGACGCCGCGATCACGGACGCACCGCAGCCCACCCCCGTGGCACCGCAGAGGAGCATCGGCAAAAACGCGCCCATCCCGAAGGCAGCGCAGCTCAAACGGCGCTTGCCCAGGCTGTTCGCCATCCCCGCCAGAAATCCCCCCAGGGACAGCGCCACGCTTAGTGTCAGCGGAAGCCCCTGCAGGGCCAGCATCACCCCGGAGAGCATGCCAGCCACAGCTCCTGCACCGACGCTAAGCACCAGCGCCATCGCCAGTACCCCCACGCCGGAGAGCAGCACGCCCACATTGATCCCCAGAAAGAGCATCCGTGCGCCGCCGCAGACCAGGATTGCAAAAAGGTATCCCACCGCCACCCGTTCCTCCATCGCGGACATGTGGCGTGCGCCTGTCAGCAACCGGATGGCTCGCGCCATCACCGGGGCAGACAGTGCGGAAAGCGCCACCATGGCCCAGCCCTGGAGCATCTGCGCCGCGGTGACCGACAAGCACGCCACCACGGCGGTGGGTAACACCGACAGCGCGGTGAGCACCATTAACCGCAATGTGCTGCGACCGCAGGACATGAGCGGCGAGGCAGCGACCACCGCCAGGGTAAGCAGCATCTCCCACCGGGGCGGAAGGCCGGAAATCAACCGGATGAGCAGCCCTGCCGCGCTGCCCGCCAGGGTCGGGCGCACATCCCGCCCGACGGCTGATAGCGCCATCCCGTAGGCCGCGTGAAAGCCGGAGGGAATCCCCAGCACCTCCGCGAAGGACAGCAGGCATCCCGGCAGGCTCTGCGCTGCGAACCGCGCCCACCGCTTGATGCGCTGCCACGGGATCGCTCGTTTTTCCCCGGGCAGCCACCTGTCCACCCGATGCTTATGCGGCCGATACACTACCTCTGCCATGCATGTCCCTCCCCGTCCCTCTGGAGGTACAGCATACGGCATCCCCGCCCGGAAGAGCGTCGAACCCGGTTGCGAAAAAGCAAGAACCCCCGGAGGCTTTGCGCACAACTCCGGGGGGAAAGGGTACATTCCATGATGTGTTGTTATTCGATGGAGCGCACGGTGTAGTCCTCCTCCTCCACCGCGCGGCGGAGAACCTCCTGCGCCACCGGGGCGGTGAGCGTCACCACAGCCGTTCCAGCGCTGTGGCTGACCGCCGCGCTTGCCACGCCATCCACGCCTTCCAGCACCCGCTTGACGGTGGCCTCGCAGTGTTGGCACATCATGCCCTCAATGTGCAGCGTGAGGGTCTGCGCGGGCATCTCGATGTCGGGCAGCGCCACCGGTTTGCGGCAGCGGTCGCGCCTGGCGTCGTGCATGCCAAAGAGATTCAGCCGCAGCGCGTTGGTCACCACGCAGAAGCTGGACAGGCTCATCGCCGCAGCGCCGAACATGGGGTTCAGCCGCCATCCCAGCAGCCCAATGAACACCCCCGCCGCCAGCGGAATCCCCAGCGTGTTGTAGCAGAAGGCCCAGAACAGGTTTTGATGGATGTTGCGCAGCGTGGCCCGGCTCAGGCGGATGGCGGCGCTCACGTCGGTCAGGCGGCTGTGCATGAGCACCACATCCGCCGCGTCGATGGCGACGTCCGCCCCTGCGCCAATGGCAATGCCCACGTCGGCGCGGGTCAGAGCGGGCGCGTCGTTGATGCCGTCCCCCACCATGGCCACCTTGCCCACCTGCATCAGCTGGCGGATGACTGCTTCCTTGCCATCGGGCTTCACTCCGGCGATCACGCGGTCCACCCCGGCCTTTTCGCCCACCGCACGGGCAGTGCGCTCGTTGTCGCCGGTGAGCATCACCACGCGGATGCCCATGCCCTGCAGTTCGTGCACAGCCCGGGGGCTTTCCTCCTTGATGGCGTCCGCCACGGCGATCACGCCCAGCAGCTCACGCCCCCGCGCGAAGCACAGGGGCGTTTTGCCCTGCTCGGATAGCGCGTTGGCCCTATCGCGGATGACTTCCGGCACGCTGACCATCCCGCTGATGAAGGCCAAGCTGCCGCCATACACGGGGGCATCGCCTATGACGGCGGTCAGGCCGTTGCCGGGCAGGGCGCGGAAATCCGTGACCTCCATCAGGGCTGCATCGCCAAAGGCGGCCATGATGGCCCGGGCCAGCGGATGCTCCGACTGTCGCTCCAGGGAAGCCGCAATGCGCTTCAGCTCCGCCTCGGACACACCCTGAGCAGGCAGCACATCGGTGACCACCGGCTCCCCGGTGGTGATTGTGCCCGTCTTGTCCAACGCGACGATCTGCACCCGGCCCGTATGCTCCAGTGCCGCAGCGGTCTTGAACAGTACGCCGTGCTTCGCGCCCATGCCGCTGCCCACCATGATGGCCACGGGAGTCGCCAGGCCCAGGGCGCAGGGGCAGGAGATCACCAGCACAGAGATGGCCCGAGCCAGCGCGTTGCCCACCGTTTCACCCAAGAGGAGCCAGACAAGCAACGTAACCACAGCAATGGCGATCACCGCCGGGACGAACACGCCGGACACCCGGTCGGCCACCTTGGCGATGGGTGCTTTGGTCGCCGCCGCGTCGGACACCATGCGGATGATCTGGCTCAGGGTTGTATCCTCGCCCACGCGGGTGGCCTCGCAGCGCAAAAAGCCGGATGTGTTCACCGTGGCGGCAGACACCACGTCCCCTGCAGCCTTGTCCACAGGGACGGATTCGCCGGTCAGGGCAGCCTCGTTCACCGCGGACTGCCCCTCCAGCACCACGCCGTCCACAGGGATGCTCTCCCCCGGGCGCACGATGAACACATCGCCCTTTTTCACCTGGGCGATAGGGACGGTTTGCTCCTGTCCGTCCGCAAGGATCACAGCGGTCTGCGGCGCAAGGGACATGAGGGATTTGAGCGCGTCGGTCGTGCGGCCCTTGGAGCGCGCCTCCAGCATTTTGCCCACGGTGATCAGGGTGAGGATCATCGCGGCGGACTCATAGTAAAGCTCGTGCAGGTAATGGTGAGCCATCTCCGGCGCGTGGAGCTGGGCGGCAGACAGAGCGAAGGTCATTGCCAGGCTGTACCCGAAGGCTGCCGTCGCCCCCAGCGCCACCAGGGTATCCATGTTGGGCGCTCCCTTCATCAGCGCCCGGAAGCCGCTGATGAAAAACCGCTGGTTGATGACCATGACGCACCCGGTCAGCACCAGCTCGACCAGCGCGATGGTCATGGCATTTTCCGCCAGCGCCGCAGGCAGGGGCCAGCCCCACATCACATGGCCCATGCTGACGTACATCAGCGCCAGCAAAAAGCCCAGGGAGGTCCACAGTCGCCGCCGGAGCCGGGGCGTTTCGTGGTCCGCCAGGGCATCCTCCGCAGGGGCAGCGGCGCTCCCCGGCAATGACGCGCCATAGCCCGCCCCCTCAACTGCTGCAATGATGGCGGCATCGGAGGCATTGCCCTCCACGCCCATGGCATTGGTCAGCAACGACACGGATACCCCGTTCACCCCGGGGACGGCCTTCACCGCCTGCTCCACCCGCGCCGCACAGGCCGCGCAGGTCATGCCGGTTACTCGATATTGCTTCATGCTTGTTTCACCTCATCCACTTTTGAAGGGTATTGAGCAGCTCGTCGAGGGTATCATCGTGGCCGCGGCGCACGTCCTCCGCCACGCAGGTGCGGATGTGCTCGGACAGCAGCGCCTTGGCAAAGGCGTTGATCGCCGCTGACACCGCCGAGGCCTGAGTGAGAATGTCGGGGCAGTAGGCGTCCTTTTCCACCATCGCGCGGATGCCGCGAATTTGACCCTCCATCCGGTTCAAACGGTGGATAAGGGCGCGCTTCTCCTCTGCGCTGCGCTCCTTTTTGCGCATACAGCAGCTTGTTTCGTGCATAGTCTGACCTCCCGAAAGCAGGAATATCCTTTACGCGTCGATTATATACCCTCCCGGGGTATATGTCAAGGGCAAAAAAACTGACCTCCCGCAAAGGAGGTCAGCCTTGTAAGCATCGGTTTACCAGGTCGCCTTGAGCGCCTCGGCAACACAGGCCTGGTGGTTGCTATCCACCACATCAGTGCCGTGGGTCTTGCTGCCGGAGAAGTGCAGGCAGAACTGACCGTCGAAGTTGTTGTCCAGGATGGTTTGCTCACCGTGGGGCTGGGAGTAGATGGACGCTGCGTACACATGCCCGTTGAGCTTGACCAGCATCGGGCGGCGACGCCAGGAGAAATCCACGCCGCCGTTGATCTTGAGCAGGATGGCGGTATCGGCTTTGGTCAGGGGCTCCACGTCCAGGTGGTTGGTACCAAAGAGCACCCGCGCCTTGAACACCAATCCGGTGCGCACGTCCTTGACCTGAATGACCGGGCGGCCGTCGAACACAGCCTTGCCGTTCTTGAACCAGTCAAGGTTCTCGGTCTTGATCTTGTTCTGTTCCTGCTCCTTCTTGTCCGCCTCCGCCTTGGTCACGGCGCTGGAGGAGAGCATCTTCTTGATGGTGGTGGAGTTGGCAATGCCGTTGACCGTCAAGCCATTGGCACGCTGGAACTCGCTGACGGCAGTCGCCGTGCGCAGGCCATAATCGCTATCCAGGGAGTTGGTGTAGTAGCCCAGCTCCTTCAGGCGCTTCTGCAGCGCCTTGACCTGAGCACCGCTGTCGCCCTTCTGGAGGGTCTGGTTGGAATTAAGCGGCACATCCGCGCCCTTGGCCGGAATGGCGGAGGTGGAGTTCAGCTTGGTCAGCGTGGTCGCGCCGACAACGCCGTCCTGGGTGAGACCGTTCATCTTTTGGAAGGCCTTCACAGCGGTCGCGGTGCGCTCACCGAAATCGCCGTCGCAGCCGTAGCTGTAATAGCCCAGCTCCTT
>JAQXLU010000069.1 GCA_029012285.1 Clostridiales bacterium | reverse complement strand
GGCAAGCCCGGCGCATCCCGGGAGGAGGTCATCCAGGCCGCGAAGCTGGCGGGCGCGCATGAATTCATCTCCGCGCTGCCCAACGGCTATGACACCTACACGGGTGAGCGCGGCGTGCGCCTTTCCGGCGGACAGAAGCAGCGCATCTCCATCGCCCGGGTGTTTTTGAAGAACCCGCCCATCCTCATCCTGGACGAGGCCACCTCCGCCCTGGACAACGAGAGCGAGCACATCGTGCAGCAATCCCTGGAAAAGCTGGCCAAGGGCCGCACGGTGTTCACCATCGCCCACCGCCTGACCACCATCAAGGGGGCGGATGTGATCTGGGTGCTGACCGAAAACGGCGTAGAGGAAATGGGCGACCACAAGACCCTGATCGAAAAGGGTGGCATCTACGCCGGGCTGTATGCCATGTATACCAGCGACAAGGAGGATATGTCATGATGCTGATGAAAGCCACCGCAGCGGATTTTTCCGCCGTATGCGTACTGTATCGGACGATCTGTGACCAAATGGCGGCGGACGATTCTCCCCAGTGGGTCTGGGGCGTGTATCCCAGCGACGATATCTTGCAGGAATCCCTTGCGGCTGGCACGCTCTATGTGGCCCGCGAGGGGGAAACGCTGCTGGCGGCGGTCACCGTGGATACCTGCTTTGAGCCGGAATACGAGGGCGTGAACTGGCTCTTTGGCACAAGGCCCGGGGCGTTCCACCGCCTGGCCATCGCGCCCGATCAGCAAGGCCGCGGCCTGGGCCGTAAGCTCCTGAATGATGTCATGGCGCTTTTGCGCGACCTGGGCTGCGACGCACTGCGCATCGACACCTACGCCACCAACCTGCATGCGCAGCGGCTCTACGAGAGCTGCGGCATGCGCAAGGCGGGTGAGGTGATCTTTGCCCACCGTCCATTGCCCTTCTATTGCTACGAGCTGCCCCTGACCGACGCCTGCCCCCTGCTGCCCCTGACGATGCATCCCGCCTTCCGCGGGGGCAAGCTGACCCCCTGGGGCGGCGAAAAGCTGCGCACGGTGTACGCCAAGCCCATCGCGGAGGTGCCCACCGGGGAAAGCCTGGAAATCAGCTGCATCCCCGGCCTGGAATCCACCGACGACGCGGGCGTGAAGCTCCCCGACCTGGTGGAGCGCTACGGCGCGCGCTTTGCGGGCAAGTACGCAGGCAAGCCCTTCCCGCTGCTGCTCAAATTCATCGACGCGGCGGAAAGCCTCTCCGTGCAGGTGCACCCCGACGACGCCTACGCGGGCCGGGTGGAAAACGGCAAGCTGGGCAAAACCGAGGCCTGGCTCATCCTGGACGCACCCAAGGGCAGCCAGCTGGTCTACGGCATCAAGGCCGGCACGACCCTCTCTGAGCTGCGCGCTGCCTGCGAGGCCGGCGCCGCCGTGGAAGCTTACCTGCGCTACGTGGACGTCAAGCCCGGCGACGTGTGCTTCATCCCGGCGGGCTGCGTGCACGCCATTGGCGCGGGCATCATGCTCTACGAGATTCAACAGTCCTCCGACGTGACCTACCGCTTCTACGACTGGGACCGGGTGGACAAGCAGGGCAACCGCCGCGAGCTGCACATCGACAAGGCCCTGGACGTAACCGACCTGGACTTCGTCCTTGGCCCCATTCCCGCGCCGGACGCGCCCATCGCCCGGGTGCTGGATGAAGCCTACTTTACCCTGGACCTGATGAAGGTGGATGGCACACAAGGCGTTCCCGCGCCGGAGGACTTCGGCCTCCTGTCCGTCCTGGAGGGCGAATTGACCTTGTGCTACCCGGGCGGACAGCGCCGCCTTTGCAAGGGTGAAAGCCTCTACATCCCCGCCGCAAGCCCTGCCCTGACCCTCTCGGGGCACGGCCGCGCGGCCCTGTCCATGCCCAAATAAGAAAAAGCCATGAAAGAATTGATCACGAAAATAAAGGACAACCTCCGGGGGGAGAAGCTGAGGCACAACCTGAAAAAGACGGCGCAGTTCCTCCTCAACCCCCACCTGGTGCTGTGCTGGCTCATCGCCTGGATCATCACCAACGGCTGGTCGTACATCCTCTTCGGGGTGGGAAGCTATCTGGAAATCGACTGGATGGTCGCCGTCGCGGGGGCCTATTTGACCTTCCTTTGGCTGCCCATCTCCCCGGAGAAGATCGTCACCTGCGCCATTGCCATCGCCCTGCTGCGCTGGCTGTTCCCGGGGGACCAAAAGACCCTTGCCGTACTGCACGGCTGGCACGCGAAGGCCAAGGCAGCCTTGAAATCCCACCGCGCCCGCAAGGTCAAGGAGAAGGCCGCCAAGGAAAAAGCCGAAGACGAATCCCACGGCTGATTCATGCCGCGTTCACACACGCCGTATATGCTCCTTGATGAAACCCACGCTGAAAGGAAGATCGCTCATGCGCCCCATGATCCCTGCCTATGAATTCCGCCGCCGCGCCCGCGAGGCCATGAAGCTCTGCATGCCCATCCTGCTGGTGGTGGCGCTCATCGCCACGCTGCCCTCGCTCCTGCAGCAGACCATCACCCTCGTGACCGACGCAGATCTCAGCACACTGCTCAACGATTTATCCAACCGCCTGATGCAGGTGATGGAAAAGCACGGCCTCACCCAGGCCAGCGTGATCGGGGATGTGACGGTGAACAGCGCCCAGTTCACTGCTGACGTCCTGGCCGTTTACGATCAGCTCTACCAGGATCTGCAAATCTTCATGCAAACCAAGGGCCCGATCCTGCTAATCCTGTGGCTGATGGTGCTCCTCCTCTCCCCAGTGCTGACCCTGGGGCTGATCAACGCCCTGCTGCACGCGCTGCGCAAGCAGGAAATCACCGTGGCCATTTCGCTCAGCCGCGTGCGGTACATCCTCAAGGCCCTGGGGCTGGAGGTGATGGTCGCTCTGAAGGTTTTCGCCTGGATGCTCCCCGGCATGGCGCTGGTGTTCCTCAGTGTGTTCCTGCCGGAAACGCCGATGCTCCTGATGATGATCGCGGGCTCCATCCTGATGCTCGTCCTGGGCATCATGGCCGTTTACCGCTACGCCATGGCGATGTTCGTGCTGGCGGATCAGCCCGAAACCGGTGTCTTTGCCTGCCTGCGTCGCTCCTGCGAGATCATGCAGCGCCGCAAGATGGAACTGTTCTCCCTGGAGATCTCCTTCATCGGCTGGTATCTGCTGCTCTCCCTGGCGCGGATGCTGTTCTTCAGCTTCGGCCAGGTCATCGGCATGACCCTGAGCATGTTTGCCTCCCTGTTCCTGACCGTGTACACCAACTGCGCCCAGGCAGCCTTCTACCAAGCCTATTCCGCAGCCCCCGGGGAGGAAGGCGCATCAACCTCCGAGGCCGAGGCGACAAATGCCTAAAATGACGGAAGATAAACCATAAAATGCATATTGACCGGGCCGGATTCGGAGATATTCCCCATCCGGCCCGGTTGTTTTTGCAGGACGTTTGATGGAAAATTGCATTTATTCTGCATTTGCACTTGATTTCAGGGAAGAATGAGGGTATAATAGTCCCTGCAACGCACAAAGGTGTGCCCCGGGCAGGCGGAAGGAGCCGCCGCACCGGCTTCGTAATTTGCAGGAAATCATCAGCTATTATGCAGGAGGACGCCCATTATGATGCTCTCCGTCTCTCATCGCTGCCAGGCCATTTCCCCCTCGCCCACCCTGGCCATCGACGCGCGCGCCAAGGAAATGAAGGCCTCCGGCGTGGATGTGATCAGCTTTGGCGCTGGCGAACCGGACTTCCCCACGCCGGACTTTATCTGCGACGCAGCCCGGGAAGCCATCGAAAAGGGCCTGACCCGCTATACCCCCGCGGCGGGCACCAAGGAGCTGCGCAAAGCCATCTGCGAAAAGCTGCGCAGGGACAACGACATGACCTACACCTACGGCGATATTGTCGTGTCCTCCGGCGCGAAACACAGCCTGTACAACATCTTCCAGGCCATCCTTGACCCCGGCGACGAGGTGCTCATCCCCACCCCCTGCTGGGTGTCCTACCCCGAATTGGTGCGCATGGCGGGTGGCGTGCCGGTGTTCATCCCTGCGGACGAATCCACCGATTTCATCCCCACCAAACGGGATATCGCCTCCCGCGTCAACCGCCGCACCAAGGCCATGATCATCACCAGCCCCTCCAACCCCAACGGCAGCATCTGGCCCCAGGACATGCTGCAGTTCGTGGCTGACCTGGCGGTGTCCCACCCCTTCTACGTCGTGAGCGACGAAATCTACGAGAAGCTGATCTATGATGGGAAGAAGCACCTGTCCATCGCGCAGCTGGGCGAGCAGATCAAGGCCCAGACCTTCATGGTCAACGGTGTGTCGAAGGCCTATGCCATGACCGGCTGGCGCATCGGCTATGTGGCCGGCCCCCGCGCAGAGATGCAGGCCATCGCCAGCTTCCAGTCCCATGCGACCTCCAATGCCAACTCCATCGCCCAGTATGCAGCGATGAAGGCCCTCCAGGCTGGCGACGATTGCATCAAGCCCATGGTGGCTGAATTCGAGGCCCGCCGCAACGCCATGGTGGAGCGCATCAACCAGATTCCGGGGCTGAGCTGCCGCAAACCCCAGGGCGCGTTCTACATCATGCTCAACATCAAGAAGGTGCTGGGCAAGAGCTATAACGGCCGCGTGATTGAGACCTCCAAGACCTTCGCGGAGCTACTGCTGGCGGAAAAGCACGTGGCAGTGGTGCCCGGCATCGCCTTTGAGGCGGAGGGCTTCTGCCGCTTGAGCTATGCGGTGTCCATGGAGAACTGCATGGAGGGCCTCAAGCGCATCGAAGCCTTCGTGAGCGAATTGACGGACACCCCCTGGTAAGCCGCCATTTTGCCGCCATTTTGTTGAAAAGGAGACCCCCATGCTGGAATTTGACAACAAGCACAACCTCCTCATGCAGGCCCGCTATCAGTACAGCCTCCAGGATGTGGAGGAGCCCAACCTGTACCGGGATATATTCGATTATCAATCCATCCCCAAGGTGCCCTTCAACATGCGCCATGTGCCCATGGAGATGCCCGAGGAGATCTGGATGACCGACACCACCTTCCGCGACGGCCAGCAGTCCGTCAGCCCCTTCACGGTGGATCAGATCGTGCAGCTCTTCAAGCTCCTGAGCCGCCTGGGCGGCCCCAAGGGCCTGGTGCGCCAATCCGAGTTCTTCGTCTATACGGAAAAGGACAAGAAGGCCCTCCACGCCTGCCAGGACCTGGGGCTGAAATTCCCCGAAATCACCACCTGGATTCGCGCCAACGAGAAGGACTTCGAGCTGGTGAAGAACGAGGGCATCGAGGAAACCGGCATCCTGGTGTCCTGCTCGGACTATCATATCTTCAAGAAGATGCACCTGACCCGCTCCCAGGCGCTGGACAAGTACCTGGGCATCGTCAAGGCAGCGCTTGATCGCGGCATCAAGCCCCGCTGCCACTTTGAGGACATCACCCGCGCGGACTTCTACGGCTTCGTCCTCCCCTTTGCCGAGGAGCTGATGAAGCTCCAGGAAGAGGCCGGCTTGCCCATCAAGATTCGCGCCTGCGATACCATGGGCTACGGCGTGCCCTACCATGGCGCGGCCACCCCCCGCAGCGTGCCGGGCATCATCTACGGCTTGCACCACTACGCCCATGTGCCCTCCGCCCAGCTGGAATGGCACGGGCACAACGATTTCTACAAGGTGGTTGCCAATGCGGGCGTGGCCTGGATGTACGGCTGCTCCTCCATCAACTGCTCCATCTTGGGTATTGGCGAGCGCACCGGCAACTGCCCCTTGGAGGCCATGGCCATCGAATACGCCAGCTTGCGCGGTACCACCGACGGCATGGATCTGACCGCCATCACCGACATGGCGGACTTCATGGAGCGCGAAATCGGGCTGGAAATCAGCCCCCGCCAGCCCTTCGTGGGCCGTCACTTCAACGTGACCCGCGCAGGCATCCACGCCGACGGGCTGCTCAAGGACGAGGAAATCTACAACATCTTCGACACCAAGACCATCCTGAACCGGCCTGCGCTGGTCGCGGTGGATGCCACCAGCGGCCTGGCGGGCGTGGCCCACTGGCTGAACAGCTACTTCCGTCTCAGCGGCGAGCATGCCATCTCCAAGTCCGACCCGCTGGTTCTCGCCATCCGCGAGCAGGTCGCGGAGCTCTACGCCCAAGGCCGCAACACCGTCATGGGCGATGAGGAATTGGAAATCATGGTTCGTAACTATGACGTGGAACGCTACGAGCGCTTGATTTTCCACAAGTCCCACTGATCACCGAACCGCATTCCACCCGGGATGCGGTTTTTCCTTGCATTTGCGGGGGATATGGTGTACCATGGAATGGAAGCATGGGCAAGAGGGAACGCCCTCAGCCTCCGCCGCGCCAGATAGCGCCCTCGGGGAGGGAAACTCCCTCAGTCTCCGCTGCGTGGAGCCAGATCCCTCGGGGAGGGAGCCTTTAGCTGGTTGCCTTGATGGGGCTGATCACGTAACCCCCACCAGCCCCCAGCGGCTGCCGCACAGGGCGCACAAAGGCAGTAGCGGCGACTCTGCGGAGCCTTGCTTCCGATTTAGCGTAATTCAAAGAAAGGCTCCGCAGCCAGAGCCGCCAACCCCAATAGCCGCCTTCGTACCCGCACAAAAGCGGGAAGGGGG
>JAQXLU010000068.1 GCA_029012285.1 Clostridiales bacterium | reverse complement strand
AAGAGATCTTTGATATACTGTATCTGAGCCATTCGTAACACCTTTCTGCTACCTCCCTTAGTTCTTGAGACAAACTAAGGGTAGCGGATTTCTCCGGTGTTGACAATGGCTCGTTTTTTGTCCCGAGCCTGCTAACTTTTTTGCGCCCTTTTGCGTCACTTACATTTTAGCGAATACACACTTACACCAAAGTCAACAGAAAGCACAGGCAAAGGTTCGTATATGTAGCCCAATTGTAGCCCATTTCAGTTATTCATGCTCATTGCTGTTTATCACATTCGGCTTAAATATTATCACCAGATATCACATGGTATCACTACATATCACCCATCCTCCTGAATTCGAATCTCTCCATCTGCGCCAAATGGCCGCAAACCCGCGTATTTGCTGGGTTTGCGGCCGTTTTTGTACTTTGTATGATAGGGACGGTGGGGGTAGAACAGATGGAAGAAAACGAAACCGCGTTTTTAGATTACGAATCTACTACTATCAAATTACTATCATTACTACTATCGTTGTTACTATCAATGGAACGGGACGAAGTAACGAGCCGATCATGCTCTGCCACGGCGATGGGCATCCACGAATGACACACCGAACAAGCAAACGACACGCGATAAGGGCGTTCTCTTGTCGCGTGTCGTTTTCGATGCGGCGCGAGCCATCTCACTTGTACATGATGCCCGGCATCAATACGGTTTCGCACTTGTCCTGGGCGAGCGTGTTGTCGCCCATCAACGACGCGGCACAGATGGTTCGGTAGCCAAACCGTCCGCGCAGATCGTCGACGGCGTTCTCCAGAGCGCGGCGGCGCTCATGCCGCACCGCATCATTGAAGATGTCCAGCTGCAAAGGCTGATGGACCGGAATCAGGTTGATGCCGCGGATGGTCAGCGCACGGACAGGCTTGTGCCATTGGTATCTTTGCCGGAACAAATCATAGCCTGCGCTGGCAATTTCCAGGCAGCTCTGCGTCGGAAAGGAAAGCGGAACCTGGTACTGGCGCGCATCCAGCTCGTTGTCCTTCACCGTGATCTGAACGCCCCTGGCTGCCAGCTCATGCTGGCGCAGACGGTGCTGCACATCCTGCGATAGCTCGTACAGGACGCGCCAAACGGCGTAGTCGGAGTCCAGATCGCAGACGCAGGTTGTGCCATGCCCCACGCTTTTGATCGGCGGGACATATCCCTTTGGCATGACGGGCGAGTAATCCTCGCCATTGGCAAAGCGCCAGAGCATGATGCCGTTGATCCCCAGCCACCGGCGCAGCAACTCAGGATCGCAGTTCGCCAGATCGCCAATCGTATGGATGTTCATGCCCACCAGCTTTCGCGTGGTAGCGCGGCCCACATACAGCAGCTCGGACACCGCGAGCGGCCACACCTTGTCGCGGTAATTCTCCTTGCTGATGGTTGTGACGGCGTCGGGTTTCTTCATATCGCTGCCGAGCTTTGCAAATATCTTGGAGAAAGAAACGCCAATGGACACCGTCAGTCCGGTTTCCTCCCGTACTCGACGGCGAATCTCTTCCGCAATCTTCCACCCATCCCCTTCGATGTTGCCGCTGCAAAACGGAATGGACAGCCAGTTTTCGTCCATGCCGAAGGGCTCGATGGTGTCGGTGTAGTCGGCATAAATGCGGCGTACCAGCTTGGCGTATTTGAGGTACAGCTCATAATGGGGTGGCACGCAAATCAGCCCGGGACAGGCCTGCCTCGCCTGCCAGTTGGCTGCGCCGGTCTTCACGCCCATGCGCTTGGCAGGATACGACGCGGTCAATACAATGCCATGGCGGTCCTCTGTGCTGCCGCACACGGCGATGGCCTTCCCCCGCAGCGAGGGATTCTCGTTCATCTCAACCGACGCATAAAAGCAGTTGAGGTCGCTGTGCAAAATGATCTCAGCCATTGTGATACCTCCATCAAAGAACAAATGTTCCCGTTGATAGCATAACACAGATTCCCCATGACTGTAAAGCGAACATCCAGAAATTTTCACCTTTGGTGTTAGAGAGCACGCAAAAGACAGAGAATGTATTCTGCTCATTTCGTCATGGCCCGAAGCATAGCTGGATTGTGATGGGAAAGGCGCTTGGTGATATACCGAGATTTCTTCGTGCTGGTCAGGCTTCCTTCTTGATCCTCCGGAAACCCGTGATGGACCTTCGTGCGCACTCCGCCACTGGGAAGGTGTCATACGCCAAGGCAGGCACGCATATCCTGAAAAAGGAAAAAGGCATGCGCCCTGAGCCGGCATGCCGCCTGGCCCAAAGACCTGGGCGGCAGGAGGCGGACAAGCTCCGGAGTGAACCCCCAAATGAAGGAGGTCGATGAGATACATGGTGTTCCTGCGGAGCTTCCTGCGCATGCTCAGGGGGCTGATGGTGACCGCCGTCGTGGTGCTGGCGTTGCTGCTGGTGGGCGTGCGTGTGGTCGGTCTTTCGCCATATGTGGTGCTGTCGGGCTCCATGGAGCCAGCCTATGCGGTCGGCTCGCTGATCTACGTTCGTCCCGTTGGCGCACAGGAGATCAGGGTGGGTATGCCGCTGACCTTCCGGGTGTCGGGCACTTCGGTGGTCGCGACGCACCGGGTGCATGAGGTGGTCACCGTGGAGGGTGAGCGCAGGTACATCACCAAGGGGGACGCCAATGAGCTGCCCGACCCGCCTGTGCCCTACGCCCATGTGATCGGCACCCCGGTGTTTTCCATCCCCCGTCTGGGCTACCTTTCCGCCTGGCTGCAATCCAGGGCAGGGATGATCGCCTGCGTCTGCACATTGCTTCTGCTGTTGCTGGGACAGCTGCTTGGCAAGGCATGCCTGGCAAAGCCCCCCATTTCCCAGATAGAGGGCGAATGAGCCCTCATCATGAAAGGAGAGATGACCATGAAGAACAAAAAGCTCCGCCGTTTCCTGCTGCCGATGGGTTGCGCAGCGCTGCTGATCTGCCTGTCCGTCGGCATGACCCTCGCCTACCTGACCAGCACCGACGTGGTGACCAACACCTTCACCGTGGGCCGGGTGGACATCACCCTGGATGAGGCCAAGGTGGACGCTTACGGCACAGTGGACACGACGGCAGCGCGCGTTACGGGCAATGCATACAAGCTCGTGCCCGGCCATACTTATGCCAAGGACCCCGTCGTGCATGTGACCGAGGGGAGCGAGCCCTGTTACCTGTTTGTGAAGGTGGAAAATGGCATTGAGGACATCGAGGTCACGGGCAGCACCATGGCGGAGCAGATGGCGACCAATGGCTGGACGCTCGTGACGGGCACGGAGAATGTATACGCCTACAATACGACGGTGAACGCGCTCGACGCGACCGCGCCGGTGGATGTGGCGGTCTTTACCTCCTTCACCCTGGCCGAGGACGCGGCGGTGGGGGAGTACACCAATGCGCAGGTGGTCATCACCGCCTACGCCATCCAGGCGGATGGCTTTGATGGCATGACCGCCGATGAAATCTGGGCAGCCGCTGCCTTTGAGTGATCCGGCGCAGGCGCGAAGGAAGGGACGCTGTGATGGCAAAACGCAAATGGTGGCTGCTGACGCTGTGCCTGGGGCTGCTCGTCCCTCTGGCGGTGGGCGGTACCCTGGCCTACTTCACCGATGAGGAAAAGGCGGAGAACGTCTTTACCGTGGGTAATGTGGACATCACGCTTACCGAGCCGTCCTGGCAGGATGCGCAAAGCGCCTACCCTGGCGAGGTGTTGGACAAGGATCCGCGTGTGACCAACACGGGCAGGAATCCCTGCTTTGTGCGACTGTCCGTCGCCAACCTGGATCAGTTTGTGCGCGCCTATGGCACACAGGCCATGATCGGCCTGCGTTTTCGGGGCGAAGCGGGCTACAACACCGCAGACTGGGTGCTGGCGGCGGATGGCTGCTACTATTACTTCTCAGGCGGCAGCGGCGTGCTGGAAAGCGGCGAGGTCACCGAGGCGGTGTTCGACCAGGTCGTCATGCCCACCGCGCTGACCAACGACGCTAAGACCCTGCCCATCGTCGTCACGGCCCAGGCCGTGCAGGCGCAGGGGGCTAGGCCTGCCTGGGAGGATGTGTCCGCCATGACGGTGGAGGAAATCGCCGCGTGGTTCGCACAGACATTCCCGGCAGAATGAAGGAAACTCGCCTCCGCCCTGTTGCAGGGCGGGGGCATATGAGGGAATCCGCGCGCCGGATACTCCCATGTGCCCGCATGCGGGAACGACGCTGATGAGGGGGGATGCATCATGAAACGAACGCAGCGCATCCTGGCGTATGCTGCGCTGGCTGTAGTCGCGCTATCGACGCTTGCCGTCGGGACCGCGGCTTATTTTGTCACGGAGGAAACGTCGCGCAGCGTGATTACCACCGGCATGGTGCACCTGGCGCTGGTGGATGAGAATGGCGATGGCGCGCCCTGGCCTGAGGATGGCCTGATGGACGTGATGCCCGCCACCGAGGTGGCCCGGGTCGTGTGCGTGGAAAATCGGGGCAATGCGGCCTTCTTTGCCCGGGTCAGGGTGGAGGTGGCCATCCATCCCGCCGCTGGCGAGCCGCTGGACGCGGCGTGCATCCGCCCGGTGATCAACACCGGCCACTGGGCGGAGCAGGACGGCTTCTACTACTACCGCCGCGCCCTGGCCCCGGGGGAGCGCACGGAGCCGCTGTTCACCCGGGTGCGCTTTGCGCCGGAGATGGGCAATGCCTACATGAACGCCAAGGCGGAGCTGCACGTGCTGGCCCAGGCGGTGCAGTGCGCCCACAACGGGGAGAACCCGCTGGAGGCCGTCGGCTGGCCGGAGGCGGCCCATACGGCGGAACACGACGATCCGTAAGGAGGGACGAACATGAATCACAAGGCTCTTTTTGCCCTGCTGACGGTGTGTTTGCTGGGATGCCTCTCGTCATGCGCGGGCGCGGAGGAGGACATGGATTTAACCTTCGCCCCGGATGAGCCGGTGCTGACGCGCGATGTCCCGGAGGATGCCGAGCTGGATGAGATGGCGCTGGCCAAAATGCAAAGCGCCGATGTGATCACCACCCTGGGCCAGAAGGACTGGGCGGCCCTGGCGGCGGAGGTTGTGCTGAGCGGCGACTGGCGCAGCGACCTGGTGCACATGGCCCAGAGCCAGGTGGGCTACCAGGCTTCGCCGGACGGCACGACGCGCTACGCCCAGGACATGGGGCTGGATGGCGAGGGGGAGTGGTCGGCGGTATTCGTCAGTTGGGCGGCGGAAATGATCGGATTGTCCGACAGCGACTTTCCCCGGTGCGCCACCCGGGACAGCCTGTTTGACGCGATGGACAGCCTGCAGGCCGTGAAGCCCATCACCCGTCACAGCTACCCCACCTATGGCGACCTGGCCCTCCTGAATGTGGACGGCCAGCAGCGCGCGGGCATTGTGGAGATGGTGGACGAGGGCTACGCTTCTATCATCCACGGGGATGACCACGGTAAGGTTACCCGGGTGACCTACCGGGTTGGCGGGGCGGAATTTAGCGAATATGTCGACCTGAACGTGCTGATGGAGCGCGCCGGCCTGGATGTGGGCAAAGCCGCCGCCGTCCCGGTGATTCCCAAGGGGGGCGTGGCAGCCTGGACGAACACCAATGCCGTCTATCTGCGCCAGGAGCCCACGACGGCCAGCTTGCACCTGGACATGGTGAAGCAGGAGGGCACCGCCGTCCTGGTGACGGAGGCGGAGCGTCAAGGCGACGGCTATGTCTGGTACGGCGTTGTGTACAGGGGGCTGGCGGGCTACATCCGCAGCGATTTGCTGACGCTGGATAGGGCTGCCCTGCCCGCATCGCCCGACCTTAGCGCCCCTGGGGAAGCCATGCTGGCGGGGCAGGTGACGCTGCTGGACAATGGCGACGGTACCTTATCGGTGTTCATCGGCCAGGAGCGACTCGGCGCGGTGGACGCCCGGGGCTATCTGTCCTTCGGGCCGGTGGGATGTCCGCAGCGGGTGATCGCCTGGGTGGACTTCGCTGCGGGCGAGGTGTACCCGCTGGAGCAGCTCCCGGCAAACGACCCCGTCGGTTGAGCAGCATGCCCAAATGGAGGGAGCATCAATGAAACGAGACCTATGCGGCAAGCTGGCGGCGCTGATGCTGGCGCTGCTGTGCGCCTTTTCCACCACAGCGCATGCAGCCACGCTGTCCAGCCTGACCGCCGCCCAGCTGCTGATCTGGTACATGCGTTCGGACAGCGCGGCGATCCGCTGCGAGGAAGCCCTGGGCCTGACGCAGGAGCTGGTCTTTTCGCCCCAAACGGACGATGATGGGCATTTGACCTACCGGTGGTACAGGGTGGAGGGCGATCAGGCACTCCCGGTGGAGGACGGCGCTGCGCAAGGCCGCCTCACCGTGACCACCACCCAGGCGGAGCAGCGCTACTTCTGCGTGGCGACCCATCCGGACGGTCGGATGAAGTACAGCGCGCCCTATGTGGTCAGGGCTGCGTCTGCGGGGGACGCGGCGCAGTATCTGCGTGTGCTGGAAAAGTTGCGCAGCCAGGCCGCCGACGAGGCAGCCTATCGCCAGCTGGCCTATCAGCTCATGACCGGCCCATGGAACGTGCTGCTGGACGGCACGAACCTGGCCGAAGCGGTGCTCCGGGCCTGGCAGCAGGCGCCGGATGATTTGCTGTGCCGCTGCTGCATCCATGCAGATGGCGTGGACGGCAGCCTTCTGCGAGACCCCCACGATGTGCATCAGCAAGGCTGTCCCTGGCGGCCAGGGGACATCATGCCGCCCCTGCCCGAGCAACCGCAGCGCTACCTGGGGAAGCCCCAGGGGCGGCAATATGCGGCGGGGGAGGATCTGGTCAGCCCTGGCGCGCAGGCGGTGCTGCCCGAAAGCGGACAGGCTGTGGTGCGCTCTGGCCTGGCAGGCCAGTGTCAATGGCAGGTGTACGACGGGGCGCAGTGGGTCAGCATCCTGGGGGAATGCAGCCCCGAATTGACCATCACCACCGCCAAGCTGCAAACGATCTTCCGCCTGACTGGTACGGCTCAGCTGCGCTGCGTGGATGCGCATGGTCAAAGCACGGCGAGCTTCACCGTCACCCCCGGGCAAATGGCGGCAGACGAGGATAGCCAGCCAGACCCTGCCCCCTTCATCTCGCAGACGCGATCGGTGGCGGAGGGGCCGCAAAGCACCTACACCGTGGTTATCCGCTATGTGTTTGAGAACAACGAGGTCGCGGCGGAGCCCTATGTGGCCACCCTGGCGGCAGGCTCTGACTTCTCCGCGACGGTGGCGAACCCGACGGTGGTGGGGTATCTGCCCTATGTGGACGGCGCGGCGGAAAGCGCGGACAGCGTGGTGCTGAGCATCACCGGCATCCAGGCGGCTCAGACCCATACCGTGGTCTACAAGCCGACGGAGGTGGCCTACACCGTCGTCCATTATCAGCAGAACGTGCAGGATGATGCCTACACCGAGGCGGCGCGCGAAACCAGGCAAGGCCTGACCAACAGCGCCGTGCCGGAGGTCGCGCGGTCCTATGAGGGGTTCTATGCCCTCCTGTACGAGCATCCCGCTATCGCGGCGGATGGCTCCACAGTGGTGGAGGTCTACTATGACCGCGCCTACTACCTGATGCACTTCGACCTGGACGGCGGCTACGGCGTGGAGCCCATCTATGCCCGGTATGGCGCGTCCATTGGCGATGTGGGCACGCCCATCCGGGCCGGGTACACCTTCCTGGGATGGACGCAGGACGGCGTGGAAACGGCGCTCCCTGCCACCATGCCCGCGCAGAATCGAACCTATCGGGCGCTGTGGGCTGCGGATGAAACCGCCCAGGTCACCGTGGTGTTCTGGGGGGAAAACGCGAACGATGAGGATTACAGCTACCTCAAATCTGTGCCTGTGCAGGCGAAGCCGGGAACGGACTTCACCTACGATGAGGCCGGGGTACTCATCTGTTCCCTCACACCCCATACCCATGTCGATGCCTGCTACACCTGCGATCAGGAGAGCCATACCCATACCGCCGATTGCTATGACGGGGTGGGAACGCCCTCCCAGGCGGGGCTGGATGCGCCGTCCAATCCCGTGAACGGCACAATCGCCAGGCAAGCATGGACATCGGGTGGCAAGGTGATTTCCATCGGCGGCGCATGGTACCGCTACACCGGCGACACGGCCATTGGCGACGTCGCGCCCGCCATCTGCGGCAAGGCGGAGAACAACCATGTGCACACCGATGCATGCCTTAGCTGCGGCGAGGTGGCCCACACTCATACCGATGATTGCTACACGGCCGGGGCGGGGCTGGATGCAGCGCTGTGGCGCTTC
>JAQXLU010000067.1 GCA_029012285.1 Clostridiales bacterium | reverse complement strand
GCTGCTCACCGAGTTGACGGCCATCTGTCCGCTGCGCATCCTCTCCTACGACGCGGGCGAAAGCAAGCTGGACAACACCGTGTTCTATCTACGCTTTGCAGACGAGATGCGCCAGCTGCTTGGCCTGAACCAGGCGCAGACTCGCGAGTTCATCTATTACGCCAACCTGGCCATGCAGCTGCTGGACGAAACGGGACAATCTCCGTCGGAGGCCTTTGCATACATCAGCCGCTTTGCCCATTTTGTGTCCGAGCACAGCGGCGCGGCGTATGAATGCCGCATCACCTGCCAGAAGCTGACCGACCGCGTGTCCGTGACCGTGCTGGAGCCACCCTGCGGCTCCAACATCACGGTGTTGGAGGATTTACAGACCAAGGCGCTGCTGGTGATCGACGGCGGCTTCACCTGCTATGAGGCGATGACCATGCGGCTGCTGCGCTCCCTCTTCCCCCAGTTTGACGCGCGGCGCAAGGAAATGCTGCTGACCCACTCCGACTCCGACCACACAGGCATCTGTGAGCACTTTGGCGCCATCTGGTGCACGCGGCGCACGGCGGACTGCTTCGCCGGGGAGCACATCGGTCTGCCCTGCCCCCGGGAGGAGAATCCCCACATGCTGCCCTATTACCATCTGTCCAAGCTGATCACGGACTATGCGCCGCCGGCGCTTTCCCGGCTGTGCCTGCTGGATACCCAGTCCAGCGACGACGCATCGCCGCTGAGCAAGGTCGGCGTGTTCCATTTCGGTGACATGACCTTTGACGTCTATCAGGGCAATGGCGGGCATGTTCCCGGCGAAACCGTGCTGCTGGATCCTCGCCACCGCGTGGGCATCACAGGGGACGATTACATCAATGCCCAGGACATGATTGCCCCCCAGAAGGAATTCAACCGCCTCGCGCCCGCGCTGGCCCGCAGCGTCAACCAGGATTCAGCGAAGTACCGCGCCATCCTGCAAACGCTGCGCCACATGCTATCCGGCGACGGCTGGCTGCTGTTGCCTGGGCACGGCGCAATCATCCCCCGCGATCAACGACTTTAAGGTGATACGATGCTTCGACTTGACAACCTCTCCCTGCCCCTGGACTGGACGATGGCCACGCTGACCGAAGCCGTTCTGCGCAAGCTGCGCATCCCGGCGGACATGCTGCAAAGCCTGACGCTGGCGAAGAAATCCGTGGACGCGCGGGACAAGGCGGACGTGCATTTCGTGCTGTCCGTGGACGTGAAGGTCAAAAACGAGGACGCGGTGTGCAAGCGGCTCAAGCCGGGCGTGGCGCATCGGGTAAATCCGCCGGTGATTCCGCCGCACACAACGGCACGATTCCTTCGTCCGCCAGTGGTGGTGGGTGCGGGCCCGGCAGGCCTGTTCGCAGCGCTGACGCTGGCCCAGGCAGGGGCGAACCCCATCCTGATCGAGCGCGGCAGGCCCGTAGAGGAGCGCACCCAGGACGTCGCTGCCATGCAAGCGCGGGGCGAGCTTGACCCGGACAGCAACGTGCAGTTCGGCGAGGGCGGCGCAGGCGCGTTCTCCGACGGCAAGCTGACCACGGGCACCAAGTCGCCCTACATCCGCACGGTGCTGCAAACCTTTGTGGACCACGGCGCGCCGGAGGAGATCCTCTACCTGTCCAAGCCCCACATCGGCACGGATCGACTCAAGGGGGTCGTCGCCTCCATGCGGCGTGAGATCATCCGCCTGGGCGGCACGGTGCTCTTTGAAACCCGCCTGACGGAGCTGATCGTTCGTGCCAGCCATGTGGAGGGCGTGCGGGTACAGTGCCACGGCGAGGAGCGGGAGATCCTGACCGACTGTGTCCTGCTTGCCATCGGGCACAGCGCCCGGGACACCATGCAGCGGTTGTTCCAACAGGGCGTGATGATGGTGCAGAAGCCCTTCGCGATGGGCGTGCGCATCGAGCACCGACAAGCACTCATCAGCCAAAGCCAGTACGGACGCTCCTGGCAGCATCCAGCCCTGGGCGCGGCGGATTACAAGCTATCCGTCCACACCCCGGACGGACGCGGCGTGTACACCTTCTGCATGTGCCCCGGCGGCGAGGTCATTGCCGCCGCCAGTCAGGTGGAGGGGCTTTGCGTCAACGGCATGAGCTACCACGCCCGCGCGGGGCG
>JAQXLU010000066.1 GCA_029012285.1 Clostridiales bacterium | reverse complement strand
ATGATGTCCTGCGTGTCCAGCAGCCGGCCGCCGTCAAAATCGTGGCTGCCGGGGTTGTGGCAGCCCGGGCAATGATGGGGGCAGCCCTGCACAAACACGCTGAAGCGCAGCCCGGGGCCATCGACGATGGAATCCTCCACCGTACCGAAAATGCGAATCTCCATGGGCATTCTCCTTTGGAATCAGCGCTGCTTGCGGCTGGTCACGCCATCCTCGCAGCGATAATAGACCACGTCCGGTTGGAGCACCACGCCGTCTTTGGCAAAGAGCTCGTCGATGGTCAGAATCATGTAGCCGTTCTCGTGCAGCCACTCGATCATTGTCTTGGCCGTGGCAGCGGTGTTATCCTTGATGTCGTGCATGAGCACGATGTCGCCATCGGTGAACTGCTTGGTGACGTTCTTCATGATGGTCGCCGTGGAGCGTCCGCGCCAGTCATAGGTGTCCACCGACCACTGGATGAGCGGCATGCCGCCCTTGGCCTTGATCATGTCGTTGCACAGCCCGTAGGGCACGCGGGCATACCGTGCGGAAATGCCCAGCACCGGGAGGCAGGCCGCGTCAAAGCGGGTTCTTTGGCTGCGGATGGTGGCAACGGACATCTTGGAGGCGTCCCCGTTGGTGTAGTTGTGGCTACCGACGGCGTGGCCCTCGTCATGCTCGCGCTGCACCAGGTCGGCGTTTTCCTTGATACGGTTGCCCAGCACGAAGAAGGTGACCCGCTCCCCCATTTCCAGCAGATTGTTGAGCATGCGGGTGGTGTTGGTGCGCTCAGGGCCGTCATCGAAGGTCAGGGCGACGGTCTTGTAGTAGGTCAGGTTATCGGTTTCCTGGATGGCCTTCTCGGTCATGTAGGGCTGGATGTCGGGATAGTACAGTGGCACCTCGATGAGGGTGTTTTTCCCCGCATACAGGGTACTTGCCGGGATGTGGATGACCAGGGACAGCCCATGCAGCGTGAAGTCCATTTGGCGCAAGCCCTCCTCGGACAACAGTGCCGAGAGCACCTCCTCGTTGGGGGCTTCGTCCGGGAAATACGCACGCACCTTGGCCTCCACCGCATCTCGCAAAAGCGTCCAGCCTGCGCTGTCCGGGGCAAAGATGTCCGTCAGCAGCACCCTTTGGCCCGTGAGCATATCATAGGTGCGGCTGGTGATCTCCTGGCCGACCAGCTTGCGGTGATAGGTGGTACGCGCCTGCACCAGGAAGCTCATCCAGGTCAGCCCCGTGCGGGAGTAGCGCGTTTCCACCTCCAGGCGGGAGTTCTTGCTGGTGGCGTTCTCCGCCGCCTTCAGGTCAGGGCCGAGGCGATCCACATAGGCCTTTGCAATGGCGGCAAGCTCCGCGTCCACCTGGTCGTCGTAGGTGTCCAGCGTCCACAGGCGGATGACGCTCTTGTTCTTCTGGGTGGTGTCCTCCCGTGTGACGCTCACCCGATGGCAATCCTGCAAAGCCATGCCGGGCTCCGCTTTTTCCGCGGCGGATGGGAGCGCCATCCCCAGGATCAGGATGAGGGCCAATAAGCAGCTGACTGTTCTACGCATAGCGTTTCCTCCGTATCAAAGGGGGTGTACGGAGTATTATACCCCTGCGCGCGGCCTTCTGTCAATCGCCGCACGAAAAAGGAGACCCCTAAGGAGTCTCCCCTATCGCTCGTTCGTCGTCACGCCGCCTGAGCAGCGCCAGTAGACGGTGTCCGGCTGGAGCGCCACGCCATCCTTGGCGAAGAGCTCATCCACGGTGAGGAAGATGTAGCCCCTCTCCTGCAAACGGGTGATGAATAGCTCGCTGGCGGTGACGGAATTCACCTTCAAATCATGCATGAGGATGATGCCGCCGTCATCCGCCGTACCCACCACGGCGTCCTTCACCTGGGTGGGCTCGCGGCCGTTTTCGCCCGCCCAATCCGTGCCTTGGGAGGTCCACTGGATCAGCGGCCAGCCCAGCTTCGCTTTGGTCATGGGCTGATAGATACCGCCGGGGGCGCGGGCGTACTTGGGCGCCATGCCCAGCACCTCCAAATGGATCTGATCCACCTTGCGTTTCTGTGCGTGCATCTGCTCGTCGGTCAGATCCTGGGCATAGGAATGGTCGTAGGTGTGGGTCGCCACGGCATGGCCCTCGTCATGTGCGCGCTGCATATACTGGGCATAGCGGCTCAGCTTCGTTCCGATGGTGAAGAAGGTGGCGCGCTCGCCGGTTTTGAGCAGCACATTGAGCATTTCCCGGGTGATCCAGCCATTGGGGCCGTCGTCATAGGTCAGGGCGATGGTGTTGTAGTAGGTCAGATTGTCGGTTTCGGTCTGCGCCCTCTGGGTCATGTAGGGGCGCAGCTCCGGATAGAACAGCGTCACCTCGATGAGCTGCTGCTTGCCGGGGTAGAAATCCGCCGCGTGAAGGTGCAGCACCAGCGACATGCCGTGGAGCGTAAAGTCCATCTGCTCGATGCGCTCCCGGCGGCAGGCATCCTCCAGGGCAGCTGCATCGGGCTCCTGGTCGGGGTAATAGGCGCATACGCCCTCCCGGACGGCAGCTTCCAGCATGGACCAGGCAGCGCTGTCCGCCGGGAATATATCGGTCAGCAGCACGCGCGCCCTGGTGGACATATCATAGGTCCGGGTGGTGAAGCGCACGTCCGTCGTCACCTTGTTGAGCACATACCGGGACTGCACCATGAAGCTCATCCAGGTCAGCCCAGTGCGGCTGTGGCAGATGTCCACGTCCAGGCGGCTGGAGCCGTCCTTGCCGGGCCTGGCCAGCGTGGGGGTCACCTCCGCCACATAGCCCTGGGCCAGCTCATTCAGCGCCTGCGTGACGGCGGACTGGGCGGTCACGATCTCCCATCGGTACACCTCCGCGCCATTGGCCATGGTATTTTTCTTCTGGGTGAGGGTGACGCGGTGCGCGTCCTGAAGCGGCAGCTGCCGGCTCTGTGCCAGGGCATTGAAGGGCAGCAGAAACAGGCACATCAGCAGCGCCAGCGTTTTTCTGATATGCACTTGCATGTCACACCTCATTACTCCGCATCGGTCAGCCCTTCCAGGCCGTTTTCCACGCTGAGGGCCACGTATTTGTCAAACACCGCCCGGATGACATCGTCCTCCTCGGCAACCACAAAAGCCAGACTGCCGTCCTCTGTCTTTTCCACCTTGGTGATCAGCACCTGCTCCTCGCCGCTTTCGTCCAGCTCCATTTCCAACAGCACGGCGTATTCCTCCCCCGCATAGGGGATCATCGCGCCGTAGCGGAAGTGGTAAAGCGTGCCGTCAGGGCCGGTCAGCTCCACCAGCGGTATCTCGTCGAAGGCCTCGTTTAATTCGGGATTATTCATCGTCGTCCTCATCCATCAGGGCAACAAACTGCTCAAACAGCACGTCCTGCAGCGCCTCGTCCTCCACGGGGGAATAGGAATCCTCTTCGCCCTCGGTGATGATCTCCATGAAGAACACGCCGCACTCCTCGTCGTCCTCGGCGGCGTCGGTCACGGCGATGTACTCCTTGTCCTCGTGCATCAGGGTGGCCAGGTGCAGGAACTGCACGCTTTCGCCGGTTTCGTCGTCAATCAGCTCAATGATATTCTCGTCCATCTTTGTTTCCTCCTGTTGTTGCTGCGCAAGGTTGCGCTGGGTGTCCAGCCACTGCTGGAGGATCACCGCGGCGGCAACCTTATCCACATTGTGCTTGCGCTCCGCGCGGTGCATGTTGCCCTCGATCAGCGCGTTGGTGGCGGTGACGGTGGTCAGCCGCTCATCCTGATAATACACCGTCAGGCCCGCTTTTTCAAGCTGTGCGCAGAAATTTTTCACCTTTTCCGACTGGAAGCCCGCCGTGCCGTCCATATTCAGCGGCCAGCCCGCGAGCACCTGGGTAGTGTCATACTGCGCACAGATGGCGGCGACCTGCTTGGTGTCCGGCCCCCAGCCCACCCGGTAGATGGTGTCAATCGGTGTTGCGATGAGCCTGGTCATATCCGACACCGCCACGCCGATGCGGGCGTCGCCGATGTCCAGGCAGACGATGCGTTCGTTCATTTGCATACCTCTGTACTTCGCTTATTGCGCGGGCGCATCCAGCTGCACCCGTTCCGCGCCCTTGCCCACGATGGCGATGCATGGCGTCTGGGTCAGAATCTCCCGGGCGACGGCCATCACCTTGTCCATGGTGACGGCCTCGATGGCGGCGAGGGTTTCCTCATGAGAGATGGGCTTGCCGCGCAAGAGCGTGGAGCGTCCCAGGCTCTGCATGCGGGAACCGGGGCTTTCCAACCCCATCAGGTAACCGGAGCGCAGCTGGGTCACACTGTCGCGGAATTCCTTCTCCGTGATGCCATCCGCCACGAATTTTTGTAGCTCTGCGCGGATCTCCGATAGCACCACCTCAGCGTTCTTGGGGCTCACCCCCGCATACAGGTCGAAGGTGCCCACGCCCATGTAGGTGTTGGGGTAGGAATACACCGAATAGGCCAATCCCAGTTCCTCGCGGATGCGCTGGAACAGCCGGGAGGACATCGCGCCGCCCAGGATGTTGTTGGCCACCGCGAGCGGATACACCCCCTCCGTGCCATAGGCCATGCCGGGGAAGCCCAGGCAGATATGCATCTGCTCGGTGTCCTTCTCCCGCAGGACATGCTGTCCGTTTCGCACCTGCCAGTCGGGTGTTTCCACCGGAGCGATCTCATTCTGCCAAGCGCCGAAGTACGTCGTGACCCATTTGAGCACCTGGTCGGGGTCATAGTTGCCAGCCAGGGCGATCACCGTTTCCTTGGGCGCGTAGTGCTTGGCGCGGAAGGACAGCAAATCCTCCCGGGTGTAGGCAGCGATCTGCGAAGCAGGGCCCAGGATCGGCTGACCGGGGGACTGCTCCCCGAACTGGGCGGCTTGCAGCAAATCATGCACCAAGTCCTCCGGGGTGTCCTCGTCCATGGAGATTTCCTCCAGGATCACGCCGCGCTCCTTTTCCAGCTCGGCTTCGTCCATCGTGGCATGAATCACCAGGTCGGAAAGGATGTCCACCGCCAATTCAAGGTCCTCGTCGATCACCTTGGCGTAGAAGCAGGTGCAGTCCCGCCCGGTGAAGGCGTTGAGCTGCCCGCCCACCGCATCCATTTCCTCAGCAATCTGCCTGGCGGTGCGCTTTTTTGTGCCCTTGAACACCATATGCTCCAGGAAGTGGCTCAATCCGCTTTCGGACGGTTCCTCCATCATGGAGCCGACATGCATCCATGCGCCGATAGACACCGACCGCAGATAGGGCAGCCGCTCCCCGACCACGCGCAAGCCATTGGGCAAAAGCCATTCGTCATGCATAAGATCATCCGCCCCCGGGTTGTTTTTGAGTATCTTTTCCATGGGATTCCCTTCCTATGCAAAGTGAGTATGAAGAAAAATTCGCAAAAGCCCAGTGTGGACTTTTGCGAATCGTTGTTCCGTTGTGACCGCGCTCGTTCCTTCAGCCGTCATTCATCACTGGCGGCGGGGAGGACGGTTGCCGCGGAAGCCCTCGGCACGGCGGGGCTCCTGATCGCGGGCGGTGTACTCGATGTCGTTGCGGATCAGGTTGATGCGGCCCTGCGCGTCGATCTCGTTGACCTTGACCTCGATCTCGTCGCCGATGTTCACCACGTCCTCGACCTTCTCCACGCGCTTGTTGTCCAGCTTGGAGATGTGGATCATGCCGTCCTTGCCAGGCAGCAGCTCGACGAAGGCACCGAAGTTCATGATGCGCACCACCTTGCCGGTGTACACCTCGCCCACCTCGATGTCCTTGGCGATGCCCTCGATGATCTTGCGGGCCTTGGCAGCAGCCTCGGCGTCGGGGGTGGAGATGAACACGCGGCCGTCGTCCTCGATGTCGATCTTCACGCCGGTTTCGGCAATGATCTTGTTGATCATCTTGCCGCCGGGTCCGATGACCTCGCGAATCTTCTCGGGGTTGATGGTGAAGCGGACGATCTTGGGAGCCCACTTGCTCAGCTCGGTACGGGGCGCGCCCAGGCAGTCCAGCATCTTGCCCAGGATGAACAGACGGCCCTGCAGCGCCTGGGCCAGCGCGGTCTCCAGGATGTTGCGGTCGATGCCTGCAATCTTGATGTCCATCTGAATGGCGGTGATGCCGTTCATGGAGCCGGCGACCTTGAAGTCCATGTCGCCCAGGAAGTCCTCCAGGCCCTGGATGTCGGTCAGCACGCAGACCTTCCCGGTCTCAGCGTCCTTGATCAGGCCCATGGCCACACCGGCAACCGGCGCGTGGATCGGCACGCCCGCATCCATCAGGGACAGGGTGGAGCCGCACACGGAGGCCATCGAAGAAGAACCGTTGGAGGAGAGGATTTCGCTCACCAGGCGCAGCGCGTAGGGGAACTCCTCCTCAGAGGGGATCACGGGCAGCAGCGCGCGCTCCGCCAGGGCGCCGTGGCCGATCTCGCGGCGGCCGGGGCTCTTGAGGCGGCCCGCCTCGCCGGTGGCGTAGGGCGGCATGTTGTAGTGGTGGATGTAGCGCTTGAAGTCCTCGTTGCTCAGACCGTCCAGCACCTGGCCCTCGGAGGTGGAGCCCAGGGTGGTCACGGTCAGGGCCTGGGTCTGGCCACGGGTGAACACGGCAGAACCATGAACCCGGGGCAGCACGCCAACCTCGCACCAGATGGGGCGAATCTCGGTGACGCTGCGGCCGTCGGGACGGATGCCCTCCTCCAGGATCTTCTTGCGCATGATCTCCTTGTTCAGGTAGTACAGCGCATCAGCAATCTCGCTCTCGCGGCCCTCAAACTGCGCGCCCAGGGCCTCAACGGTCTCGGCCTTCACCTGGGCCTCGCGGTTCTGACGTTCCTCGCGCTCGGTGGTGTCGAACACCCACTTGCACTTGTCGTAGGCGAACTCGCGCACGGCGGCCTTCACGTCGTCGCCGGTGACAACCAGCGCGACCTGGGCCTTTTCCTTGCCGATCTCCGCGATGATCTGATCCTGGAAGGCAATGATCTTCTTAATCCATTCATGGGCGAACATGATGGCGTCCAGCATAACCTTCTCGGACACTTCCTGTGCGCCGGCTTCCACCATCAGCACCGCGTCGCGGGTGCCGGACACGGTCAGGTGCATCTTGGACTTGGCCATCTGCTCCTCGTTGGGGCAGCAGATGAATTCGCCATCCACCAACCCGATGACCACGGAGCCGGTGGGGCCGCCCCACGGAATCTCGGACACCGCCAGGGCGATGGAAGAGCCGATCATCGCAGGGATCTCCGGGGGGATGTTCTTATCCACGGACAGGATGGTGGCCACCACCTGCACGTCGTTGCGCATGCCCTTGGGGAACAGGGGGCGCAGGGGGCGGTCGATCAGGCGGCAGGTCAACGTCGCCTTTTCGGTGGGACGGCCCTCACGCTTGATGAAGCCGCCGGGGATCTTGCCCACGGAGTACTGCTTCTCCTCCACGTCCACCGCCAGGGGGAAGAAGTCCACACCGGGACGGGCCACGGGGGACATGGTGGCGTTGACCATCACGACGGTGTCGCCCAGGTGCACCCACACGGAACCGGCAGCCTGCTCGCAGTACTTGCCGAATTCCAGGGTCAGCGGGAGGCCCGCCAGGTCCATCGTATACTTCTTGGATTCCATATGACACACTCCTTCTTCTTCATCCGGAAAGAGCGCCTCGCCCTTCCCTCCAAGCCGGGAGATGCTATCATATGAAAACCCCGCTGGGATTTTCAAGGGATAACATCTCCGGGCATGTGTACAATTCCGTTCGATTCGCAAGCAGAGCCGCGGTCTTCGACCGTCTTTTTGTGCGGTTCGCAAGCAGAGCCGCCGGGGGAGATGCTCCCTGCGGCGGCCCTTGGCATGCAAACCCGCCTGTTGATCGTGTCACTGCCCTTCGCCCGGGAGCGCAAGCTCCACAAGGGCCGCAGGGCCTGCGCACATTACTTGCGCAGGTTCAGCTTGGCGATCAGCGCACGGTAGCGCTCGATGTCGGTCTTCTTGAGGTACTCCAGCAGACCACGGCGCTGACCAACCATCAGCAGCAGGCCACGGTTGGAGTGATGGTCGTTGCGGTTCTTCTTCAGGTGCTCGTTCAGGTGGTTGATGCGAGCGGTCAGCAGTGCGACCTGCACCTCGGGAGAGCCGGTGTCGCCCTCGTGCTGGGCAAAGGCAGCGATGATCTCGGACTTGGTCATTTCGGCCAGATTCATGGGAATTCCTCCATTTTTCCTGCAGCGGCAATCGCTGCGGTATTCTTGGGCAATCGCCTTCCTACGAAGTGCGCCGTCGGAGTGATCGGCCGCCTGCGCGGGAGGTTCACAGACCCATCGGTTATTCTAACAGATTCCAGGCCGTTTGTAAATGGTTTTCCGCATTATTTTCAGCCAGAGGGCGGAATTTATGCGTGCGGTTGCTTCTCAAGCCAAATCTGCCCGCCGGGGCTTGCCAGATGGCGGCAAATCAGCTACAATACAGGCATCAATGCTTCGGGAGCTGATCACATGTCCATCCTGCCCGCCCACTGGACGCCCCTGCTGTCCACCCATGCTCTGGGCCGCGCCATCAACCACTATGAACACACGCTGACCTCCACCAACACCGTCCTCAAGGAGCTGGCGAGGCAGGGCGCGCCCCACGGCAGCCTCTGCCTGTGCGAGTGCCAAACCGCAGGTCGCGGCCGGCTGGATCGCGTATGGGCCTCCCCAGAGGGGCAAGGCATCTGGATGAGCGTGCTGCTCCGCCCAGCCCTTCGGGCAGAGGACGCGCCGCTGATCACCTTCGCCTGCGCACTGGCGATGGCTCAAGCCATCAAGGAGGTAACCGCGCTGGACGCGCGCATCAAATGGCCCAACGACCTGGTGCTCCAGGGGCGCAAGCTCTGCGGCATCCTGCTGGAAATGGGCTTTGACGCGCAGGGGCTGTTCGTCGTTGCGGGCACGGGGCTCAACATCCGTCGGGGCGCATATCCACCGGAGCTATCAGACCGAGCCACCTCCCTGGAGGAGCACGCCACGCTCCCCGACCGGGGCGAAATCATCGCCGCGTATCTGCGGGCGCTGGAGGATGCCGTTGCCGCCATTGAAGCGGAGGGCTTTGCCGGCATTGCGCCCCTGTACCGCGCCAGGTCAGTCACCCTGGGCAGCCGCGTCCATGTGAGCGGCGCGGTTGACCTGACCGGCACGGCGGAGGACATCAACTCCTCCGGCGCGCTGCTGGTGCGCACGGAGGACGGCACGCTCCACTCGGTTATGGCGGGGGACGTGTCCGTGCGGGGGGTGATGGGCTATGTGTAACGTGCTGGGCATCGGCATCGACCTGTGCGAGGTGGCGCAGATGGAGCGTCTGCTGGCAGCGGGACATTCCCTGCGGCTGATGTTCACCGAGGAGGAGCAGGGCTACATCCGCGAAAGGGGCGCGGTCGCAGCACAGACCGCTGCGGGCATGTTCGCCGCGAAGGAAGCCGTCCTCAAAGCCCTGGGCACGGGGCTGACCCTCCCCATGACGGAGATCGTCATCAGCCACACGGAGCTCCATCAGCCCGTCGTCACCCTCACCGGGAAGGCGGCGGAAAAGGGCGGACGCATCCTCATCAGCATCACGCATGAGGGCGGCATGGCGGCGGGAATGGCCGTCTGGCTATCATAAAGCGAGGGGGAGCCGTCTGCGACAGCTCCCCCCCTGGGTTACTGAGCCTGGTACATGCCGTTGCGGGCCATGTACTGGTAGAGCATCTCGCCGTGCTTCTGCTCCGCCCCCTGAATCTGATGCAGCTGCTGGCGCACCTGGGGGTCGCGGAACTCAAAAATGCTGGTGTTGTAAGCGCCGGAAACCTCCTTTTCGGTGCACAGCGCGTCCTGGCAGAGGTACTTGTCCGCCTCCATGGCCTCGCGCATGTCCTTGGCGGGCGTCTGCTTGCACTCGGGCTGCTTGGATTGCGGAGGCTGCTCCCCGAGCCAGCCGCAGACCGTCTGCAGGTGCTGCTGCTCCGTGCGGCGGATGTCCTCAAACAGCGTGCGCAGCTCCGGGTCGTTGGCGCGGGCGGCGTATTCGCCGTATTTCTCCACACACAGCTGCTCCTGATCCTTCAGATCCTTGAGAAGGGACGTTTCTTTTTGCGTCCAGTTCATGCTTCATCACCTCGGGGGATAGCATGTGCGCCGCCGCATTTTTTATGCGCGGGAGGTTTCCATTTTTGCAAAACGTGGTATAATGCCAGTAGGGATTTCACTGCAAAGGAGTGCATTGAATATGAAGCGTTATTTGATTCTGGGCGGCGGCATGGCGGCCCTTTCCGCGGCGAAGGCCATCCGCAAGCAGGACGCCTCGGGGCTGATCGTCCTGCTGACCAACGAGGACGCACTGCCCTACAACCGCCCCGCGCTGACCAAGCAGCTACTCAGCGACCTGACCGCCGCTGACCTGGCGCTGGAAACCGCCGCCTGGTACGACGCGCCCGGCCGCGATATTCTGGTGCTGACGGGCCGCACCGTGTCCGCCATCGACACCGCCGCCAAGACGGTTTCCCTTTCGGACGGGCTCCTTTTCCCCTACGACAAGCTGGTGTATGCCCTGGGCGCGCGGTGCTTCATCCCGCCCTTTGAGGGCAGCGACAGGGCCAATGTAATCGCAGTGCGCACCATGGCGGACGCGGAGCGCGTGCGTGCCCTTTCCAAAACCGCCAAGACCGCCGCGGTGATCGGCGGCGGTGTGCTGGGGCTGGAGGCCGCCTGGTCGCTGCGCCAGGCCGGACTGGACGTGACGGTGATCGAGTTCGACAAGCAGATCATGTCCAGGCAGATCGACGATGAAGCCGCCGCCCACCTGACCCAGGTCATGGGCAAGCATGGCGTGCAGCTGCTCACCCGGGCCAGCACCGCCTTTGTGGATGATGAGGGCCTCCACCTGACCGACGGGCGTCTCATCCCGGCAGACATCGTGCTGGTGTCCGCAGGCGTGCGGGCCAATGCAGAAATCGCGGCGGCGTCAGGCATCCAGGTGGATCGCAAGATCATTGTGGACGACCACATGGCAACCTCCGCGCCGGACGTCTATGCGGCGGGCGACTGCGCCGTGTGCGGCTTCTCCTACGCGCTGTGGGCCGAGGCCGCCGAGATGGGCCGCGTGGCAGGCGTCAATGCGGCGGGCGGCGAGGCTGCCTACAAGGTGGTGCCGCGCCCGCTGATCTTCCACGGCTTTGAAACCGAGCTGTTCGCCATCGGCGATGTGGGCCGCAATCCGGACAAAACCTACCAGGTGGAAGCCAAGCCGGGCGAGCGCATCTATTCCGTGGACGGCAAGGTCGTCGGCGCCATCCTGGTGGGCGATACCTCCCGGGCACTGCAGGTGAAAAAGCTGGTCACGGCAAACGCATAACAAGCCCATTCCGCCCTCTATCGCGGAGGGCGTTTTTGTGGACTTTTCGAGGATTGGTAACGTTTTCGGCAGGAAAAACGTCCTTCCTGCCGAAACCTATAGGCAACGCGCGGCACCCGCGCACCATCAAAACAAGCGAGGGATATGCACATGATCCGCAGATACGATTACGGCACCCCCATCCCCACCGGCGCCATCTATCTCCCCCAGCCCGTCTGCACGGACGAGATGCCCCGTTTCACCGTGACCCGGGGCGAAGGCACGCTGTCCTTCCGGGTCGCGCTGGACGAGGATGACCAGATCTTCGGCCTGGGCGAAACGGTGCGCGGCATCAACAAGCGCGGACACCGCTACCGCGCCTGGTGCTCCGATGATTGTGCCCACACCGAGGACAAGGCCTCCCTGTACGCCTGCCATAACCTGGTGATTTTCTCCGGCAAGCAGGGGATTTTCGGGCTGTATGTGGACGACCCCGGCGCAGTCACCTTCGACCTGGGCTACACCAGGGGCGACGAAGCCGTCATCACCTGCGAAAACGGGGATTGCTCCGCCTACTACATCGAGGCGGATACGCTCATCGGCGCGGTGAAGGAGTTCCGCCATATCATCGGGCGCAGCTATCTGCCGCCCAAGTGGGGGCTGGGTTACATCCAGAGCCGCTGGGGCTATTCCACCGAGGAGGATCTGCGCGAGGTGGTCCGCAACCACCGGGAGCGCCATATCCCCCTGGACACCATGTCCATGGACATCGACTACATGGAGGACTTCAAGGACTTCACCTGGGACGCGAAGAAGTTCCCCGACCTGCCCGGCATGATCGCTGACTTCAAGGCTGACCACATCCGCGTCATGCCCATCATCGACGCGGGCGTAAAGGAGTGCCCCGGCGACCCCACCTACGACGAGGGCATGGAGAAGGACTACTTCGTCAAAAAGGCGGACGGCAGCGTATTTGTGGGCGCGGTCTGGCCTGGACACGCGGTTTTCCCGGACTTCATGCGGGACGAGGTGCGCCAGTGGTTCGGCAGCAAATACCACAGCATGCTGGAGGCTGGTGTGGAGGCCTTCTGGAACGACATGAACGAGCCGGCCATCTTCTACTCCGAAGAGGGGTTATCAGCCGCCTACGCCAAGGCGGAGGAGCTGCGGGGCAAGAACATCGGCGTGTACGACTTTTTTGCGCTGAAGGACGCCTTCACCGGCACGGCCAATTCCATGGAGGATTACCGCCGCTTCTACCATCTCATCGACGGCAAGCGCGTCCGCCACGACCGGGTGCACAACCTCTACGGCGCCATGATGACCAAGGCCGGTGCGCAGGGCATGAAGGCCTTCAACCCGGACAAGCGCCATCTGCTGTTCAGCCGCGCGTCCTTCATTGGCGCGCACCGCGACGGCGGCGTGTGGCAGGGCGACAACTTCTCCTGGTGGAGCCACATCCTGCTCAACCTGAGGGAGCTGCCCGGCATGAACATGTGCGGCTTCCTCTACACCGGCGCGGACCTGGGCGGCTTCGGGCAGAATACCACCGAGGATCTGCTCCAGCGCTGGCTGCAGCTGGGCGTGTTCACCCCGCTGATGCGCAACCATGCCGCCATGGGCACGCGCGACCAGGAGATCTATCGTTTCCGCAACTGGGAGCAGCTGCGCGACACCCTGACCGTCCGCTATGCGCTCATCCCCTACCTGTATTCCGAATTGGTCAAGGCTGCCTGCAAGGACGATATGCTCTTCCGCCCCCTGGCCTTCGACTACCCGACGGACAAGCGGGCCTGCCGCGTGGAGGATCAGCTGATGCTCGCCGGCGCGTGCATGATCGCCCCCGTCTACGAGCAGAACGCCCGGGGCCGCTATGTCTACCTGCCCGAGGACATGCTCCTGGTGCGCCTGCGCAGCGCGGCGGATTACGACCTGGTGCCCATGACCAAGGGTGATCACTGGATCGACCTGGCGTTGAACGAATTCCCGCTCTTCATCCGGCGCGGTCAGGTGATTCCGCTGTCCAAGCCCGCCGAGTATGTTGCCGGGGTGGACGGGACGCATCTGACACTGCTGGGCTGGCTGGATCACGGCACCGCATTCACCCTGTACGACGACGATGGCGAGACCACCCACATTGATCTGGATGCCGGCTTGACCCTGGTGGATGTGCAGGTGAAGGATGGCAAGGCCGTGGCCCGGGGCGAGGGGCTCACGCTGGATACAAGCAAACTCATCATCGGTTGAGTGCAATCGTCAGAGGGGCTGCCATAGGGCAAGCTGTAAACAAAGCAACAAAAAGGAAGCCTCATCGAGTATTTCATTGTCATGAAACATTTACGCTTACAAATCCTTCTGCCTGTGGTAAAATGAGCAGGAAAGGAAGGGATGCGCGTCCTGCGTGCCTGCATGGCAATATTCACAAGGCCCTTGAAATCATCCTGCAGGCGGATGGCCTTGCGAATAGAGAGTATATCAATATTCATTTCCTCAAGTATGTTCCCTTCCTCTCGCTTTAGGATGTACAATTCCATGCAAAGGGCCGGTGTTGGCAGGCGTTGCCTGCTGGTGCAGGCCCTTTGTGTTGTTGCTTTCCATCTGGCGCTGTCATGCACGTTGTGGATAAAGGAGAAGGCCATGGGGATTTTTGACGTGATGCTGCAAAGTGAAACCAAAACGCGTTTTACTATGCACAGGGATCAGGCCATCGGAGTGAGCGAGCGTGAAAAGGAGAAACTCCGGGCGTATGTGTTCAGTGAAAGCTACACACAAGCGATTGAACGCCTCGCCGCGGGGGATTTTTTTATTGACCCGCCAGAAGAAAAGCCCATAAAAAAAAGCCTCGGCGGAAATAAGCGCATCCTTTATCTGTTTGCGCCGGAAATCCGGATGCTGATGAGCTATATGGCCTTTGTCGCAGGTGAACGATATGATGCGCTGTTTACTGACAATCTCTACTCATTTCGCACGAGCCGGAACGCGGTCACGCTATCCAAGCAACTCGGCAGGCTTCCCCGCCTTAACGAAAGCTATAAAGTCCGGACGGATGTAAGGGCCTATTTCAATTCGATTGATGAAGAGAAGCTGGTTGGGATCACGGACCGGGTGTTTGCAGGTGATCCCGCCTTCGCCCAGTTCCTTCACTGGCTGCTGCTCCGGCGGACCTATACGGTGGACGGCGTGCTGACCGCAGGTCATCCCGGCGCAATCCCCGGGATGCCGCTCTCCAATTTCCTCGCCAATCTGTATTTGATGGACATTGATAAGCACTTTGCGGAACAATGCCGTTTCTATGCGCGGTATGCCGATGATATTCTGATCCTGACAGACAACCGGGAGCAGATGCTGCAATGCAGAGCGCTGCTGGAGGCCATGCTGTGCGAAAAGGGGCTCGGGCTCAATGAGGAGAAGACCCGGAACTACATGCCGGGAGAACCCTTTGAGATGATGGGCTTCAGCTTTTCCGGCAAAGAGATCGATATTTCCGAGCATGCCATCATGAAAATCGAGCGGAAAGTAAAAAGAAGGGCTGAGAGGATACTGTACCTGAAGCGGAAGCATGGGTTTTCTGACGAGGAGGCCATGCGCCGCATGATCAGCAAGGTCAACGCGATTCTCTTTCACCAGGATGAGAACCGGCATGTGCTGAACTGGACGGTCTGGACGTTCCCCGTGATCACGACGACAAAGGGTCTCAAGAGAATTGATGCGATCATGCAGAAGTACATCCGCTATGCAGCAACCGGCACGCTGTCCGACCGCCAATACCGGGCGAAATACGCGAAGATGCGGGAGTTGGGGTACAGAACCACTGTCCATGCCTATTATCGGGATTTCCTGAAGGATGAACGATAAACGTGGAGAAGGAGAAACGAATGAGGGTTCCTGTCATCATACAGATGCAAAGCGGCGAAAACGGCGCGACAGCGCTGGCCATGATGCTTGCATATCATCACAAATACCTTCCCATGGAGCAGATCCGCTCAAAGTGCCTGAATACCCGCAATGGATCGACGCCGGAGCATCTGTGCCAGGCGGCCCGGGCCTTTGGGCTTGACAGCGAGGTGAAGCGGGTCAAGCGGGATGAATGGGCGCATGTTCATCTGCCCTGCATTGCGCAGTGGAAGAGAAAATACTTCGTGGTGGTAACCAGCTTTTCCAGGGGAAGAGTGCGGCTCAATGACCCCTTTATGGGTGCGGTCAGCCTCAGGGAGGAGGCCTTTTTCCAGGGTTGTACCGGAAAGGTTCTCGAGCTGATGCCGGGGCCGGACTTTGTGCCGGAGGGCAAGCCAGACAGCCTGTGGGCGAGAATCGGAAGCCGCATGGCGGAATTCCGCCGGAGCGCGGCGGCAATTGCTGGCGCACATGGTATGAGCGCGCTGATGAGCCTGACCTCGCTGGCTCTGGTTCAGGTGATGCTCGACCGGGTCGCTGGGGACGAAGCACACCGGGGGTATGCGGCTGTTCTCCTGCTGATGAGCATCACGCTTGCCGTCAGAATCCTGTTTTCAGCCTATGAAGCCCTGAGGATCACACAGATCAGCCGAAGCATGGCGGCCCATTCCGGCTCGAAGCTGTACAAAAAGCTGCTCAGTCTGCCCATGGAGTTCTTTGAGCAGAACTTTGCAGGCGAACTGATGGAGCGGCTGGATCAGAACATCTACATCGGCCACTCGCTGCTGGAAAAGCTGCTGCCCAGATTCTGCGACAGCATCACAACCCTGCTGTATCTGGTGCTGATGTTTTATGATCAGCCGACGCTTGCACTGGTGTGCCTGGGCATCGAGGCGCTGTATTTGACGCTGTCGCTATATATGCAGCGCGCACAGGCGGACGCTTACCGCAGCCTGCGAACAAACACCAGCGCCATGAAAACGTCGCTGCTCAATGGCCTGAACAACATCGAAACGATCAAGTCCCTCGGCGCGGAACGCAGCTTTTTTACCAAATGGATCCGGTCGCAGAGGGCATACCGCAGCAGTCAGGAGGAAACCCAGCGGCTCAGCGCGTACCAGGCATTGCTGGGCGGGGCGTACGACACACTGATGAGCGCGGTGCTGCTGTTCGGGGGTGTGCTGTTCATCATCAACGGCAATTTCACCATGGGCATGCTGTCCGCCTTTCAGGCGATGTTCTCCAAGGTTCGAGCTTCGCTGAAAACGTTCATGACGACGGGACAGTCCCTGCAAATGATGCGTTCGGACATGGAACGCGTGGACGACATTCTGGCGCACGAGGGCGAGAAACCTATACCCGCCCAGGGCATGATGGACAAACCAAACGGCGCGCTTCAGGTGCGTGGCCTGTCGTACCGCTACCACACCGGGGACGCGTTGGCGGTTGACAATGTGTCCTTCCGGGCAGAACCGGGGCAGATGGTGGCCGTCGTCGGCGCGACGGGCTGCGGCAAAAGCACGCTGCTGAAAATGCTGGCCGGCCTGTACAATCCATCTTCCGGCGAGATCCTCTATGACGGGAGGCGCAGGGCAGAAATCCCGGAGGTGGTCTTTCGAGCCTCGGTGAGCTCCGTTGATCAGGAACTGACATTTTTTGAGGACAGCCTCAAGGAAAACCTGAAGATGTGGGACAGGACCATTGAGGATTACGAGATGATCCTGGCTGCAAGGGCGCCCAGATCCATGAAAGAATCATGCGCAACAGCGAAACCTACGACGCACCGGTTCTGGAAGGCGGCCGGAATTACTCCGGCGGCGAGCTTCAGCGGCTGGAGCTCGCCAGAGCCTTGGCCCAGGAGCCCACGCTTCTGCTCCTGGATGAATTCACCTCTGCGCTGGACGCACTGACGGAGGAGAAGGTCTTTGAGGCCATCCGGAACAAGGGGACGACCTGCATCCTGGCGGCGCACCGGCTCTCGACGGTCAGGCAGTGTGATCAGATTCTGGTGATGAAAAACGGCAAGATCGTGGAGCGGGGAACACATGAGGAGCTTTCCCAGGAGGGCACGCTCTACCGTCAGCTGATTGACGCGCAGTGAGGTAAAGAAGATGGGACTGTATACAGAGCAGCTATTGGAGCGGGAACAGCGGGACAGTCAGCTGGAGCGGCAGGCGGATGAGAGCCTATTTGGCACCGGAAAACCGGGCTCTTTCCAGGAAACAAGCATCGATGACGCTCAGGGAATGCTCCGCTACATCTTGAATCAATGGGATATCGCCGCGGATTATGTCTATGGCTGCCAGACGCTGGAGGAAATGCTGGACAGGGTTCTGGAGCCGAAAGGCATGATGTATGAAAAGGTGGAGCTGGAGCCCAGGACATGGAAGCGGGATACCGACGTCATGCTGGGCTTCCTGAAGAGTGGAGAGGCTGTCGGGCTGTTCCCGACAGTGTTTGGGTATCGCTACCTCTGTCTGGCGAATGGCGCATCGGGGAGAGTCGGCAAAGGGATGGCGCTGAAGCCTCAGGCCGTGGTCATCTACCGCCCCTTGAACGAGGAGACCTTCACATTCGGGCGTTTTGTGCGCTTCATCCTCAAGCTGTTCACGCCGCGGGATGTTGTGCCGATCTGCGTCCTCATGGCTCTGGCAGCCGTGATGGGCACGGTTTCCCCGCAAATTCATCACGCGGTGTTGGGTACGCTGCTGCCCCGGGGTCAGGAGGCTTATGCCCCGCTCGTGATGGCAGCGCTGCTGTTCCTCATGTCAGGCGCCGCCACGGCGTGCATCAGAGCGGCAAAATCGCTCCTTCTGCACAGGTCGAAGACGCGCATCACCACATCGGCCCAGGCGGCAGTGATGGCGAGAATGCTGTACCTGTCCCATTACTTTTTCCGCAGCTCCACAGCGGGCCGCCTTTCCCAGCGGGTGAGCAATGTCAGAACCCTGACCACGCTGCTGGTGAACATCGTGTTTGACCTGTCCCTGACAGGCCTGTTTTCCCTGATCTACATTCCCCAGATGTTTCTCTTTGCGCCGCCACTGGCAATTCCGGCGCTGGGGATTCTTGTGGCTAAGCTGGCGGTCTCCTTTCTGACCTGCCGAGCCTCGGCGGAGAATGAGAAGAAGAAAATGGACATTTCGATGGAATTGTCCAATTTCAACTATGCGACCATCAAGGGGATGCAGAAGATCAAGAATTCAGGTGCACAAGCAAGGGTTTACGCCAAATGGGCCATGTATTACCAGAAGATGCTGCACTACGTCCATAACAAGCCGGTACTCATCAAGCTCAGCGGGCTCATCATGTCAGCCATCTCTTCCCTTGGTGTGATTCTGTTGCTGGGTATTGCTGTGCCCTCGGGCGTCAGCCGGGCAGATTACATCTCGTTTCACGCAGCCTTTGCTCTTTCGGATGGCGCGGTCAAGCAGATCATCTATGTGTTTAGTTCTTTTTTCAAGGTCAAGCCCCTGGCGGAGCAGGTGAAGTCCTTTTGGGAGGAAAGCCTGGAAACGTCCCAAAGTGCGGAATACGTCAAGGCGCTGCGTGGCAGCATCGAGTTTCAAGATATCGTCTTCTCCTACGGCGCTCAGGCAGGCCGGTGTCTGAACGGGGTGTCGTTCTCCGTGAAAAAGGGCGAAAAGATCGGCATCGTGGGAGAAAGCGGCTGTGGCAAGAGCACCCTACTAAAAATCGCCCTTGGTCTTGAAAAGGCGAATGCCGGCTCGGTGCTCTATGACGGGAAACCGCTGCAGACGCTCAATCATCGCTCCGTGCGCAAGCATGTGGGATCCGTCTTTCAGTTCAGCCGCGTCTTCCCGGGTACTGTACGCTCCAATATCGCCTTCACGTCCGACTGGCTGACCGAGGAGGACATCTGGGATGCGGCCAGAAGGGCGCAGCTTGAAGATGTGATCAAGGCGCTTCCCTATGGTCTGGACACGGAGATTTCGGAGACGGCAACCGGCGGCTTCTCCGGAGGACAGAGGCAGCGGATTCTGATTGCTCGCGCGCTGGCGGCCCACCCGCCAATTCTACTGCTGGACGAGGCGACCTCCGCCCTGGACAATGTGACGCAGAGCAAGGTGCTGGATGCCATTTTCGAGACGAAGGCCACCGTCCTGATGGTCGCCCACAGACTGTCGACGGTCAAAAACTGCGACCGAATCGTCGTACTGGACGAAGGAAGAGTTGCTGAGCAGGGCACCTTTGAGGAACTGATGGCCAGACAGGGGAAATTCGCACGGCTTGTGGAAAAGCAGATGGAACCGGATCAAGGGGAATGCAAAACCGAAGGATAAAGGCCTTCCGCGACGGCGATCCCGCCGATCCGGATTTCCGCCGCCTGGTTGACATCTTCATCAACGCCGTGTACGTTCAGAGAATCGAAGAGTGGAGGTTGAACCGTGAAAAAGAAATTGGTCTTGTTATTTCTCTTATGTACAATAGCTGGTTGGTGGAGTCTTTCGCTTTTTGAAAGCGCCGATGATGAACAGCTTGTTGTTTATGAGGAAAATGATCTATGGGGCGTAATGGACGCACAGGGAAATGTTATTGTTTCTCCAATTTATTCTGAAATTTCTGGGTTTTCAAATGGGTACTCCTGCGTATATACAGACAGTGGAGTGGGCTTAATTGATACAAGCGGGAGGCTGCTCGCACCGTGTATCTTCGATTCAGTTACCATTCCAGAGGATGGATTCTATGTAGTTTCTCATAATGAAGAGAACGGTTCTCTTTATGAATTCTACTCAGTAGATGGAACTACTACTGGTTGGTTTTTTGAGTTTGCATACGGATTCCACAATGGCTATGCGTGCGTCATTTCCGATGGAGGCGAATACTTACTGGATGTTGAAGGAAACCTTCACAGTATTGCACCTTATCATTTTGCCTGGGGGGATGGCTTTAGCGAAGATCGGTTATTGGTTGAAAAAGATGGGCTTTATGGATATTTGGACAGTTCATTGCAATTGGCCATTCCTTGCATTTTCTCCTGGGCAGATGCAAGTTTCCTTAATGGAGTGGCCGAAGTTGAAATCAATGGCGAGCGGCTATATATTGATAAATATGGTAGCATTGTTGAGTAATTGAGTTAATACTGTGTCTAGTACGTTCAAGCAGATGGATACTTCTTTGCAAGATAACTGAACATTTCCATTCCAGTCCCCCGTTATGCGTACTGCATAGCGGGGGCTGCTTTTGCTGCTCAAAATCCGTAACAGAAAGGAATGATTCCCATGGCAATCCGAGGCGGTTTTAACGCAATGAGGCTCCTGATGGAGGAACCGGAGAACGATCAGTATGACAGCGGCACAGACGGCATTCTTCCTGAGTGCCGGTCATGTCGGCTGCATCGACCATTTGACCCCGTTCAGACCTGCGTGTATCGCTACTGCCCCTACTCCGTCGATGAGGTATCGACCCTGCGCACCCAGCCGTTGCGGCTGGTGATTGTTGCCCCCGGCGTTTTGAGGGAGGTGAATCAGAGTGAATTGCACACAGTATCTTGACTATATCTGTGTCAACGAAATGGGACAGCGTTTGAAGCCAAACACGCTTTCCGCTGGCTTCAAGCGAATGCTGAAGAAGGCTGGCCTGCGCGATATTCGCCTGCATGATCTTCGTCACCCTTATGTCAAGCTAAAGACAAAACTATTTTCACCATCAAGTCAACGAAGCATATTCTATATTCCACCCAAATGACCATTATGGATATATCGCCAGCATAAAGAATGGACAGCCCATTAATTTAGACTGTCCTCTGGATAATCAGGTTTCATTTTCTCTCAGGATTCTCTGGCAATGCAGCTGAATCTACAATAATCTCCATCAGCAGTTGATGGAAATCCATCGCGTTTTTACTCGTTACAACAGGCCGACCAGTACGTTCTTCCAACGCACGACGTGCAATGCCAGCGACCTCGCCGCCTTTCTGCGCCACAGCTCGATTCTCGGCAAAGGTCTGCGGCTGTTCTTCACGGGAAATATCAGTAGTGGACGTCTCTGCCAGCATGTTCAGAACAATCTCGGTGGTACTCATATTGTCCCGGAGATTTTCCTTCCGCAAGCCCTTGAGCCGCTTATATTCGCGGGTGGACAAGCCCGACCAAGCCCTGGTGATCTCATCGGTAAGAATAGCGTATTCCAGGCCCTTCTGTACACCACGGCTCTGCCACTCGTCTGTCAGCTCCTTGCGAACCTGGATCGCCTGCAAACGCTGGTTGATCCATTCGCGGGAGTATCCCTTGCGGGCATAGGTTTCCAGCGCACGATCAATGCTCAGTTCGGGATCAATCGTCTCCTGAATTCGTTCGCTGCCTACCTGCGCCAGCCACAGCTTGAACGGCTCTGCCTTGGGTGATGGAATAGACTGCACCAGACGCAGCAGTTGTTCCACATCCGCTACATCGGTCTTGCGCATTTTGCCGTCTGAAGCAAGCATTTTCAACTGGTGACAATTTGTCACCGTTTGATTTCCTTCGGCTTTGAGACGCTGCTTCAGCTTATTCCAATACTTGCGGCCGTCAACACTGTCTGTCAATACCTGGACAACATCGACAATGGAGAAGTACCACTTCTCCTCTGCATCATCCCAGTGAGTTCGGATCATGCGCTGCTCATATTGCTTCAACTGATCTGTAGTTGTGGGCAGATTGCTCATCTTATCCTCCGTGCCTTATCAGATTGTACTTATTATACACGGTATTCCGCAAAGAATCAACCGAATATCCATAGTAGACTACTTACGCAAACAAATCAGCTACCTTATAAATGATTTCAATCCGCTTATCCGGGTAGATCAGAATGCGATCAATGATCTGTTCCGCTAGCTCATTGGAAAAGGTGCCTTCAGCCTGCATATCAGCAAGTATCCGCCGCCTCTGCTGCTGTCTGTTTTCAGCCGTCTGCTTTTCTTCAGCCTTTGCTCTTATCGCAGCAAAGGTGCTTTTTGTTTTCGCAAGCATTTCATCAAGGGATGATTTGCTCTGCTGAAAGGCGTCTGCCTCTATTTCGCCTGCAATGAGCTGCTCATACAGCAACCGCTTGGATTCCATGATCTCGGCGACCTGATCTTCGTACTGCTGCTGATGAACATCGGCCAACGATAATGCCGGATCTCCATCCGTCGTTACCGGCGCCGCAGCCATCAGCTGCTGTCTGACGACATTGAATACAGCCTCAAAAACATCCGACACAGGTATCTGGAATCCATAACAAGCCAGCGTCTCATCCATGCGGGAGACACGGCAGACATACACCGGCTCCTTCTTCGGGTAATATGATAGAGCATGATGACAGCAACCGCAGATGACCTTCCCGCACAACGGCGTGTTGCGGACTTTTTTGTTTTTCAGGTTAAAACGGATCTGGCCCTCATGCGCTTTGTCGAAAAGCTCCCGATCCACAATGGGCTCATGTTGATCTGGCACAAAGAACCATTTGTCTTTTGCCTTTTTTCTGATCCGGTGTCCACCGATCTCCGTAACAGTTCGGACACCTTGAACATAGTGTCCAAGGAACCGCTCATCATCAAGAATCCTGATGACAGTACTTGTGTTCCAGCGGCCATTGCAACGCGACACATCGTATGTGCCGTTTCCCTTAGCTGCTTTAACTTCGCCAGGAGTTGGTATTCTCCTTTTGGTCAGTTCTGCGGCAATTGCAGTGAAGCCCATGCCCGATGCCGCCAGTTCAAAGATCAACCGCACCACAGGAGCCTGATCCGGATCGGGTTCCAATTTGCCGTCTGCACCTTTGCGATAACCGAAGATGCACTCCTTTGACTGATACTCTCCCCGACGCATTTTTGCGTACTTCGCACTCTTGCACTTGATCGACATATCCCGGCTGTACTGCTCGTTGATCAGATACTTGAAAGCTACCTCAAGTCCACCCGTATCGCCTCTGTGTTCGTCCGTATCGAAGCCATCACCTATGGCAATGAAGCGAGTATGGAACAACGGGAAAACTCTCTCTATGAAGTAGCCGGTTTCGATGCTGTTACGCCCGAATCGGGAGAAGTCCTTCACAATGATGCAGTCAACACGATTACTTCGTACCAACTCAATCAGGCGCTGCACTTCCGGGCGCTCAAAGTTTGTGCCGGAGTAGCCATTATCGACAAACTCAAGAATCTCCGCGCAGTCTGATTCCGGCATTCCAGCGATATGCGTATCGATCACCAACCGCTGATTCTCAATGCTCAGGCTTTCATACTTGGTATCCTCAAGGGATAGCCGGATGTATTTGGCAATCACATATCGTTTCATTCACTATGCGCCCCCATCCACGCCTTCACTTCATCTGTGAAGGTGTAGTACACCGTGATGTGGCGATCATGGGTGATCTCGATTCGCTTGATCAGGCGATTGATGATCTCAACAGCCAGTTCTGGACGGTTCCGAAGGAACTGCGCATCATCCTTAAGCCTGGAACGGAGCTGGTCATGCTGATGCAGCAGCTTCAGCGACGCTTCAAGAGTATTCATAACACTGTTCTGCTGCTCAACCTGTCCGTTGTACCTGGTTCGCATGAACTGGTATTCTTCCTGCGTCAACACCCCGGACAGAAGATTCTCATACAGCCCTCGTTTGAGACCGTGCAGCCGCTGAATCTCATTCCGGCAGGCACTGATCTCACGTCGGATAGCTTCGACCTTTCTCTGCTCCTCATCAGTTTGATCCAAAGCCAGCTCGAGGCTCCCCAGCACGGTATCCAGCTCATTCTGGAGCAGTTCGGTTAAAGCTGCGATAAGCTTATGTTCATAGATATGAACGCCTGGACAGCCGTTGCGGTCATATCTATAGCGTGTCAGACATGCCCATACATATACATTATCACTCTTCTTACGCTCATTGTCGCCACGGTGTAGGCTTCTGCCGCAGTGTCCGCAGAACACCAGTCCCTTCAGTGGATTAGGAGAAAAGGACTTCTTCCTTGCAGCAACGGCTTTTTGCCCCGCTTGTATAATCAGGCGCTGTACCTGTTCAAACAGCTCCCGGCTGATGATTGCCTCATGCGTGTTCTGTACAATGGTGTACTCATCTTCATCAGCCCTAACCTGCTGATGGTCGATGATTTTGCTCTTGCCCTGAACCAGATCACCTACATAAACCTGATTGAACAGGATTCTGCGTACTGACCAGCTTGACCAATGACCGGCGCTCAGGCGATAATGCTGCACCTTGTCTGGGAACTCATTGATGGATTCTTTATACAGGCTTGGCGGCAAGTAACCAGCTTCATTCAGCTTCATAACAATAGTGTTAATACCAGCACCTTCTGCAGCCCACTGGAACATCTGCTGAACCACCTTGGAGGCCACCGGATCGGCAATCAGCTGATGACAATCATCAGGCGACTTCCGATAGCCATAAGGAGCGCGGGCTCCGACAAACTTGCCGTCTTTCATGGCTTGCCGTTGCTGCGCTTTGATCTTCTTGCCAATATCAATGGAATAGGCTTCGTTGATCATGTTGCGCAGCGGGATCATCAGAGCGTCCTGCTCGCTATGTTCCTGCTCGGTATCATAGTCCTCATTGACAGCAATGAATCTGACCTTCTTGCCAGGAAAGTAGCGTTCAATGTAGTACCCGGTATCAATGGAATTTCTGCCGAGCCGCGACAGATCCTTCACGATCACACAGTTCACTTTGCCGCTTTCAATGTCATCCAACATCCTCTGAAAGGCAGGGCGCTGGAAGTTCGTTCCGGTCGTTCCGTTATCAATGTAGGTATCGAACACCTGAATATCCCGATGATCCTCAAGGAACTCATGAATTATCATCTGCTGCGTTTCAATGGAGTCAGTGCGGGTTCGGGAATCCTCAACAGACAAGCGGACATAAACGGCAGCGCGCCAGCCAGCAAATGAGTATTCCTCATTGACCACAGGTGACAAGTTCTTTCTGCTCTTTCTCGCCATGTTCATCCTACCTTTCTGCCAGCCGAAGCCCCTGCAAGGTGACTCCCGGATTCTGTTGCCATGCGGGAAGCCTCTGCAAGCAGCTGAATCGCTTTCTTGTACTCATCCTGGAAAGCAAAGGATACATCAAACTCTGTCTTGGATATTACCCTGATGTACTTCACCATATGAATGAGAGCCTTTCGATCCAGCGCATCCAGTTCAGCGAACTGTGTAAAGTTAGCGATCCAGCGATTCCTCTCGCTTTTGTTCTCCAACACATCAGTCAGCTTCTCCTGCAGAAGTCGGATACTCTCTTGCGCGGATGCCGCCTTGCGAGTATAGTCTTCCTTGAAGGTCGCATACTCTTCACGTGTGATGTCCCCTGCCACAAGATGCTCATACAGGCGCGCTTTATATTCCAGCGCCTTGGCAAGTGTTTGCTCATTTTCAGCAATGTGTTCCCGATACTCCTTGACAAGCGCTTGATTGATACTGTCCTGATCAATCCCGGCAAGCAGCGCTTCCAGGGAAGCGAGATTGCCGATGTGCGCTTTCAGAAGGTTCAGAACACATGCCGCGAGCGTTTCTTCCTTGAGCATGGTCGGGTGCGTGCATCCCTTCTTCCCGGTCGGGCAGTAATAGTAATGGTAGGTTCTTTCACCGACCTTGTTAGTCTTCCGGATCATCTTCCCGCCGCAGCAGCCGCAGATCAGCAAACCGGAAAACATGTACACCCCGTTCTGATCGGGGGCAGATCGGGTATCCAGTCCTCTGATCCGCTGCACAAGCTCAAATGATTCACGGGTAATGATCGGCTCATGAGCATCCGGAACACGAATCCATTCAGAAGCCGGGAGCTGCTCCATCTCTTTTATCTTGAAATGAGGCGATCCCTGTTTTCCCTGGACAAGGGTTCCGATATACACTTCATCCTGTAATATCCGGATAATCGTGGTCGCTGACCACTTGCAATCATCCTTGTCGGCACTCCAGCCCCTACGGGCGTACGGGATACCGTGGTTCTTCTTGTACGCCATTGGCGACAGAATACCAAGGCGATTCAGTTCGCCGGCAATCTTGTTGGCACTCAGGCCATCCAGCCGCATACGGAATATGTCCTGCACAACCCGTGACGCATACGGATCTGGCACAAGCTGATTCTTATCCGTTTCAGACTTCATGTAGCCATATACCGTAAAGGAACCAACAAAGTCACCGTTACGGCGCTTGACTCGCAAAGCTGCACGGGTCTTCACAGAAATGTCTCTTGCGTAAGCTTCGTTCATTATGTTCTTGACCGATACAGCAAGATCATCTGCGCAGGCATCGTGGGCAGTATCGATCCCATCCGTGATGGCAATGAAGCGAACGCCGTAGCTGGGGAAAACCCGGCGAAGGTACCGTCCTGTCTCAATGTACTCGCGGCCTAAACGGGACAAGTCCTTTACAATGATACAGTTGATCGTTCCATCCATAACATCCTGCATCATCTCCTTGAATGCAGGCCTGTCAAAGATCGTACCGCTGTAACCATCGTCAATTCGCTCCGAAACGATCTCGATATCCGGATTCCTGGATACAAAATCGTCAATGAGCTTCCTCTGGTTTCCTACACTGTCACTCTCAGTGCTCCGATCATCGGTGTAAGAGAGGCGAATGTACTTGGTCGCTCTGAATTTTGGCATGATTCCACTCCTTTCTCCCGGGAAGTCCCGCGATCAATGAGCAGTTGTCAGGCCAGGGGGTCATCCTTTTCCACGACCATTATAGCACTCATCAAAAACAAAATCGACTTTGCCGATTCAACGCAGGATACCTTGCAGACATTGTTCAAGGGTTTGTCCCCCCTCAGTAAACCTTGTTGTGATTACGAAATCACCACAACGGAAATGATAGGGATTCTTGATCTGACGAATGAAGGATGCTATGCGCTCATTCTTGGGGAGCGTCTTATCTACCTTCACATCACGAATGTCAACCAGGTTTTCGTTTGTTATGACATTAGAAGCAACGGCAAATGCCATGTGGAACACTCCTTCCATTCATTGATGAAAACAATGCGTGTATCAGGCTGCGGCGGGCACCGCATCATAGCCCCATATGCACCGCTGTCCACCCCGGACTGGCGTATGCCACAGGAACTCCCCGTCAGTCTTTGCGGGGTCGTGAGAAAGTATCATTATGCCCATGTATCCTCATCGCGCCCTGATTGCCACATCAGGATCTATGGATCACGTTTATCGCTCCAGCTATGCCATCATCGCGCCGCTCCATAAGCCGCTTCTCCACATGGGAACGTCCTGAACACGCTATTCACTTGTCAAGGTACAGCATGATCTAGCAGATTGGCCTCAATAAGGATTGATGCTAGATCAACGAGGTGAAAACTGAAGTAAGATACTGTTCAAAACAACCTTGTCTTCAGTATTCAGTAATGGTTCGATCTTGCGTAGCAATAAAACTTGCTTTGGGTTCAAAACCGGACTATCCGGATCAAACCATTCCGCGATTTTGACACCGCCGCCTCGCCCCCGAACCGTTTCCACAGGATAGGAAAGCATGAGGAGCATGATGTCACGCTGAATCGTTCGTTCGCTGACGTCAAATTCTTCTGCCAAATGCAGAAATGAATCAAATCGCCGCGCAGTGATTACAGCAAAAATCGCTGATCGCCGCTCAGTCGGATTCAGACATGCTCACCCCTTCCGGTTCGGGATGAAACAAAGATAGCAAAAATACCCGCAACCTTTTGTCGTGATTTATCCATATATTGGTACATCACGAAAATTCGTCGTATTGTACAATCACTAATCGAATATCATCGAACATTTTAGTCAATACATACAATTTTGTAATGCAATCAAAGAGTTCTACACCTTTGTGCATGCACATTTTTAGCAGTTTCCTCGCTATGCGATAGATAACGCATAGACGGCAAACCTGTCTCAAGTGCTTTAGTCGCACTCTCTGATCGCGCATATGGTGTACACCTTGACAAGATGATATAGAACATAACTTAATCTGATAAGCATCACGCATTGAGTGACAGGAGACGAAGCATCCCTATTTGTTGATCTGGCAAAGAAGAAATCATGTAATACTATCACTATCGTTTTAGTCTATAACTATAGTATATTCTACTATCGGACAAGAAACAATACAATAGTAGTGATCAAGGAGATAGTCGGAGGAGTTCATGGATCACTATGTAGTAGAGTTGGGCAAACGCATTAAGAAGCAACGAATCGCGCTGAAATTAACGCAAGCACAACTCGCTGAGAAAGCTGGCATCTCAGCGCAATATGTAAGCCACATTGAGAAAGGTGATCAGCAAATGAGCGTCGCAGTATTCTCACGAGTATGCGACGCCCTCGCGATCTCAGCTGACAAACTCTTGTATAATCGTTCACCAGAATCACAGAGGCAATTGTCGGAAGAAGTCGATCTGCTGCTTGCAGACTGTTCTCCTGCCGAACGAAATGGAATTGTTCATTTGGTTCAAGAAATGAAGCAAGTATTCAAAGAGATAAAGGAGATGCCGTAAAGAACGTGGGCATCTCAGGACATAAACTTCTCACGAGGAGCACACTGCACTTATGAAGAAGAGACTAACTGAAGCACAAGCAACTTACTTGCGCGAATTGACCCTTCAAAGCGCGGATGTGCTGACAAAGTACGCCTACCGTTTTTTCGGCTACCAACCTCACATGCGAGAGATCGCAGAAGAAGCAGTGCAAGATACCTACCTGAAAGCCGTCGAGGATGTTGAGTCTCTTATGAAGCATCCGAACAAAATCGGCTGGCTCAAAGTAAGCTTACGGAATATCTTGCTAAACATTAAGCGTGAACAGCACTGGAAATACGAAGATGCAAAGGAGACTATTGACGACAATCCTGACAAGAAACTGCATATCGTGCTTGATGCTTTCGACGAGTTCGATCACTATCCTCGTTTGAAGGAGCTTGAAGAAGTCGCAAATGCAATTCTGACCCCGGATGAAGCTGAGACTTTTTATGATCACTTCTTGTGTGGCCTTACAACAGAAGAGACTGCCATCCTTGAAAGTGTAAGTAATGATACCGTTCGAGGTCGAATAAGCCGGATCCGTAAAAAGCTGAAGAAACATTATAAGTTGCCGTGCTTTTTACTGCTTCTTCTGTTCTATAGATGACGAAGGAGGTGATGATAATGGATAATGATCGTATGCTCATTGATAAGCTTCGTCAGGAAGTGTTATCGGGCAGAATAACATACGATGATATTGTCAAAAGACTTACCATAGCAATCGAAACCGAGTACCTTAAAGACTCACCAAACATCGACTTCATTGAATCCTGTGAAGATTTTCTGTGGGAGATTAGAGCCACAGAAGAACAGAAGTATGTCTCCGTTAAGGATCGATACTTAAAAGTCATAGGACAGCACACAAAGGTTGCAACGCCGATTCATTCTAGAAATACTTCCTCAGTTGGATTTGCAAAGCGAATAGCGCTCGTTTGCACAGCGTTTGTTGTACTCATCTGTCTTACACAGGGCGCAATACGTTTCAGATGGTTTTCGCAGAACTCTAGTTCCGACGAGCAGCAATACATCATTGAGGGGCACAACGTTAACATCGACCTCATCATGAACAGCATTGCTGAGCACGACCATTATGCTACCATGAAGACACATGATTGGAAAGAATTCTGTGAATTCCTAGGTTTCATTCCAACAATAATCGACCCATCCGCGTTAAGCGCTACGGACACCCAATATACCGCTTTTGTCGAACCTGAAGTTATCATGCTGATCATCAAGTATACACTATCAACAACCGATGAAACTGTCGTGATGACAATATACCATTATACAGATATTGAAGATGCATTCATTTCGTTTGAGCAGGACAATGAGGGTGAGCACATAGATATCTGTGGTACCTCTGTCTATACTAGTTCCAATATCGAAGCCAACTCATTCACCTGGATTGTTGATTCCACAGTGTATAAAGTGGCAGGATCGATTTCAATTGAGAAAAGTCTATCAATACTTGAGAATATAGTAGGAGCGTGTTCACATGAGTAAAATATTCTTCCGGATTCTGATTGTTAGCTTGGCGAGTCTCTTCATCATAATGGGTATAGCATTTTCTGAAGAAATTGTTCCATATGCTGATACTGAGTTTGATTCTGCCTCTACCACTCTTAAGTCAACCAAAAAGGTTTCTTTTAGAGCTGTGACATATGATACTAAAGATTGCCTTTCAGTCACTTCATGTTATCTAGAAATCAAAAATGATGACGGAAGCTGGTCCTATGTGTGTTCCTTACCGGCGCCTACAACTAAGTTCTACGATGCCTATGCTTACTCTGCAACTGTTGACTATTCAAGCTATATCGGCAGTGGCACATACCGCGTATGGGCAACCTATGATGCCGATGGCCATTCCATAACTCGCTGTTCCAACGAACGCACATATTGATATCCCTGTGTAGTTAAATAGACCGTCTGATGCAGCTCGCATCAGGCGGTCTCTTTATGATTAGAATGCCCAGGAATAGTCAATGCATATCAGGTATTACGCATAATCCAGTTCTCCAGCGCATCTTTTCGCTTTGCAACCACGGGAATCCCAAGACTTGTAATAGCGGTACTTGTATTGTCGGTAATCCTCACAGCAACAACTGGCTTTCCGATGCTAAGTGCATACTTAATCTCATCCATTGCCATTCCATTATTATTAGCGGGACGATTAGAGCAAACCACCACGCTGGCATACTTAATCTGCCGTTGGAGCTGCGGATCCAGATTGTACCGTCGATCAATCGCATCAAAAGGAGCCCAGCTCGGAACAGAGTAGTCGCGCACCTTGAATTTGGTGCGATCAAGCAAGGCGCTGATCTCTGCATAATCATCATTATTCCAGCGATGAGGGATGAATACATTTAGCATAATGAACCTCCTCTATATCTATCACAGACACAGCCTTCTGGCTTATATAGTTCCTTTCTTTACTAGATTCCAGTAGTGTTGGCCCTGTACAGTAAGCTTACAAGCCTTACTACGAATTGCAGCATAATACATATGCTCTTCGCCATAGGGCACAACAAGGTTCAGTTTCACATATTTCTGAAGCAGAGCAAAAATCTCCTCATGCTCCTTATTCACCGACTTATCCTCAACCTCGTGCTTATCAGGTTCATAGCTTGGATCCAACGGATACTCATAAGAAGGTGTTTCGAAGAACTCCGTTAGTTTATGAAGCTCTCCAACACTAATGAGGGGAGCACACTTGCGCAAGGATACAAAACTACTGATGTTCGCTTTGAAAATGGGGCGCTGATCCCAGGCGCACAGTGAGCGATCAATATAGGCATAAATACTACCAGGCGTGACATCTCCAAGCAGTGTCATCGCCCCACCATACAGCGCTTCGGTGAATAGTGCAGTGAACACACCATGACCATCATATTCAGCTGCACCTTCTCGTGGACCACAGGCAGCAAGGATTGTTGTTCCATTACCCAGCGCAGAATAGGTTGGCATACTAGGTACTCCGGCAACAGCACCACTATGGCAGCTATCCAGAACAATGATCTTATTATGCGCCGGTGATTTGGCAACATATTGCATCAGATCATTCAGCGAGAAGCCATCATCAATGCGAAAATTCTCGCTAGTGCACAAATAGCCACCACAGGCATCCAGAGAACCGTGTCCTGCAAAGTAAAAAAGAGCAATCTCATCTTCACTTCGGAACAGATCTTCTACAGCGTCTTTCAGAGCTCCGCGCGTGATATATGTGGACTCACTCGTAGCACACATGAGCTTCACGTCAAAATTTCGTGTGCCATCCCCATTTCTCTCAAGTGCAGCTTTTACAGCATTAGCATCATGAACACATCCTGCCAAATCGTCAATGAGGCTGTAACTGTCAATACCTACACATAGTGCCTTCCTCATAATGTCATCCTTTCCTACTCTATGTATTTACAGCATAACTTACTGTACCAGTTATTTCAAAGTGTTTTTCAGATTCTGATAGAACATACGGGTTTCATGCGCCTTTTTCTCAGCGGTTGCAACGGCATATCTTCCTTGATAATGCCGCTGGATCTCAAGCGCTGTACTGCGACGCACCGCAACATACTTGCCTATATCTGCCAGTTCTCGTAGGCAGGGCCAGTATGTTAAGTAGTCAGGAAGTTGAACCCTCTCTGCTAAATAAGTAACAGTGGGAAGATCCACCTGAGCGGCCATACCGATCTCAAAAGGCACCCATTGTGAATACTTAGTAGCACTAGACATAACTACGAGAATGTCTGTACATGAGTTGAGGCTATTCTTAATGTGATCAGTAAGCGATTTGCCGTCATTGAACACAACAGGGTCTAAGATATCAAGATAAGTCTCAACATCATGAACGCGTAATAGCCTCGCAACACGTTCTGCTTCAGCTGCATCCTCGCGCTTATGAGAGATAAAAACTTTCATTGTCTCCCCTCCTAAATCAGAATAGACTCCGATCTCAGTAAAACCGGATTATTGGATATAGAACATAATTATCGTAAAACCGCACATGTCTTTTCAAAATATTAAAGACATAGACCCCTATCTTTTTTGCATTCACAGGAAAATAGATAGCAAGGAGACATGACAAATTTCCAAGTACTCCATTTTTTATCTCAAGTTGTGCCTTTTAGGCCATTAATGCGCTATAATATAATGAAATATACTCCTGGAGGTTCATTTATGAAAGCAACCGGTATTGTCCGTCAGCTCGATTCCCTCGGGCGCATTGTCCTCCCCATTGAGCTGCGTCGCACCATGGATATTAATGCAAAAGACTTAGTTGAAATCTATGTAGAAAACAATCTGATAATCTTGAAAAAACACCATCCGTGCTGCATCTTTTGTTACACATCCACCAATCTACATACCTATATGGGCAAACAGATCTGTGACAAATGCTGTTCCTTTCTTCAAACATATTCCGAACAGAGTTAATGTACGAAACTTGCTGAGCAGATACTATCCGCAAGTTACATCTACTCTCATAAGTTTCTTGTCGCTGATTACAAGTTCCCTATTTCACCAGTTGATGTTGCTAACCCCAGTTTTCTTTCTAACGCAAGTTTACAAGAGAACAATCGTTTGCTATAATATATTCGTATTGCTTAGTATATGAAAGGAGCTCGATCTCGTACTTATGCGGAGGACAACAAAAAATGCAGGGTGACACGCCGCGTGTTATTCTCCCAGACAATCACACCTTATGGGATGAAACAGATTTTTTTGAGGTAGAAGCTACTCAGAGCACAAAGCGAAAATCTCTGATTGTACCCAAAGTACAATCAATGCAAGAGTATATCCTCAAACACCATAAGAGGCTGATTCTTGCTGAAATTAACCGACAGCTTTCGGGTGGTACTCTACACAAGATAGCTGAACAACTGAACAGCAACATGAGATTAAGTTCCAGCAATTGTGAGTTTCGCGAAATGTGCTTCTGGCGTTATAACACCTACACACTATTGGCTGATGTACACATTGATATCCATATTGCAACAGAATGTAAATCGCATGCGTTTATGTGAATGTCAACGAAAATCTGAGCCAAGTGCTAACCAATATTTGAGCCACTTGTGCGAACGAATACTTGAGCCACCAACGCCAAAAGTGACAGCGAATACTTGAACCACGTGTGAATGAAACTTGAGCCACCGCAGCTCTTGACACCACCCCCTGATACTGGTACTATAATAGTGTCTTTCCCCATGGAAGGTAAGGGGCAACGCTGGAGAGCGACCCTGGGGCGTCCATGGGGTTACGGGGGGAGTGATACCGCTTGGTATTGCTCCTTTTTCACGCTAATGACCTGCGCGTGAGCGCGACACTCCCCCTGGAAACCAAAGCCATAAACTCCGGGGTCTGGGGCAGAGCCCCAGGGCGTTACTGGTTTGCACTGGCTTGAGCGGTAAGCAGCCGGTAGGACGGGCCGCTCATATCAAGGACATGGGAGCGGAAGGTCAGCCGGTCGACCAGTGCCGAAACCAGGGTGTTGTTCTCAAACAGTTCCGTCCAACGGGAGAACGGCAGATTGGTGGTGACGATGGTGCTGGACCTTTCGCTGCGGTCAGAGATGACCTTGAAGAGCAGCTCAGATTCGTATTTGTTGAAACTCATGTAGCTGAGCTCGTCCAGAATCAGCAGATCCGTCTTATCCAGCAGACGTTCAATGCGACCCAACTGGTATGCGTCACGGGCTTCCGTCAGTTCTGTGGAAAGGCTTCCGGCGTTCTTGAACAGAACCCGATATCCCTGCAGGCAGGCTTTCAGTCCAATGGCAATGGAAATGTGAGTCTTGCCCCTTCCGGGATTGCCAATCATGACGATGTTCTTGTGTTCATCAATGAATTTGCAGGATGCTAATTCCTGAATGAACACCGGAGTGACGCTCTCGTTCAGCTGGGTAAAGTCGAAATCGTCCAAGGTCTTCTGGTAAGGGAACGCCGCGGCTTTGAGACGCCTGCGGTTCTGGTTCTCCTGCCGCGCATTTGCCTCAGTCATGAGCAGATCCAGCAGCAGATCACTGAAATCCGCGTTGGGCTTGGCCTGGCGCAGGATATCCGTGTAATTGGCGAATGTAGGCAGCTTCAGTTGCTTGGACAGCAGCTTTATCTGCTCTTCTCTGTGGTCAATCATGAGACGGCAGCCCCCTTTCCATACAGGGAATCATACGCCTCGAGATCCACAGGAGGAACGGTAACGGCATCCTGAATTGCCGGCTGTTCTTTCGCAGACACGATCCCGGCCATAACAGCAATGTAGCCGACTTCCAGACACCGGGTCAGCATTTCCACGATCTCCTTGGCTGTAAGTTCCTGGCATTCCAGCCAATCAATAAACTGGGCTGGAACGGCGTTCTGCACAGGCCGGGCATAGCGTATTGCACGCCCCTTCTGAGCGAGGATCGGGAGATAATGCTGCAAGTCCAGCGATTCTTCCTTACGCCCAAAGAGCCGGTCATGCCGGGCAACCATGGTACCTTCAATCCAAACCTCTATGTGGTTCGGATAAGCCTTCACCGTGGTTGCCTTGCCGCGATACTTGCAGGGGACGGAATAGTGATTCGTCTCGAATAGAACCGTGGAATACCGGCCAACCGTGGGATACACCTTCTTGGAGATGTCCGGCGTATAGCGGGGCATGGGCTGCAAGGCTGCCTGGTCCTCATTCAGCATTACGCCGACCTTGTCGGGACGGCCCTCAATCTGGTGATTCAGGTACTGAGTGCATTTTGCCAGCAGCTTCGCGTTCAGTTCATCCAGGCTCTTCACCCGGGGCAGCGGGACGCAGACGTTGCGGCGAATGTAGCCCACCAGGTTCTCAACCAGTCCTTTTTCGTTGCCGGAAGCGGGATTGCAGAAGACCGGCTCAAAGCCATAGTGGGCAGCCAGTTGGCTGTAATCATCCTGGGCTGCGGCCTGAGCACCAAAGCCGCTCTTCACCGCAACTCTGGCATTGTCGAAAATGAGACGCCGGGGAACGCCGCCAAAGTACTGAAACGTGTGGATGATGGCATCCAGAAAGCTTTCCAGATTCTGCCGCTTGTACGCTATGACATAGGGCGCACAGCTGTGGCACAGACGGGCGCAGAAGAGGTTGACCTTCTCCTTTTCACCGTCCATGATGATCGTGGCCTCACCCCAGTCGATCTGTATCGCGTCCCCTGGCGCAAATCGCAGTGGGATGAAAACCTGACTGATTCTCCGTGCCGCCCTCATGTCGTGTACAAGGTTGCGCACGGAGGATTCGCTGCCTGTGAAGCCGCGTTCTTCAACAAGCCGCTGGTATATCCGGCGTGCCGTATGTCGCTGCCTCTTGATATTGACGGCATCGTCTTCATCCAGGCAGTCCTTCACGAACTGAACCACTTCGGGCGTCATGACTGTCGCATCACGGTTGTAGGGTTTGTGCTCCCACGGAACGTTGTCTCCTTCCCAGTATTTCTTCACCGTGTTCCGCGAGATCCCCAATCGTTTCGCCGCTGTGCGCTGGCTGGTCACGCCCTCCAACTGCAACCGACGAATCTCCTTGTAAACATCCAAGGTTGTAACCACCTTTCAACGCCCCTTCCAATAGTGCTGTGACTATTGTAGGGCATATAGTCCGGTGGCTCAAATATTCGTTGGCATTTTACCCAAAGTGGCTCAAGTCCATTTTAGCATTCACATGCGTTTAGTCTCTACTGTGAATTATGGGTGGATATGAGCACGAAGATGTCTTTTACGTGTGGAGAATGCGGACTACTTGACGAAAAACCAATTCGGAATATGTGGATGCTCAGCAATTACCTCGTACCAATTCTAAGAAAAGATGAGGTAGAAAAAGGAGCTGAAACTTTACTTTTTCGTCACTGCCCAGACGCTCTAAATGACCTCCAGGAGCATAATGCTTATGTTCTTGCTGACAGAATGGGACTCAAGGTTGCTCGCTATCCACTATTTCACCAGCAAACAGCACTCAGCACACTATTCTTCGACTCTGGTAGTGTAACAATTGAGCAGGTCGATAAGAATGGTGATGTACTCGATATTCCACAAGTCATTGACATCCCGGCTGGTACTATCGTTATAAACACCAATGCAGTTCATAAGGACTATTGCCAACTGGAAATATATCATGAATGTATTCATTACGATTGGCATTTCATGTTTTTTCGGCTTCAGGACATGCACAACAGTGACATAAGCATCCTAAAAACAAAGCGCGTTGTGATTCATAATGACAAAACACCAGCAAATCCACTCAAATGGATGGAATGGCAAGCTCGACGTGGAAGTTTTGGACTAATGATGCCATTAAAGATGATGGAGCCATTAGTTTCAAAACTCTGGGTAGAGCAATCAGCGATGAATTATCATGCTGGAACGAAATATGATAGGATGGCTCGTAGGATCGCTCGAGAGTATGAGCTTCCCAAATTCAGAGTAAGAGCTCGCCTAATTCAAATGGGTCATATTGCTGCAAAAGGCGCCCTTAACTATATAGATGGTCGATATATTGACCCTTTTGCTTTCACAATAAGCAACGGCGGAGGAAACTACAGCTTTGTAATTGATAAGAAAAATCTCCTATCGGTATATGAACAGAATAAAGCTTTCCGTGAACAACTCAATTGTGGAACATATATATTTGTGGATGGACATGTATGTATAAATGATGCCAAGTATATCCATTTCACAGAATCCGGTCCAAGGCTTACACCGTGGGCAAATGCTCATGTGGATCAGTGTTGCCTTCGGTTTCTAAGTATATACGAGCAATGCGGAATTGCTGACTATCACTTTGGCGTAATGAATAGTGACGAAGAGTATAACCGTCACTATGTCGAATTCGCACAGCTAAAGGATAACAGTAGCTTACAAGATAAAATCTCGGTAATGTCTGAAGTAATCAATGACCTCCCCGTTGCTTTTCATGACGCACTACGGTACTTAATGAAGCGTGCTCATGTAACCATTGAGGAGTTAGAGGAGAAAGCAGGAATATCAAGCAGAACAATATCAAGACTTCGCACACAAGAACGGCGAGAATACTCTCTGGATCAAGTTATCGCTATTTGCATCGCACTTAATCTTCCGCCTCTCTTGTCTCGCAAGATGATTGAGAAAGCCGGTTTCTTATTCAGGCAAACAAAACAGCATTTAGTTTACCAACTGATCCTTGACTGCCTTTTCATGGATTCTATTGATGAAGTACAACAATACTTGGTCGAGGCGGGCTGCGAGAAACTCAGGTTGGGAAGTATGGAACAGTAATCAACCCTCCCATCAACTCAAATACTGAATGTGAATGCTGATAAAGAAGTATGTATACGAAACAATCCAGAACCATAAAAAAATAACCTGAGCGGCCTGTGTCTTCTATGGGGTTTGGGGTCACGGTACTGCTGTGCTTCTGTTCCGAAGTGCACCAGTACATGTCGAAGGAGAAATTGCCTGCCTGGTCTCGCAGGTGTCCTTCACTCTTTCGACGATACCAGTATAGCATGTCCAAAGGATGTCTCTCTTTGTTTCAGAAAGAAGCTCGTATTGCAGTTCATGCAATACGAGCAAGTCTCAACGCTTATATCCAATCTGCATCAGTAAATCAGCGTACTCATCCCAGAGCACAGCTTTGGTAATATCACCTGCCACTCCACTGGCCTCCAAATCATGTTCTTTCTGGAACTCAGCAAGGGCGACTTTCGTGTCTTTTCCAAAGTAGCCGTCCACACCAGGGTTACATTCGAGGTAGCCCCCCTGAACCAAGCAAATTTGCAGATTCATGACGAAGATGTTGGGTGTCTTGTTCCCACGCCGCAGGAGATTGGTTCCGAAAGCTTGCTCGGCGGATTCAGGACGCGGCTCCATCAGATAGTAGGGATCGTCTTCGTTGAGGAACTCACGCATACAGTACCCATATTGCCCATTGTAGCAGATGAGAGACCATGTGCGCCCTTCATCAATAACACTGACAGCAGACCCATAGGGCATACGGGCAAGATAGGGATTCTCGGTGGAGGGGTCGCGGCGGAGGAATGTATCGGGATAACCTACGATGTACATGATTTCATCAGCAGAAGCAACAGAGATAGAGAATAGCAAGCTCATAAGGAGCACCACAGCCAGAGCCATTTTCATTTGGTAGCCTCACTTTCGTTGTGTTGAGTATGCAGAAGTGCTGGTTGTGGCGTGCAAAGATTCCTGCAGAACATCCATCCGTCGGGATGGCAGCGGCCAAGCTCGTTGTGAGGAACCAATGACGCCTTCCGATCAGGCCAAGGGGATCACCTCGTTTCTGTGATGTCTTGGTACACCTATATTGTAGTACACAATATGAACTTTGAAAATTGAAGAGTTCGCGCAGCTTTCTGGCAAATTACATGCAGATCTCACCTACATATAATCGCATCGCATTAAGGTTTTTTTCGGAAGTAATTCAAAATTCTAATCGAACATGCGTCTAATACTATGAGGAGGTGAGTTCATTCTTAGCTGTGCGAGCACATACACAATGACTTACCGCATAAAAGTATAATAAGAAAATTGAGTGGGAGGTAAAGCTATCATGAAAAGAAAAACAGTAGTCTTGTTAGTATTTTTAATCCTGGCGATTGGGAATGTGTCCTATGCGGATATTGGTAAAGATGAAGCGATTGATATTGCGGTTGATGCACTTGAGATGCATTTTGATGTCCACAGGGAAGATTTCATACACAATAATCTGGATGCCGTTTTTGTTATTGATACAGAAAACTATTACGGAGCACCTACAGATCAACCGTATTGGAAGATCCGATTTGGGTGGGGACAAGCATATGGTGTGGCAATTTCAAATGAAGGTGATGTAATCGCTCTGCAAGGACCTGGAACGCCATATTATCCAATTAACAGCACGATATTTGACAACTGTACACCGGGAACGCCAAATGAAAAGTCGGCTTCGCGGCAGATGGTAAAAGATACTGCATTAGAAGCACTACAATTACAGGAATATGATGTGACTATTGACACGATGGAAGTTGACATTCAGCTTGTCGATAATGAATGGTATATGTGGGGGGAAGAGCCTGTATGGATTGTAACGCTCTCGTCTGCTGACGAAGAAAACTGGTATGTGCTTATGAGTAATGAAGGGCTTGTTTTAGATATTGCTTCTGAAGGAAAACTCTTCGATTGCTCTTGTTTTCTACACTAAAAAATGAATTACAGGGGGCTGGTGAACCCCCTGCTTTGTTATGATGCTGTAATAGTGAGACGATCAATAGATCATGACACCGTTCTGCACCAGCCACCAGCCATATACATTCCATAGCTTAGTTCGGGTGCTCTCACCGACCTTACCGTTAACCGTCAGGTTCATTGCAGTCTGGAATTCTTCAACAGCAGCCTTGGTATTTTTACCAAAAATACCATCTGCAGCATCATCGAGGTAACCCAATTCTTTCAGTACAAGCTGTACGTTAACAACGAAATACCCCTTGTGTCCCTTCTCAAGGGTTTCACTGCCGAATGCCTGCACGGGAGATGTAGGATGAGTGTTAGTAGGCGTATCTGTCAGGGCGCTGGTGATAACAAAACCGTTTTTACCGGCAAATGTTACATAGCTCCAGTTCTGACCATCGTCACCGGTTACAGAGTAGTGATAGCCCATGCCGCCATTATAAGGGATGATGGCCAGTCGGTCAGAGTTCTCATCGGGTGCTGCGCGGAAATTGACGCCATTCTGCAGTTTAACATATTTGTTGCCTGCTGCAAAAGCCACGGCGGACATCGAGCAAACAGAAACAATGACCAGCGCCAGTGCAACCAGGCGCTTCATAAAAGACTTCTTCATAATGGAGATTCTCCTTTCGATTTTGGGCGCACGAAACACAACTGCGTGCTGCCCTTCTTTTTGTTGTTGGGGTAGTAGCAGTCAGGGGTATGAACCTAATGAAAGCGCTCAGCGCTGTTGCATGCTATGGAGTCTTGCAGAACAACCATCCCCTTTGGGATAGCAGCGGCCAAGCTCGTCTGCGCTTCATGCATGCCCGAAGACCATCAATGGAATCACCCTCTTTCTTTGTTTTGCCCTGTGGGGCTTTCCCCTTGGGACACTTATATTGTAGGGTAAAAAGGGCGTTTTGAAAATTGAAGAGTTCGCGCAGATTCCTGGCAAATTTCAAGCATGGTTGATAATCGTGAAAAATGGATGACAGACAGTCAGGGATGATGTAGAATACAGGCATGCAGATTCTTGGAAAATAGTTTGCAGAAAAAGTGAAAAAGCATTCAACTTCTTATGATATTCGTGGTCTAATTGGGTGAAGGAGGTGATCAGCAGATGGAAGTTGTCAAGGGCCCGGACAGCAACCGAGAAGAACGGCTGACGCACATGGTCGAGCAGTATCAATCCTCTCTGCTGACTTTGTGCTATGCTTACCTCCACGAACGTGAATTGGCGGAGGACGCTGTACAGGAGACATTTCTGAAGGCGTACAAAGCATTGGACTCGTTCCGTGGTGAATGTAAAGAAAAGACTTGGCTGACAAGTATTGCGATCAATGTATGCAGGAGTGCACGCAAGAGTGCCTGGTTTGTTCGAGTAAACCGCAGCATTACGCCGGAGGATATCCCGGTAGCGGTGTGGGATCACTATGACCAGGATTC
>JAQXLU010000065.1 GCA_029012285.1 Clostridiales bacterium | reverse complement strand
TTCAGCGCCTGACGCAGATCCTCATCCGCCGCACGAAGAACAACCCCGTGCTCATCGGCGAGCCGGGCGTGGGTAAATCCAGCGTGATGGAAGGGTTGGCCCAGCGCATCGTTGCCGGGAATGTGCCCGAAATGCTCCTGCACAAGCGGGTGATCAGCCTGGACATCGGCAGCATGGTGGCGGGCAGCAAGTACCGGGGTGAGTTCGAGGAACGGCTGAAGAACACCCTGACGGAGATCCGCAAAAGCGGCGATGTGCTGCTGTTCATCGACGAAATGCACACCATCGTCGGCGCAGGCTCGGCGGAGGGCTCCCTGGACGCGGCCAACATCATGAAGCCCGCCCTGGCCCGGGGCGAGCTCCAGTGCATCGGCGCGACCACCCTGGATGAATACCGCAAGCACATCGAGAAGGACGCGGCCCTGGAGCGGCGCTTCCAGCCCGTCCGCGTGGGCGAACCCACCGCGGAGGAGGCCGTCGACATCCTGCGCGGCTTGCGGGCCCGGTATGAGCAGCATCATCACGTACGCATCACGGACGAGGCGCTGTCCGCCGCCGTGACCCTGGCGGATCGCTATATCGCTGATCGCTTTTTGCCCGACAAGGCCATCGACCTGATGGATGAGGCCTGCTCTCGGGTGCGCATCGCGGCCTACACCGCGCCGCCCGATTTGCGCATGCAGGAGAAGGAGCTGGAGGCCATCGAGAAGGACAAGAAGGCTGCCATCGAGCATCAGGACTATGAATCCGCCGCCAGCCTTCGCGACCGGGAACGCTGCTTGCGCCTGGAGATCGACCGCAAGCGCGATGCCTGGAACGCCTCCCAGGGCACGGACGGCGAAACCGTCACCGAGGAGGACATCGCCGCCGTTGTGTCGGGCTGGACGGGCATCCCCGTGACGAAAATGACCCAGAAGGAAATCGACCGGCTGCTCCAGCTGGAAACGGTGCTGCACCAGCGCGTCATTGGCCAGGAGGAGGCCATCAGCGCCGTCAGCCGGGCTATCCGCCGTGCCCGCGCGGGCCTCAAGGACCCCAAGCGTCCCATCGGCAGCTTCATCTTCCTGGGCCCGACCGGCGTGGGCAAGACCGAGCTCTGCCGCGCCCTGGGCGAGGCCATGTTCGGTGACGAAAACGCGGTCATTCGCGTGGACATGTCTGAGTTCATGGAGAAGCACACGGTCTCCCGCCTGGTGGGCTCGCCCCCCGGCTATGTGGGCTACGAGGAGGGTGGTCAGCTGACCGAGGCCGTCCGCCGCAAGCCCTACGCCGTCGTGCTGCTGGACGAGGTGGAAAAGGCCCACGGCGATGTGTTCAACATCCTCCTGCAGATTCTGGAGGACGGCCGCTTGACCGATTCCACGGGCCGGGTGGTAAGCTTCAAGAACACCATCATCGTCATGACCTCCAACGCGGGCGCGCACGCCATCAGCCACGGCCGCCAGTTGGGCTTCGGCGCGAAGGAGAAGGCCGACGCGACCAACTACGATGCCATGAAGGACGCGGTCATGAAGGCTGTGAAGGACGTGTTCCGGCCCGAGTTCATCAACCGCGTGGATGAGCTGATCGTATTCCACCCGCTGACGGAGGAGAACATCCAGTCCATCGCCGCCATGATGCTGGGCCAGGTGGCGGAGCGCTTGTCCGACCGGGCCATCACGCTGACCTGGACGGACGAGGTGGTGTCCAAGCTGGCGAAGGAGGGCTACGACCCGAAATTCGGCGCGCGTCCCCTGCGCCGCCTGATTCAGCGCACGGTGGAGGACGGCCTCTCCGAGGAGCTGCTGGCGGGCCACATCGCCCTGGGCGACAGCGTGCGCCTGGTGGTAGAGGAGGACAAGATTCTCGCCAGGCGCGTGGAGAATCTTGGCGCGCCGGAGGACAAGGCTGCCTTGCCCGCCGCCGCAATGCCTGAAACAAACGAATAATGTACGCCCTGCCAGGTGGTGAAGCCTGGCAGGGCGCTTGTGTTGAAGATGGCCTGCATGAGCAACCCCATGCAGGCCGGATTTGTATGTTACTTCTGGTTGCCGTCGATCAGTCCGCCAGCCTCTTGCGTCGCGGGCGTATCAACGATGGCCAGGGTGACCTCCACGTCGATGTACTCACCGTCGGGGGCGTCCTGGTTGGCGGTCAGGCCCAGCAGACCCTCGGCGCGATACACCTTGATCTTCAGCGTGTCGCCCACCTTATGCTCACCCACCAGGGAGATCAGCTGCGTGGTGTCGGTGATGACCGTATCGTCCACATCCACGATGATGTCGCCTGCCACCAGGCCAGCCTTCTCGGCGGGGCTGCCCGCTTCCACGTTGGTGATGAACACGCCCTGGGGAATCTGCTTGAGCATGGCTGCGCGGCTGGAGGCGTTCACATTGGCGATGGTCACGCCCAGGCGGGGCTTGCCGGTCAGGTCGTTGTTGGTCGTGGTTTCCTCCTCGGCCTTTTCGGGGGCGATGGCCTTGATTTCACCCGTCAGCACGCTCTGGATCAGCGGCTTGACCGCGTTGATCGGGATGCACATGCCGATGCCCTCCACGGACGCGCCGGAATAATAGCTGCCGGTGTACTTGAGGGTGGGAATGCCCATCAGCTCGCCACTAACGGAGAACATGCCGCCGCCGGAGTTGCCGGAGTTGATGGCCGCGTCCACCTGAATCATGGCGTTGGTGATGGTTTCCTTGCGGCCGTACTTGTCATAGGTTTCAGACTTGATGCCACGGCCCAGGGCGCTGACGACGCCCACGGTTGTGGTCTTGGCGAAGCCCAGCGGGTTGCCGATGCAGATGGCCCAGTCGCCCACCAGCAGCTTGTCACTGTCGCCCAGGGTGACGGCGGGCAACTTGCAGTCAGGCGCGTAGATGATGGCGGCGTCCAGGTTTTCGTCCCAGGCCACGAGGCTAGCGGCGTATTCGGTGGTTTCGCCCGCGTCGTCGGTGATGGTCACCTTCAGGCTGGAAGCGTCCTCCACCACGTGGTAGTTCGTCAGCACAAAGCCCTCGCCGATCACCACGCCGGAGCCGGTGGAGGCCAGCTGCTCCTTGGTTTCTGGCTCCTGGCGGTCACGGCCGTAGCCATAGCCGTAGCCGAAGAAGAAGCTGCCATAGCCGTTGCCGTAGTTGCCATAGGTGACCTTCTGATAGTTGCTCACGCCCACCACGCTGTCGCGCACCTGGGCGATGGCGGCGGTGAAGGGGGAGGTGTGCACCACGGTGGTGTTCTCCGCCTGGGCGGTGGAATTGAAGGTCAGCGTCATGGCAGAACCGATCATGATGCAGCTCAGCGCCAGTGCGACGCAGCCGATAAAGCGACGGATACGATTACTCATACAAAAACCTCCTGTCAGTATCTGTGGGGTAAGAACCGGTTTTGCCGGTTGATGGATACATGATAACAGACAGATTTGACATGGGTTTGAACGAATGGTGAACATGCGGACGAATTCTGTGAATTTTACGGAAACAGCCTTTGCTCCAGCAGCAGGAGCAGCGCCATGACCGCGCTGATGAGCACGCCATACCCCAGGGGCACCAGCCCGGCCATCCCCCGCAGGAGCAGCAGAACCACCAGAAGGAGCAGTATCAGCACAACGGCCAGGGTCAGCCAAAGGGCCGGGTTGCGCAGCTGGAAGCTGAAGTGGAAGCCCTCCCCGCACAGCCTGCGCATCGCGCAGTAGCCCACTGCGATTGACATCAGATGTGCGACCAAGGCACTGACCGCCGCCGTCTGGGTATGCATGAAGGCGCGGGTGAGCAATGCCAGCGCACAGCAGAGGAGAAACGTGGTACAGCGCAGCCGCGGCGCGGTCAGATCCACGCCCAACCAGATGGCAGCGGGTAGCAACAGGAAAACCAGCGACGGCGCGACGGGCCCGGAGCTCGCCAGGATGGCGATGGCCATGGGCAGCGCCAGCAGCTGAACAAACCGACGCAATGTGTTCTCAATGAGGCTGAAGCGGTTTTTCAGCAGGGCCACCGGCTCCACCAGGGAATCCCCGACCTGACGGGTGATGCCCAGGGGAATGTCGGTGGTGACGGCGTTCGGGGTCAGGTGAAGATCGGCCCGGGCGTGATGCTCGGGCAGCGCCATCAGCGCGCGCAGGGTGGCCAAATCAGCGTCGCTCTCCTGGCCCGCGTCCAGCATGAGGGTCAGCCCCATGCCGCGCAATGTGGCAGCGTCCTGCAGGGCTTGGAGGTGCACCTCTTCGCCCAGGCCGCCCAGGCCCAGGAAGATGGGCGCTTCGTTTTCCAGCGCGGTGGCCCAGGCCAGCACATGACATTCCCCCTGGGCGATGTAGCTGGCCGCGTCCGCAATGCGCGCGTGGTCGTGCTCCGTCATTGTGCGGGGATTGCCCTCCCAGATCATGCCGCATTGGCTCATGACATCCTCGGGCGCGCCGAGGTAGTAATTCCGGTTGCTCAGCCCATCCCGGACGGTCACGACGTTCACGCCGCCGCTGCGCATCCGGTGCAGCACCGGGTTGTGGAGGATGAGCCGGCTGGGCTTGATATTCAGCGCCTTGACTGCGCTGAGCAGGGCTGCTCGTTCCGCCTGGGGGAGCGATTCTGCCGTGAGCACCATCGCCGAGCCCAGCAGCAGCGCGCCCGAGCCCAGGCGCAGGGACAATCCGTCCGCCACATCCACCGGTTGCGCCGCTGCCCGCAGACGGACGCCGTGCCCGATGAGGGACGCGTCGATCAGTACCGTTTCGCACTGCGCGTCCGTGGGACGGGGCGTGCGCTGATAGGCTTTCCCGAAGGCGTGCTCACGATGCAGCAGGTACATCGTCAACACCGCGCCGCACATCAGCAGCACGCTTGCCACGGGCCAAAACAGCTTGCACAGCGGGGAAAGCAGCAGCAACGCCGCACTCCCGGCCAGGTAGAGCCACCGATGGCGGCCGTGGATGGCCTTGTCGCACCAGGTGGCGATTTGATAGGCTTTGAGCTTCATCGGGTACCTCCAGGTCAGGGGACGATCAGCGCAGGGTTAAAGAGAAACTCGCCGTTCCAGACGAGGCTGCTGCCCAGGCTTTCTACCGCTTCACCGCCGAAATAGCAGCGCATCCGGCGCGTGCCTGTCGCGTGGCAAAGGGTGCTGACCATGCTGTATGCCATCGTGCGCTGGGGCAGCTCGCTTGTGCGGAGGACGTCCGCATACCGGGTGGAAAGGTTCAATAGCAGCGTGTCCCCCTCCACGCTCAGCCCCAGGATGTCCGCATCCGTCAGGCCCTCGGGCAGCGCGCCCACCTCGGGGGAGGCCAGGGAGAGCAGCAGCGTCCGCGGATTACCCGCGCTGCGGTAGGGGAGCGATAGCAGCATCGGCGTCACGCCATGCCCGGCGGGCACGAACACGGTGGATTGGCGCATCAGCGCGTGGGAGAAGTCGGCGCGGCTCATCAGCCCGCCGGGGAAGAGCATCGACCCCAGCGCCTCGCTGTACAAGCTGGTCAATGCGCCGTTGCCCACCAGGATGCACAGTTGCTGGAGCGAGGGCACAAAGGTGGTCAGTGTGGTGGTGATGGCGGCGAAGGTTGCGCTGGGGTCGCAGCCGGCGGACAGGAGCTGCTCCTTCACATCCGCGGTGAAATGGAGCGTCACCCGGCGGCCGCCGTTTTCCAGGTCGGTCACCTCGGGCAGGAACAGCAGCAGCTCGTTCAGGTCGGGCAGATCGGCGACGCCTGAGAGCAGATCCGCGCCCGCGGACAGCGCCGAGAGCAGCGTCGCTACCTGCTGCTGGGGATGCTGCCCGGGGAAGGACAGCCGCCGTGGCTCCGCCAGGATGCCGCGCCCGTTCGATAGCGGGAAGTACAGCGTAGCCGTGGCGGTCAGCGGCGTATGGGCCGGGAGCTCCCCCACAGGGGCACGGCGCGCCAGGAACTGCTTCCACAGCACGGGCAGCTCCTGCGTGGCGGGGGTGGTCAGCGTGCCCAGGGGCAGATTGCCGCCCACATCCATGCCCAATGGCGTCCCGGCAATGAGCAGATTGACGTGGTCGATGTCCTCCATCTCGCACAGCGTCGCGGTGATGGCCAGGGCCACTGTGTACAGCCGCTCGGAGGAGAGCTGCAGCGCGCTGGCGGAGAGGTTCACGGTGCATACGCTGCCGGAGAGCTCCACCGGGTTCGCGCCGGAGAGCGCCAGGGTGACATGCCCGCCCAGCGCGTCCACCCGGCTGTTGCCCTCGTGGGCCAAGAGCGCCTGCACCACGCTTTCCGCCGGGTGGCGATCCAGGGGCAGGGCCATGGTTTCGTAGAAGGTCAGCAGGGTCTGCCCGTCCAGGGAGGGCAGGTGCAGGGGAACGATGGCTTCCCGCTTGAGGCCTGCGTCGCCCAGGGGAGCTTCCGGCCCGGGCTCGGGGGAGGGCAGCGCCGCGCCGGGGGAGGACGCAGGCCGCGCCGCACAACCGCCCAGCAGCAATGTGCCCAGCATCAGGCACAGCAGCTGGCGAAGTTGCTTCCTCATGGTAACGCCTCCCTTCCGGTCAACTCGGACAAGCCCACGCGCCACAGGCCCTTTTCGCGTATCAGGTGCAGCACCATGCCGTCAAAGGTCCGCTCCACCCCCGCATCCAGGCATGCGCCGCCCACGGTGAATACGGATGCTTGCCCGTCTGCGGACACGCTGCCGCCCTCGGCGACGGCCCACAGCAGATGGGGCAATTCGTTCATCGTGGCCACGAAGGCGGCTTCCTCCGGGCGGGGCTGGGCGGTGGCGGGATCGGTGCGGGCCACATAGCGGTACAGACGGGTAAAGTCCCGCGTCTGCCAGCATTCCAGGATAATCTCCGCTGTCCGCATGGGGGTGAGCAACAGCGCTTCTTCGCGCTTGAGGGGGTCTGCCAGGGTAGTATCGCCGTCCAGCGTGTAGTAGCCCTGGCGCAAGCGAAGGCTGTCCGTCGCCTCGCGGCCCTGCTCCACCAGGATGACCACGGTGTCCACCTCGCAGTTCTCCGTCAGCGTGGCGGCGATGGACTGCATCGCTAATTTGCGCCGCAGGGGCACCTCCGTGGCCCATTCCGGGTTGTCGCGCCAGTTGGCGGGCTCGTCGGCATAGCCGTTCATGATATGCCGGGACAGGGTGACGAACATCACCCGTCCCGACTGGGTGACGGACAGCGCCTGCGTCCCCTGGGGAAAGAGTCCGCCCAGCTCAGCTGTGGCGGCGCCAGGGCCCTCCAGGAGCGCCTGTAGGAGGCGCAGGGCATAGCTCTCCTGCGGGGAGGAGAGGAGCTCGCGGCGCTCCGGGGCCAGGAAGGCTTCCTCCCCGTAGCGGAACCACAGCGTGGCGGTGTTCGATACGGCAGGAAGTCCGGCAACGGCGGGGGCGGGAACATCGCCGGCAGCGTCGCTGACCATGGGCGCGATGGGGTCGCGGACGCAGCCCGTCAGCAGCAGGCAGCAGAGCAAAAGCGGCAGCAGCTTGCGCATCAGGCATCCTCCCTTCGCATGGGCAGCGTGACGGTGAAGACTGAGCCCTGTCCGGCGGTGGAAGCCACATGCACCTCGCCGCCATGGAGCTGCACCATCTGCCGGACGATGGACAGCCCCAGCCCCGTGCCGCCGGTGGCCCGGGAGCGCGCCTTGTCCACCCGGTAGAACCGGTCGAAGATGTGCTTCACATCCTCCTCGGGGATGCCGATGCCGTTGTCCTTGACCTCCAGGGTGGCCGCGCGGCTGTCCGCGCGCAGCGTCACGGTGACCTCGCCGCCCTCCCCCGTGTATTTGATGGCGTTGTCGATCAGATTGTACACCACCTGGCTGAGCTTGGATTCGTCCCCGGGCAGCGCGACGCTTTCTTCAATGTCGCCGCACAGCTTCACGTTTGCCTTGTCGGCGGCGGGATGGAGGGCATGCAGCGTCTCCTCACACAGGGCGGAAAGGTCGATGTTATCCAGCTTCAGCGCGGCGGTCTGCCCATCCATCTGGGTCAGGGTCAAAAGGTCGGTGATGATGCCCGACAGCCGGTCGATCTCGTGGTTCATGTCCTGCATGAATTCCGCGCGGAGCTCGCTGGGCATGTCCGGCTGGTAGATCAGGTTTTCCAGCAGGAGCTTCATGGTGGCCAGGGGCGTTTTCAGCTCATGGGAGGCGTTTTGCACAAACTGGCTGCGGCTCTGGTCGAAGTGCTCGATCTTTTCCGCCATGGCGTTGTAGCTGTCCGCCAGGGCCTTCAATTCGCCGGAGGCATGCACGTTCACGCGGGCGGAAAGGTCGCCCCTGCCCATCCGGCGGATGGTGGTGGTCAGCGCCTTGATGGGGGCGGTCAGCGTCAGGGCGAAGATGAGCGCCGCGATCAGCGCCGCCGCGGCAACCGCGATGAACACCGTCATCAGCTGGCGCTCGACGGCCTGGATGGCGCCTCGCAGCTCCGTGACGGGGGTGGAGAGCAGCACCGCGCCGATGATGCGTCCGTTCTCCGTCATGGGGGCGGCGCACAGGGCGGCGTATTCGTCCGTCCCCTCCAGCGGGTGGATGCCGTAGGACAGGCCTTCCGTCCCGGACAGCACGGCGATGGCCTCGGGGGTGCTGCTGCGCGTGCCCTCCAGGAGGGACAGCGTGTCCAGCTGAATCTTCCCCGATGCGTCCAGCAGCAGAATGCGCCCCTCCACGTCCGCAGCGGCAGCATGCAGCGTTTCCTCCAGCGCATCCAGGCGGGCAGCAGCAAAAAAAGGCGCAGCCGTTGCAGCCAGCTTCTCTGCGGAAAGGCTGACCTGACGGGTGCGCTGCGCATACAGGGTGGAGGAGACCAGCCCGGTGAGCAGGGCGGCCATGGCTGCAAAGGACGTGCCCAGGATGAGCAGGAACGTCAGCAGCATCTTCCAGCGGATGCTCATGGTGAGCGGCCGCTTAATCCTGATCGGTGAAATAGTAACCCACCTTCCACTTTGTCAGAATAAATTCGGGCTGATTGGTGTTGCGCTCGATCTTTTCGCGCAGTCTACGGATGTGCACGTCCACCGTGCGGGCGTCGCCGGTGTAGTCGTATTTCCAGACGTGCTCCAGCATTTCCTGGCGGGAGAAGGGCCGGCCCCGGTTGGTGATGAACAGGTGCAGCAGGTCGAATTCCTTCGCCGTCAGCTTGATGTCCTCGCCCGCCAGCTTGACCGTGCGCTTGAGCAGATTGACCTCCAGATCGCGCACGCGGATGATCTTCTTTTCCTCCACGGGGGCGACCACCCCGGCCCGGCGCAGCACCGTGCGGATGCGGGCGCGCACCTCCAGGATGTTGAAGGGCTTGGTCATATAGTCGTCCGCGCCGTATTCCAGGCCGAGGATCTTGTCCATGTCCTCGCCCTTGGCGGTGAGCATGATGATCGGCACATTGGATTGCTCCCGGATGCGCTGGCACACGCTCAGCCCGTCCAGCTTGGGGAGCATCACGTCCAGCAGCACCAGGTCAAAGGACTGGGCCTGGAATTTTTCCAGGGCCTCCTCGCCGTCCATCGCCAGGTCGGTTTCGTACCCTTCCTGTTCCAATGTATACTTCAAGCCCTTGAGCATCAAGGGTTCATCATCCACCAGCAGAATACGCTTGCCCATGCCCTCACCTCATCGCATCACGCTCTTGGACGCGTCCGCGCCCGACGAGCTGCATCTATTGTACGACGAGTGATGAAAAAAATCAAGCAGGAATACGACCATTTTGTTACAATTTTCCTCAGCTTTCGTACATCTTGTGACAGGAATCCGCGACAAGCCGCCCCTCCCGGATGGACAGCTGCCGTGTGGCGCGCCTGGCCACGTCCATGTCGTGGGTGATGAGCAGCAGCGTGCGGCCCTCGTGGTGGAGCTCATCCAGCAGGGACAGCACCTCCGCGGTGGCCTCGGGGTCCAGGGAGCCCGTCGGCTCATCTGCCAGCAGAACGGCGGGGTCGCGGCTGAGCGCTCTGGCGATGGCGACCCGCTGCTGCTGTCCGCCGGAAAGCTGGGCGGGCTTGTGGTACATCCGCTCCTCCAGGCCGACGCGGGACAGCAGGGCCTTGGCCCGGGCGGTGCGCTCCGCCTCCCTCGTGCCGCAGAGGATCATGGGCAGCATGACGTTTTCCAGCGCGGTCAATCGCGGAATGAGCTG
>JAQXLU010000064.1 GCA_029012285.1 Clostridiales bacterium | reverse complement strand
CAACAATGCCATGTGGATCAATGCCACCTGGCTCAGCCGCGCGGGGCTGGACGCTCCCACCACCGCCGAGGAGCTGACCGAGGTGCTGCGCGCCTTCCGCGACAGGGACATGAATGGTAACGGCAAGCGGGGCGACGAGATTCCCCTGACCTTTTCCAGCTTGTGGGATCTGCGCTTCCTGGGCCATGCCTTTGGCATCAATGCCAACGATTATTACGTCACCATGGACGAAAACGGCCAGGTACGCGAGGTGCTCACCAGCGCTGAAAACCGTGCTTTCCTGACCTGGCTGCATCAGCTGTGGGACGAGGGCTTGCTCGATGATACTGGCTTCACGGGTCTGCGCGACGCCAAGAATACCACGGACGATAAGGCTGACATCATCTACGGCGTGATGCTGTCCTCCACGCCCGTATCCCTGGTCAATACCGCCTCCATCAAGGAGTACGCCCTGCTCGACCCCCTCGTGTATGAGGGCAAGCAGGTCTACCGCGACCTGACGGGCGATGTCATCCGTGGCACCTTTGCCATCACCTCCGCCTGCCAGGACCCGGCGGCGCTGCTTGCCTGGGTGGACTTCCTGTATACCGAGGAGGGCTTCATCCTGGCCGAAGCAGGTCAGGCAGGGGAGGAGTTCACCTGGAACGACGATGGCACCTGGTTGTGGGAGAGCGCCTCGGATGCGCTGCTTTCCACCGTGCTGCCTACTGCCACGCTGCGCTCCGGAACCAGCATGCCCGGCATCGCGTCTGTCGATTTTCAGCAGAAGATCGACGATCATGCGACCCTCCAGGTCGTCAATGGCCTGTTGCGTCTCAAGACCTTCGATTCGCTGCCCTATCCCCTGGTCTACCTGACCGAGGCGCAGCAGCAGCGCGTGGACGAGCTGATCTGGCAGATCGGCAAGTACGCTGAGTACCAGATGGTCTGGTTCATTACCGGCGATGTGGCGCTCAACGATGATACCTGGGCGGAATTCTGCGCGCAGGTCAAGGCCCTGGGTGTGGATGAAATGGTTTCCATTTGGCAGACGGCTGCCGATCAACAGAGATAATGCCAGCATGAAAATGCAATCAATGGAAGGACGGAACGATCGTATGAATCAGTATGCGAATATGATCCGCAATCTCAAGTCCCCCGAGGGGATGCAGCGCTTGAAGCACCTCTATGGCGACCGTGACGGCATGCTTGTGGAGCAGACGGCTCGTTACACCGGGCTGCTCAAGCGCCACGAGGAGCTCTTTCATGAGGCCGAGGCGGAAGTGATGCTGATCAGCGCGCCCGGACGCACCGAAATCGGCGGCAACCACACCGATCATAACCGTGGCCGGGTGCTGGCGGCTGCGGTCAACCTGGATACCCTGTCCGCCGTGTCTGCCCGCAAGGACATGGAGGTGCATGTGTACTCCGACGGCTATCCGCCCCTGATCCTTGACCTGAACGAGCTGGACGTGGTGGAAAGCGAAAAGGGCACCACCGCCGCGCTGATCCGTGGCGTGGCGGCCCGCATGAAGGCCCTGGGTTACCAGATTGGCGGCTTCAACGCGGCGGTAACCTCCTCCGTGGCCTCCGGCTCCGGCTTGTCCTCCTCCGCTGCCTTTGAGGTGATGGTCTGCGCCATCCTGGATCAGCTGTACAATGGCTTCGTCATTGATTTTGTCAATCGCGCCAAGATCGCCCAGTACGCCGAGAATGTCTACTTCGGCAAGCCCTCCGGACTGCTGGATCAGATGGCTTCCTCCGCCGGCGGTCTGGTCACGGTGGACTTCCGCAACGATGATCCCGAGGTTCGCGCGATGAGCTTCGACTTCGCCAAATACGGCTACGCCCTGGTGGTGGTGGCGACCGGCGGCTCCCATGCTGACCTGACGGACGATTACGCCGCCATCCCTGCCGAAATGAAACAGGTTGCCGCTTGCTTTGGCGAGCCCTACCTGCGCCGCGTGCGCCCCGAGGAGTTCTACCAGGCCCTGCCCCAGCTCCGCGGCAAGGTGAGCGACCGCGCCCTGCTGCGCGCGATGCACTTCTTTGAAGAGGACGAGCGCGTGGTGCGCCAGGTGTCTGCGCTGGATCGCAACGACCTGTTCGCCTTCATGTGGGAGATCATCTGCTCCGGCCGCTCCTCCTACATGTATCTGCAGAACGTCTATGCCAACAACCGCGACCAGAGCCTGTCCCTGGCCCTGGCGATGGCAGAGCACTTGCTGGCGGACAAGGATGGCGCGTGGCGTATCCATGGCGGTGGCTTCGCCGGTACGACGCTGAACTTCGTGCCCGCAGCCCAGCTCAGGCACTTCATCGAGAACATGGAGGCTGCCTTTGGCGCGCACTGCTGCCATGTGCTGGACATCCGCCCCGAAGGCCCTGCGGTGGTTCGGCTGTAAGCAAAGGTACACAAAGGATACAAGACGCATATTGACACACACAGCCGCTTGTGCTATGATAATGGCGCAGGCGGCTTTCGCCTGACAAAAAACTGCACAAGTCACTTGAAGCTTCTTCGGGGCAGGGTGAAATTCCCTACCGGCGGTATAGCCCGCGAACGGACTTCCAGCACCAGATGGCCAGCCATGCGCTGACAGGGGAGAGGAAAGTCCGCCGACCCGGTGTGATTCCGGGGCCGACAGTATAGTCTGGATGAGAGAAGGAAGCGGCGAGCATCGTCCTATTCCGTGTGAAAACGGCGAAGTCTCCTGCCCCTCGATAAGCGAACCTGCTTCGGGGGGCTGTGCGCATTTTAAGGAGGCTTGCTGCTATGAGCAACCGTACACACACATTGTCCGTCCAGTACATGACCCGCATCGCCATCCTTGGCGCGCTGTCGGCGATCCTCTTCATGATTGAGATCCCCGTCATCGCGTTCTACAAGCTGGATGTTTCCACGTTGCCCGCGCTGCTGGGCGCGTTCTCCATGGGCCCCTGGGCTGGCTTGGCCATCCTGCTGATCAAGGATCTGTTTGGCCTGTTACATTCCAGCACGATGTATGTGGGCGAGCTGGCGGACTTCATCATGGGTGCAGCGTTCATCCTGCCTGCTGCGCTGATCTACCGCCATCATAAGTCCCGCAAGAGCGCCCTGGTCGGTATGCTCGTCGGTACGCTGGCGATGATCGTGGTCTCCGTGATCGTCAACTGGAAGATCATGATCCCCTTCTTCATGAGCGCCTTCCACATGCCCATGGACGCTATCATCGGCATGGCGCAGAAAACGCTGCCCTTCGTTAATACCGAGTGGAAGGTGCTGCTGTTCGTCACCGCGCCCTTCAATCTGCTCAAGGGCGCCGTCCTCAGCGCCTTGACCTTCCTGCTCTACAAGCGGCTGAGCCCCCTGCTCCATGTGCGCAAGTGAGGATGCCGCAATCCCTGTTTGGATGAGGTAACGTATGCAAACAAATTCTCCCGCCCAGACCCGCGCCCTGGGCCGCCGTCTGGCGGAGCTCCTGCTGCCGGGCGACGTGCTGCTCCTTGATGGCGATTTGGGCGCCGGCAAGAGCGAGCTCACCCGCGGCATCGCCGAGGGCCTGGGGATCACGACCACCGTGACCAGCCCGTCCTTCACCATCCTCAACGTTTACGACGAGGGGCGCATCCCCCTCTACCATTTCGACTGGTACCGCCTGAGCGGCGCGGATGAGCTGTACGAGATGGGCATGGATGAATACCTGGGCGGCGATGGCGTGGCGGTGGTGGAATGGCCCAGCCAGTGCCCGGAGGCCATCCCCGAAACCTACCTGGCGGTCCATCTGACCCCGGTGGGGGAGTCCGCGCGGGAGATCACCTTGACCCCCATGGGGGATTTCCGAAGCATTGACCTGAGATGATGAAAGGGGTCGAAGACCATGAAGCTGCTTGCGATTGATACCTCCGGCCCTGTGTGCGGCGTGGCGGCGATGGCGGACGGCGCAATCGTCTACGAGGCCTCCGCCATCAACCGCATGACCCATTCAGTCAATTTGCTGCCCATGATTGACGCAGCCTGTCAGTCTGCCGGGCTGACCATCGCCGACCTGGATCGCATCGCGGTGGTCACAGGGCCTGGCTCCTTCACCGGTGTGCGCATCGGCGTGAGCACCGTCAAGGGGCTGGCCCATGCCCATCATACCCCCTGCGTCGCCGTGGATGCCCTGGATGCCATGGCGGCCGGGGTGGGCGCGTTCCCCGGCGTGATCTGCCCGATTCAGGATGCCCGCGCGGGCCAGGTGTATGGAGCTGCCTTTGCCGCTGGCGAAAAGCGTCCCACCCGGTTGATGGACGATGCTCCCCTCAAGCTGGAGGAATATGTGGATGCCATCCGCTCCTTTGGGGAACGCTTTCTGTTCTTGGGGGATGGCATGCCCGTCCACCGCGCACGTCTGACGGCCCTGCTGGGGGAGGTCGCTGTGTTTGCCCAGCCCCAACAGGCGTTCCTGCGGCCCGCGTCGGTGGCCTATCTGGCTTCCCTGGCGGAGGAAACCGTCGATTACCTGGCCCTGGAGCCCCTCTACCTGCGCGCGCCCAACGCCGTGCGCAACAAAAAGCTGACGGAGGGCCTATCTGATGGGCAGTGAGTACATCATCCGCCGAATGACCGAACGCGACGTGGATGGCGTGGCAGCCGTGGAAGCGGCGACCTTCCCGACCCCCTGGAGCCGGGATGCCTTTGAAAGTGAAATGCGCAACGTGGCCGCCCGCTACCTGGTGGCGGAAAGGGACGGCGAGATCATCGGCTATGCTGGGGCATGGATCATCCTTGATGAGAGCCACATCACCAATATCGCGGTGAAAAAGGAACATCGCGGGCAGGGCATTGGCCGCGCGCTGACTGCCGGATTGCTGCAATACCTGTCCAATCTGGGTGCAACCTACGCCACGCTGGAGGTGCGACGGAGCAATGAGGTAGCCCAAAGCCTGTATATATCCCTGGGCTTCGTCAAACTGGGCGTGCGTAAGCGCTACTACGAGGATAACGGCGAGGACGCATTCATCATGGTGTGCGACCATCTGCCCGAGGCCGACCCGGATTTCACAGAACCCGAAACGGTGCACGAATAGTGCGGGCGCAGTCTGCCACATGGACTGCGCCCTTCCTCATAGGTCCGGCCTTTGGCGCACGGAGAGCGGCGCATCCGCCGTCCCAGGGCCGCAAAGCAACTGCCCCAGCATGGTGTAGCAGCTCCCGCAATAGGGGCACTCCCAGCGCTGAGCGGCCACGCTGTAACGCATCCGGCAGCCGCAGTGCGCGCAGACCGGCGCGCCCCGCCGGAGCATGCTGCGCAGGTAGATCCGCGTGAGGTGCTTCGTCTGCGCTCGCAAAAATGCCGACGGGATGGGCCTGTCCGGGCGATACAGCGCGTCCTCTGGCAGCGTATGCCCCAGGACGCGCCGCGCCATGACCTCCGCCGCATGCATCGCGCCGAGCACGCCGCACCCGTCCGTACCCGTGATGAACAGCGTCTGCGTCCCCGCCAGCTGCCCGATAACGGGCAGTCCGTCCAGGGAGAACACCCCCTGCGCATACCGGAATTCCCCGATCGTCCAGTCCGGCAGGAGGCGGTGCGGCGCGCGCTCGAAGGCGGAAAGGCGCTCCTGCTGCGCGGGCATGCCCAGGCGGGACGCATCCCACCGGGCGAGGATGCCCTCCGGCACTGGGCATAGTGCCAGCCCACCTCCATTGACTGGCTGCTGAACGCTGTACAGGGGCGTGCCGCCCGTCAGGATGCAGCGCACCAGGCATCGGCTTTCCAGCAGGGCCAGCAAAGCCTTCTGCGTAAGGCCCGGGGGCTTCCTGTCGGCCCAGATGATCTGGGGCGCGTTCACGCTGCCGTGGCGTGTGATGAGCCGCCCGTCGCGCATGTCCACCACCCGGCTGCGAAAGAAAACGCGCCCGCCGTTACGCCGGATGGCTGCGAGCAGCGCCTCCTGCCAGGCTGTCATATCAATGACCGCCGCTCTTGCCATCAGCGACAGCGCCACCGGGAAGGGGCATCCACCCGCGTCGGGCGCGATGCTGCAGGGCGATTGTACCGACAAATGCAGCGCGTGCAGCTTGTCCAGCAGGGGCAATTCATCGGGGAAGGCGTAGGCGTATCCGGTGCATTCGCGCACATAGGGTAGGGGAACGGAGAGCAGCGCGCGCAGCTGCGTTTGCAGAGCTGATGCGTACTGTCGGGCCGCGTCCAGCCCATGGACGGCCTCCACCCGGGCCAAATCCTCTGCCAGGAGCATGGAGGCGGCGCAGTGCTCCCCGATGGCCAGGCCGTCGCGCGTATCCAGCAGGACAACACGGCATCCTGCCTGGCTCAGCGCCGAGGCCAGCATCAGCCCGGTCACGCCGCCTCCGACGATGGCGACGTCCGCCCGGCATCCCCCTTCTAAACGTTCCATCACTTCACCTCAGGAGGTCCACATGGCTACGATTCTCATCACCCACGGCATTCCCACCGCAGGCCTGGAGGCACTGGAGGACCACAGCATCATGATGCCCGCGCCCTTGACGGCTTACTCCATGGACGAGCTGCGCGCCCTGATTCCCTCCGCCGACGCGGTGATTGCCGGCGGCAAGCTGCCGGGAGATGTCATCCGCGCGGGCAAGCGGTTGAAGGTCATCGCCAACTACGGCGCGGGCTATGACGGCGTGGATGTGGCTGCCGCGGCGGATTGCGGCATTCCGGTGACGAACATCCCCTGGACGGTCACCCAGCCCACGGCTGAGCTGGCCATCGCCCTGATGCTATCTGTCAGCCGCCGCATTGGCGAATTGAATCTGCGCTTGCGCCGGGAGGAGCCCGCGACGCTCTTTGGCATGGGCCGCCTGATGGGCAATACGCTATCGGGCCGCACGCTGGGGATCATCGGCTGCGGGCGCATCGGGAGCCGGGTGGCGCAGATCGCCCGGGCGCTGGATATGCGGGTGATTGCCTTTGGCCGCCACGCGATACCGCCCGAGGTGGCGGAGCAATGCGACCTAACGACCCTGCTGGCCACGGCAGATGTGATCTCCCTTCACTGCCCCGCCACGCCGGAAACCCGCCATCTGCTGAATATGGAGGCATTCGCTGCCATGAAGGACGGCGCGGTGATCATCAACACCGCCCGGGGTGCGGTGATCGACCATGCAGCCCTGGTGGAAGCCCTGCGTAGTGGCAAGCTCTCCGGTGCGGGCCTGGATGTGTACCCCGACGAGCCGAACATCCCCCCCGAGCTGCTAGCGATGGACAATGTGGTGTGCACGCCCCATGTGGGTGCAAACACCGCCCAAACCCGCGCGCAGATGGCCGCAGCCTGCGCCAGGCAGATCCTTGACACGCTGTCGGGCAAGCGGCCCGAGAGCATCGTCAACGGCTTATAAACGCAAAAAAGCCAGCACCCGCAGGTACTGGCAAGCATGATCGGATGATGGAACCGCTCAACGCTGGGCGGTTCTGTTTTAATCTGCGTACTGCACGATTGCGCCCAGCAGACCGGGGCCGGTGTGGATCGCCAGCGCGGGGCTGACGGGGGCAATAAAGTCCGACACCACATCCAGCTTGGCGCGGAAGGTCTCCAGCAGCGCGCAGGCATCCTCGTATGCCGAGCCATGCACGATGGCCAGGCGCACCTTGCGGCCCTGGAAACGCTTGAAAAACTCGTCCTGCATCGCGCCAAGGGCCTTGGTGAAGCCACGCGCCTTGGCCAGGGTGGCGTACACGCCCTCGTCGTTGACGTATATGACCGGCTTGATCTGCAGCAAGCTGCCGACCACGCCCTCCACCAGGCCGATGCGCCCGCCCTTGCGCAGATACTCCAGCGTGCGGATAACAAACGCGCCCAGCTGGTGCTTGCGCAATTCCTTCAAGCGGGCGATCACATCGTCCACCGCCATGCCGCGCTCCAGGCATTCGGCGGCTTCCAGCACCAGCAAGCCCGTGCCGCAGGAAAGGGTCTGCGTGTCCACCACATCCACGTGGAGGCCCTCGGTTTCATCCGCCAGGATGCTGACCATGTTGTAGGTGCCGCTCAGGCTGCCGCTCATGCAGATGTGGAGGATGCGGCTCGCGCCCTCCTCCTGGAGCTGGCGGTACAGGGCGGTCACATCCTCGGGCAGGGGCAGAGAGGTCTTGGGTAGCTCCGCCTTGAGGATCTCGTAAACCTGCTCACTGCCGATCTCGGCCCGGTCGCGGAATTCCCCCTGGCTGGTCACCACGCGCAGCGACACCAGGCGGATGTCATAGCGTTCCAGCTGTTCATCCAGCAAATCGCAGGCTGTGTCTGTCACAAGCGCCACGCGCTCGCCGCCGATCGTAAACATACCCGAGACCCCCTTTATGATCAGGTTCTTCCTTTATTATACGCCGAAAGGCAAGCACAAGTCAATACGGCAAATGCGGTGAAAAAAACGGCTGAAACATCTGTCTAAATTGCAATATCAAATAGGACAGTCTGAAAAAGTTCCGCAGCGGAAGCGTAGGAGAAGGATTTACGAGGGAAACGGTTGATCCAGTCCTGAACTCTTTGGACAGCGTCGGGGGAGACGCCGTCCAAAGAACAGCCCTTGGGGAAGAAGCGGCGGATGAGGGAGTT
>JAQXLU010000063.1 GCA_029012285.1 Clostridiales bacterium | reverse complement strand
CGAACCTTATCATCACCCATCATCCGCTGATGTTTAACGCCATCAAACAGCTGGTAGAGACGGATCACCAAGCCCGGCTACTGTGCCGGATGATCCGCGAAGGCATCAGCCTGATTGCCGCCCACACCAACCTGGATCAGGCCATGGGGGGCTGCAACGACGCGCTGGCCCGGGCTATCAGCCTGACGGACGTCACGGGCGAGGGCTTCCTCCGCGTGGGGACGCTGCCCTCCCCCATGACGGCGCAGGCCTTGGCGGCTTCCATCAGCGGTGCGCTGGGCGATGTGGTGCGCGTGATGGGCGACGCCTCCGCGATGGTGGAGAAGGTCGGGCTGTGCTCCGGCGCAGGCTCGGATGAATGGCCTGCCGCCGTGGCCCTGGGCGCGCAAGCCTTCCTCACGGGGGAGGTCAAGCACCACGTCGCGCTGGAAGCAGCGGATGCAGGCGTCGTGATGCTGGAGGCAGGTCACCACGCCACCGAGGCGCCGGGAATTTTCGCCCTGGCGGATGCTTTACAAAACAGCGCTCTTGCTGTACAATATAAGATACGCGTTTCTATCAGCAACGCAGGAGCGTATCAGTGAATCCAGCATGCGGCGACGCATGTGCGAATATCAGGAGGGAACTATGGATCAGCTTATGATGTTGTGGGAGTATCAGACGGAGGATATGAAGGCCGACAAGCTGGCGAACGACATCCGCCGCAGCCCGCTCCGCCAGAAGATGGAGAATGACCGCAACCTCTTTATGGAGCGCCAGAAGCAGTACAAGCAGATTGAGGAGCAGGTCGCCGTACTGACCGACAGAAAGGACGCCATCCGCGACGCGCTCAGCCGCGCCAAGGATCAGCTGAGCGGTCTGCAATCCCGTTTTGAGCAGAATCCCCCCCAGGAGCTGGAGGCTGTCCGCTCCCTGATGGCGGAGGTCAACAAGTGCCGCGAGACCATTGTGAGCTACGAGCAGGAGATGAAACGCCTGACCCAGGAGGCCAACACCAACGATCAGCGCGGCAACACCATCCGCACAGAGGCGGCCCGTCTACGCTCCGAGTTTGAGCGTCTCAAGGCCCAGTACGACAAGGAGATGCCCGACAAGAAGGCCCAGCAGGAGGCCCAGCGCGCTGCCGCCGACAAAAAGGCCGAGGGCATTGATCCCAAGCTGATGGAGCACTACATGCGCATCAAGAAGCACATCACGCCGCCGCTGAGCCGCCTGATCAACGGGCAGTGCTCCGGCTGCAACACCAGCTTGCCCAGCGCCGTGCTGCACAGGGTACGCAACGCCTCTGATGAGATCGTCGAGTGCGAGAGCTGCGGCAGAATGATTATCCGGATGTAAACACATGGGGGCTCATATGCGGGGAGGTCATCCCATCGCGTATGAGCCCTTTTCTATTTGCGTCGCGCAGGGCGAGTCGCATGCGCCCACCACGGCTTGACGGCTTTGGCTCCCTCCCCGAGGGAGTTCCCCCTCGGCCGCGGAAAGCCGCCCTGGAATTGCGCTGCCTGGCTTGACAAACACCCTGGGTTGCGGTATACTATGCCGGTAATCGCATCCACCGCTGGGGGTGCGGCCGCCACACTGGCGGCTGCTGAGAGGACTTGTCCGACCCTTGGAACCTGTGTAGGTCATCCTACCGTAGGGAAGCGGAGCCGCATGGCGCATTTTTCCACGAAGCCTGGCCAGGCGTGGAGAGTTTGCTGCATGCCTTCTGCTTTCCCGCGTCTGACGCGGGTTTTTTTGTGCCCTGGATGCGTCACAAAAAAGGAGGTCAACCTATGAACCTGTTCTCTGCTGCCATTGCGGAAGAAGCCGCGGAGGTCGTCGAAGAAAAGACGTCCTTCCTGAGCGAGATGCTGGGTCGCTTCGGCGATCTGGGCACCACCGGCTGGATCACCCTGTTCACCATGATCGTGCTGGTCGCCATCATGATCGGCATGAGCGTCAGCCGCAAAACCTGGACGGCCAAGTCCCTGGCCTATGCGGCGCTGTCCATCGCGCTGTCCTTTGTGCTGAGCTATGTGAAGATGTTCAGGATGCCCCAGAGTGGTTCCGTGACCCTGGCGAGCATGCTGCCCATCATGCTGTTCTCCGCCGCCTACGGCGTTGGCCCCGGCCTGCTTGCCGGTGCGGCCTATGGTCTGCTGCAATACCTGCAGGGCGGCTGGTTTGTACACCCCATTCAGTTCCTGCTGGACTACCCCGTAGCCTTCGCCCTGATCGGCCTGGCGGGTCTGTACAAGGTGCTGCCCAAGCAGTGGGAGCGCTGGAGCCTGTACGCCGCGATGGTGATCGGTGCCCTGGGTCGTGCGCTGTCCGCCACCCTGGCCGGCATCCTCTACTGGGATACCGCTCCCTGGGCAAGCCTGGTGTACAACGGCACCTACCTGATTCCCGATACGCTGATCTGCATCGTGGTTGCCATCTTCGTGGGCAAGCGCGTGATGAAGATCATGAAGAGCTGATTTCCCCGGCGTGCTGGCTACAAAGGCTGGCACGCCTTTTTGCTACCCGGCAGGATTTTCCCCCTGGTGCAGCGAATACTTTATCACCATTGTGACGATGTGAACGGAGGCTTCATCCATGCTCGACCTGTGCACCCTGGGAACCGGCGGCACCATGCCCATGCCTGACCGGGCGCTTTCCGCCCTGTACGTCCGCGTCAATGGGCGCGCGCTGCTCATCGACTGCGGCGAGGGCACGCAGGTGGGGGTGCAAAGGCTCGGCTGGGGGATGCAGTGCATCGACGGCATCCTCATCAGCCACTTTCACGCCGACCATTGCTCCGGCTTGCCGGGGATGCTGCTGGCGCTGACCAAGGCGCTGCGCACCGAGCCGCTGCACATCTACGGGCCTGTGGGGCTGACGCAGGTGGTGAGCGGACTGCGGGTGATCGCGCCCCAGCTGACATTTCCCGTGATGCTGCATGAATTGTCAGGGCAAACTGAATTTGAATTGCTTGGGCTGCAAATCACCGCGTTTCCGCTGGACCATGGCATCCCCTGCTACGGGTGGCGGCTGCATCTGCCGCGCAATGCCGCCTTCGACCCGGATAAGGCCCGGGCGCTGCGCGTCCCCCTTCCCCTGTGGAAAACGCTGCAAAGCGGGGAAGCCGTCCAGGTCGAGGGCCACGCCATCCGCCCGGAGGACGTGATGGGCCCGCCGCGCCGGGGCATCACGGTGCTCTACGCGACGGATACCCGGCCCGTGGAGGTCATCCCTGAGCTGGGCTTCCGCTGCGATCTGATGATCCTGGAGGGCATGTACGGCGCGGAGGAGAAGTACCCGCTGGCCATCCGGAATCACCATATGCTCTACCGGGAGGCAGCGGCGCTGGCCCGGGACGCGGAGGCTGCGCGGCTGCTGCTGACCCATTTCTCCACCAGCATCGAGGCACCCGAAGCGTATCTCCCCCAGGCGCAATCCGTCTTTCCCGCCACCGATGTGGCCGTGGACGGCATGACCCTCACCTTGCAATACCCTTGACCGGAGGACGACGATGCAAGCCTTCAACGCGAAAATGTGCCGGTTCTTCCAAACCCTCTGGCCGGCGGAGGAAAAGCCCATCGTGTTGGGCGAGGGACAAAGTGACCATCCGCCGGTGATGCTCATCGGCGAAGCGCCCGGCGAGCAGGAATCGTTGCAGGGCCGCCCCTTTGTGGGGAAGGCTGGCAAGAACCTGGACGGCTTCCTGGAGGTGCTGTCGCTCAACCGGGAGGACATCTACATCACCAATGTGGTGAAGATTCGCCCCACAAAGGTGAGCGAGAAGGGCCGGGTGTCCAACCGTCCGCCCAACCGGGAGGAGCTGGCGCTGTTCACCCCCTACCTGATGGAGGAGATCCTGCTTGTGCAGCCCCAGATGATCGTGACCCTGGGCAATGTAGCGCTGCGATCGCTGTGCGGCACGAAGGCCGTCATTGGCGACATGCACGGGCAAAAGGCGCTCGTCACGGTGCGGCATGAGAAGCAGGAGGCGACGTTTGCACTCTTCCCTCTCTATCATCCGGCGAGCATCATCTACAACCGCGCCCTGCAGGAGGTCTATCAGGCGGACCTGCAATCGCTCCGAGCCCTGCTCTACGACCCCCGGTGACATTTGGAGCGGCAAATTGTATAATTGGGACAAAACGCATTGCGCGTCCTGCCTGGTTGTGCTATGCTTGGCATGAAAGAAAGCAGGATGCATGTCCTGAAGGAGGTCTCGTCCATGTTGGAACTGATCACTGCGAATCTGCCCATCATCGTCTGCTTTGTGGTCGGCATCGGTCTGCTGATCCTGGAGGCGTTCATGCCGGGCTTTGGCGCACCGGGCATCACCGGTGTGATCCTGGAAATCATCACCCTGGTCATGACCTGGTTTGAGCACGGCCCTCTGGCCACCCTGGGCATGCTGCTGATCGTGCTGCTGGTGCTGGCCATCGCCATCTCCACCAGTCTGAGGAGCATCATCTCCGGGCGGCTGAGCAAGTCCAGCCTCGTCCACTCCGCCACGGAGAGCAACGAGGAGGGCTACCGCTCCGTCGAGGACCTGGCGGTGTTCATGGACCGGGAGGGCGTGGCCTCCAGCGTGCTGCGGCCCACCGGCATTGCGGACTTTGACGGCGTACGCCTGAATGTGTCCTCCGAGGGGGACTACATCCCCGCGGGCACAAAGGTGCGCATCATCAAGGTGGAGGGCGCAAAGATCCTCGTGCGTGCACTGTAATCAAGGCTTCGGCCTGAATTTGTAAGGAGGAAATCGTTATGGATCCCATCGTCTACATCGTTGGCATCGTGACCCTGGTGTTTGTGCTGCTGTGCATCTTCCTGAGCTTTATCCCCGTGGGGCTGTGGATCAGCGCCCTGGCCAGCGGCGTACATGTCGGCTGGGGCACTCTGATCGGCATGAAGATCCGCCGCATCCAACCCAAGCGCCTGGTGTACCCGCTCATCAAGGCCACCAAGGCTGGCCTCAAGCTGACCATCGGCCAGCTGGAAACCCACTTCCTGGCCGGCGGTAACATCGACCGGGTCATCAACGCCCTCATCGCCGCCCAGCGTGCCAACATCGACCTGCCCTACGAGAAGGCCTGCGCCATCGACCTGGCTGGCCGCGACGTGTTCGAGGCCGTGCAGATGAGCGTCACCCCCAAGGTCATTGAGACCCCCGTGGTCGCCGCCATCGCCAAGGACGGCATCGAGCTGCGCGCCAAGGCCCGTGTGACCGTGCGCACCGACATCAGCCGTCTGGTTGGCGGCGCCGGCGAGGAAACCGTCATCGCCCGCGTTGGCGAGGGCATCGTCACCACCGTCGGCTCTGCGGAGAGCCACAAGGCCGTGCTGGAGAACCCCGACCTGATCAGCCGCACCGTGCTGGCCAAGGGCCTGGACGCCGGTACTGCCTACGAGATTCTGTCCATCGACATCGCGGATGTGGACGTGGGCCGCAACATCGGCGCACAGCTGATGATGGATCAGGCCGAAGCCGACCGCCGCATCGCCCAGGCGAAGGCCGAGGAGCGCCGCGCCATGGCTGTCGCCCACGAGCAGGAGATGAAGGCCTCCGTGCAGGAGATGCGCGCCAAAGTTGTCGAGGCTGAGGCTGAGGTGCCGCGCGCCATGGCCGCTGCCCTGCGGGAAGGCAAGCTGGGTGTGATGGACTACTACCAGATGCAGAACACCATCGCTGACACCACCATGCGCGATTCCATCGCCAAGGCCAGCCAGCCCACCACCCCCACCGTGGAAAAGAAGTAATGCCCGCGGGGGACGGTGACACGCACCTGATGCACCGTCCCCTGACGCATCACCCCCACGGAAGGAGGGATCGACTTGGTAGAACTGATCGAAGAAATCCTGGAAGCCATCTTTGAAGAAGGCTTCGTGCTCCCGATCATCATCGTCGGCAGCATCATCGCCAGCATCAGCAAGCGCAAGAAGAAAGCTGCCGCAGCGCACGCAGCCAGCTATCACAACCCACAGCCTGAAAAGCCTGCGCCACAACAGCAAGCCAAGCCCGCTACGCCAACCATCATGCCTACCCTATCCTTTGGCGACGTACCTGGGCAGGTCATTGCGCCCACCGTTCACCCCCATGTGGAGCCGGATTGCGACACCCATGACATGCCGGGCAGCCTGGGCGAGACCAGCGAGGAGGGCAAGGATCCCTGCCACGACGAGCAGCTGATCCACCCCCGCCAGGCGGTGGAAGTCCCGGCAGAGGAAACCGCACAGCCCTTCCAATGGTCGGGCAGTAACATGATGAAGGCCGTGATCATGCAGGAGGTGCTCAACCGCCCCTGCCAGCGTCGGGCCAGGAGATAAGAACAGCATACGCAAAGGGGAGCGGTCTTGAAGGCAGGGCCGCTCCCCTCTTTCCATCCATGAAAAAATCTGCTATAATGATTGAAAAACAGGGAATAATTCGTCGTTCCCGTGCGTATTATCATTGAAGGCATATAAAAGGAGCACACAAGATGGAGAATATCCGCGTGTTGATCGCTGATGACAATGAGGCCATGCGCGTTATTGAGCGCAAAATGATTGAAAAGCTGGAGGGCTTTGAGCTGGTGGGCGAGGCCCGCGACGGGCTGGAATGCGTCGAGCTGGTGGAGAAGCTCCGCCCGCAGATCGTCTTTTTGGACGTGGAGATGCCCGGAAAGACCGGCGTGGAGGCCGCCCGCGTCATACAGGACATGGATCCCACCATCATCCTGATCTTCGCCACCGCCCACGACCAATACATGGGCGACGCCTTTGAGGTGTACGCCTTCGACTACCTGGTCAAGCCCTTCAAGGTCAGCCGGGTGATTCAGACCCTGGAGCGCGCCCGCGACCGCCTCCACCCAGAGCGGGACGAGGCTCCCCTGCCCCACACCGCCACGCCCAAGACCATCGACAAGGCCAACGGGCGAATGATGCTCCACCACCGCGACGGGGTGACGTTCATCCAGATGCAGGACATCGTGCTGGTGCAGCGCGAAGATCGCGCAACGGTCATCTACACCGCGGGCGGCGACCGCTATGTGACCAGCGATTCTCTGGCGGAGACCGAAGCGCGGCTCGACCCGGCGGTGTTCTTCCGCAGCCACAAGAGCTACATCATCAACCTCAACCACATTTCCAACATCACGCCCTACGGGCGCTGGACCTATGTCGTGCGCCTGACGGGCATCACCCAGGATGCGCTCATCACCCACGAAAAGTACGAAGAGCTGGAGAAGATGTTCAGCTGACGTTGCGACGGAGGACGCGAACATGAATGACTCCCCCGCTGGCATCCGCAAGCGCGCTTTGGAGCTGGTGCTCGTTATCCCGGAAGGGAGTATCTGATCACCATTGCGATCAGTTTGGGTACACTGCTGCCGGCTTCACTGTCAACACCTGCGCATGCATCGTGATGACCTACGTTGCCAACGCCCTGATGGTCGCTTGCCTGAGCGTGGTTTTCCAGCATCTGCGTGACGGCAAGCACGAGGGCGAAACACCCTCTGAGGGGCTGCTTCGCGCAAAGGCCCTCGCTGCCAAAAGCAACGAGGAAGGCTGATCTCCTCTCCTCCAACCCTCTGTATCTACGAAAGGGAACAACCATGAACGTTGAGATGACCGTGGAAAACGTAACCCTTCGCCATGACGCTGTGGGGCTGGCCAGGCGGCATTTCTGGCGTATGCTGGGCATGACGCTGCTGGCGCTGCTCATCATGCTATCCGTCGACCTTGTGGCAACGGCTGTCGGGGATGCCATCACCGCGAAGGAAACGCAAGCGCTCACGGACGCACTGCGCACCGTGGCTGAATCGAATATCATCATCAGCGACCAGTCCGTCCGCGACGCGGCGCGAGCGTTGCTCACCTCACCCGGGTTTGTGGTTTTCAACCTGGTATACGCGCTGATTTCCGCGATACTCCTGATCGGGCTGACCCTGGGCGTCAAGGCACAGTACCTTGGCACGGTCAGAGGCGGCTTCCCGCGAATCAGGGGGGTTTTCGGGCGGATGCGCGTTTGCCTCAAGGGGCTGGGGCTGAATGTGCTCATCAACCTGAAGCTCCTGGCATGGGCCATCCCCGGCCTGGCGCTCCTGCTTTGCGCATCTGACATGGCCATCAACGGATTCGCCGGCCCCAGCAATTTCGTCATGCTCTGCGGCATGGGGCTGATGCTCGGGCTGGTGATCCCCGCCTGGCTCCGGTATGCCCTGGTGACCCACTGCCTGGCGGATGATCCGAAGCGGGGCGTGCGCGAATGCGTGGCGCTGTCCAAGCGGCTGATGAAGGGCCGCAAGTGGCAGTACTTCCGGCTCTGCGCCCTGATCCTGCTCAAGCTGCTGGGGGCACTATATGGCACCATGCTGCTGGGTGCACTGGTGATGATCCCATTTATGCGCAATACAGAGGTTGTCCTCATCGCCCGGTGCTTGTCGATTGTCATGTGCCTGGCGATGGGCGCTGGCGGATTGTATTTCGTCTTTCAGTTGGAGATAGCATCCGCACTGTACTACGTCAAGCGTTATCAGCCCGTAGCCGACGCGCCCCTCAGCTACTGGCTGCGGGACGAGAGCAGCACAAAGCCCGTCAGCGCCTGGCTGGATGCGCCCTCCACCGGTCCTCCGTCGGAAACGATTGCCGCTTCCCCCGGACAAGGATCCAGCGAAGATAACGATGAAAAGGAGCTTATAAAATGAGTAACACCGCTGTCGAGAACGTCTACACCCGTCACCGCGCCAGGGAGCTGGCACAAAGGCATTTCTGGCCGCTGCTGGGGATGTTCTTCATCGCCGTCGGCATCCCTTATCTGCTAACCTGGGCTGGCACCACGTTGCTGGCGCTGACCAACAACCAGGTGTTGACCGGCATTGGCCGCTTTCTGCTGGATATGGTGTACACACTGATCAGCAGCAGCCTGATGCTGGGCATCACCACCGCGCAGCTCGAGCTGTGCCGGGGCGCTGTCTACTGTCCTGTCACCAGCGTGTTCAGCCGCATGCGGGATTGCCGCAAGGCATTCGGACTGTCGCTGTGGGTGTCACTGAAGCTCGTGCTGTGGGCGCTGCCGGTCTATGCGGTCATCCGCATCGGCGCGCACATCCTCATCCCGGTCGCGATGGAATCCCGCATCCCGCTGGAAGTGGCAGAGCCCATCCTCACAATCCTCCCCTTTTTAGCGCTTGTCCTGGTCCTGGGGCTGGTGATTCCTGCAGCGCTGCGCTACATGCTGTCCAACTATATCCTGGCGGACGACCCCGAATGCAGCGTGTTTTCCTGCGTGAACATGTCCAAGGCCCTGATGGCGGGCCACAAGTGGCAGCTGGCCAAGCTGACGCTGCCGCTCTTCCTGGTGATGCTGGTGATGGCGCTCGTGGTAGCTGTCGTCTTTGGCGCAATCATCAGTTTGCTGGGACTGAAAGCTGCCTCGCCTCTCCTTTCCCTGCTGTTGTCATTGCTGATGTACCTTGCCATCGCCTATTACAGCATCCGCATGCAGCTATGCACCGCGTTGTTCTACCTCAAGCGCATCGGTGATAAAAAATCTGCCTGACGCACAAAAAGCCGCCCCGCCGAATTGCCGGTGGGGCGGTGTTCTTCACTTATCGGGTCACCAGGCGGCGCAGATCGGCCACGATGGGCGGCAGGATGTCCAGCACCGCGTCGATGTCCTCCGCCGTGGTGTCCGTGCCCAGGGTCAATCGGAGCGCGCCGTTGGCCTCGGCCTCGCTCAGGCCCAGCGCCAGGAGCACATGGCTGGGATCCAGCGTGCCGGATGTACATGCGCTGCCGGAGGAGCCCGCCACCCCCATCAGATCCAGCCGGAGCAGCAGCGCCTCCCCCTCCACCTTGGCAAAGGACAGATTCACATTGCCCGGCAGTCGCTGGGTGGGATGCCCGTTGAGGCGGGTGTCGGGCACGCGAGCCATCAGGCCAGTCAACAGCTGCTGGCGCAGCGCCGTCATGCGCGATGCGTTTTCCTCAAGGTGCGCATGGGCGATTTCCACCGCCTTGCCCAGGCCGACAATGCCAGGCAGATTCTCCGTGCCCGCGCGGAAGCCCCTCTCCTGCGCGCCGCCGTGGAGCAGGGGGATGAGCTTCACGCCCTTGCGGATGTACAGCGCGCCCACGCCCTTGGGGCCGTGCAGCTTATGCCCGGACAGGGACAGCAGGTCGATGTGCATCGCTTGCACGTCCAGCGGGACCGCGCCCACGGCCTGCACCGCATCGGTGTGAAAGATCACCTGGCGCGCCCGGCAAAGCGCGCCGATCTCCGCGACAGGCTCCAGCGTGCCGATCTCATTGTTCGCCGCCATCACGCTCACCAGGATGGTGTCCGGGCGCAGCGCGGCCTCCACCTGGGCCGCGGTGACCTGCCCATAGGCGTCCACCGGCAAATAGGTGACCGCAAAGCCCTGCTTTTCCAGCCACTGGCAGGTATGGAGCACCGCGTGATGCTCGATGGCCGTGGTGATGATATGCCCCTTCCCGTGGGCAAGGGCCACCCCCTTGATGGCCCAGTTGTCGCTCTCCGAGCCGCCGGCAGTGAAGTAGATTTCCTGGGGGATGGCTGCGCCCAGCGCCTTCGCCACCTGGCGGCGGGCGTTCTCCAGGGCGCGCTTGGCCTCCCGCCCCGGGGCATGGATGGAGGACGCATTGCCATACACCTTTGTGAAGTAGGGCAGCATGACCTCCAGCACCTCGGGCAGTACGGCGGTGGTAGCAGCGTTATCAAGGTAGATGCGGCGCATGGGAATTCTCCTTTTCGGGATTCTTCCGCTTGATTGTAGCACCATTGAACCTGGAAGTCAATCACGGCGGAATAGCAGGAATTCCAAGGGAACACGTCGAATCACCCGGCATACCAACGCACGAACCGGAGGCAGCAGTCATGACAACCTTGATGAGCAACACCATTTACGCCCTTGTCCGCAAGGGCTTTCACGTGCACCACGCCGCGACGCTATCCGAGGCCAAGGCCATCGTGATGCAGTTGATCGGCCCGGCGGATTCCATCGGCTTTGGCGGCAGCGTCACCTTGCAAAGCATGGGCATCTACGAGGAGCTGCAATCCCTGGGCCGCCATCCCCACTGGCACTGGAAAAGCGACGAGCCCAAGCCCGAAGCGATGGCCCAAGCGGCCAGCAGCGATGTGTACCTGTGCAGCAGCAATGCCATCACGGCGGATGGCTGTCTGGTCAACATTGACGGCACGGGCAACCGGGTTGGCGCGATGATTGCGGGGCCCAAGCAGGTGATTATCGTGGCGGGGAGCAACAAGCTGGTAGACGGCGGCGTTCCCCAGGCACTGGGGCGCATCAAGACGGTCGCCTGCCCCCTCAACGCCCGCCGCTTGGGGCTGGATACCCCCTGTGCCCGCGAGAGCACATGCGACGCTGCCCACTGCCAGCGCAGCATGTGCAACGTCACCTCCATCATCGAGCGACCCGTGGGAGGACACAAGATCACCGTCGTGCTGGTGGATGAAGAAGCCGGCTACTGAGCCGCATTGCGCCTTTTCGGTTCTCGTCACATCGACGATGATTGGCCTTTGCTGCAATGATACACATACAAATCGTGATTTGGAGAGGTATATCCAGTGTTTAGAACAATTCGAAAAAAGAAAAATGAAATCAGTATAGACGCAGCAAAAGAACTGCTTCGTTGTTCTCGACGTGGCATTCTGGCAGTTAATGGTGATCATGGTTATCCCTATGCGATCCCGATCAATTACCTGTATGATGAAGACGCACAAAAGATTATTTTCCATGGAGCGAAAGTAGGTTATAAGGCGGATTGTTTGAAAGCATGTGACAAGGTTTGCTTTACAATATGCGGTAATGAAAGCATTAAAGAAGAATCGTGGGCACCATTTCTTCAAAGTGTGGTTGTCTTTGGACGATGCCATTTAGTCGAAAATCAAGAAAACACCATTCAACTTGTAAAGAGGTTTGCAATGAAGTATTATCCTGATGAAAAGATGGTAGATGAGGAAGTGGCATCATCTGGAAGGGCCGTTCAGATGTTTGAAATCGAAATAGAGCACCTTAGCGGAAAAGAAGTCCAGGAACGCTAAGTTACGATTGATCCATCAAAAAGAAGGAAAGCCCGGGAAGCTGCTCGTTTCCTCCCAGGCTTTCCTATTTGATTATTCCTCCAGCCGTTCGATCGTCTGGAGGCTCAATATTTTCCACTGCCCATTCTCTTTCACCAGGGTGGCACGGTAGCGGGCGCTGATCCACTTAGGCGGATACAGCGCGTCGTTTCCATACTGGGCGATATACGTCTCCGCAACGCTGCCCTTCACGCGACCGTCAATGGCGGGGACGCGCTCCACAATGTTCACCCGGGCGGTGGTATCCCAGGGCCAAACCCAGGTGAAGCCCATTTCCAGGCGGTGGTCGATGCCCACGATCTTGTACGCCTGGTAGGGGGAGGTACCGTTCAGCACGGTTTGCACCGCAGCGTCCCTGCTGAGGAAGCTGTCGTAGAAGTACTTGCGCAGCTCCTCCACGTCCTCGGTCATCATGACCACCTGGGTGCGGCGGGCCATGCCGTCCTTGAGGACCACGTAGATGTTGGTCATGTTCATCGCGTAGTAGAAGCCGGTCACCAGCAATCCCAGCACCACGGTGAGAATCAGCAGCCGGGACGCGATATGCCAGATCAGCCTGCGCAGATGCTTCATCGGGCACGCCCTCCTTTCCTGTCAGCTATATAACGGCCCATGGGCGCAAAAGACTGCATCAACGGCGTTTTTTTCCGCTCATGCCTGGGTGAGGACTTCCAGCTCGGACAGCATCTCCGCCTCGGTGGCGGCCATGGCGCGGATGGTCTTGTCCATCAACGTGTCCAGCTCCCAGCCCAGGCGCGCCGCGCCGTCGCGGATCACATCGCGGCTGCAGCCGGCGGCGAACTTCTTGTCCTTGAACTTCTTTTTGAGGGAGGACACCTCCATATCCGTGCAGGACTTGGAGGGCCGCATACGGGCCGCAGCGCCGATGAGGCCGGTCAGCTCGTCGGCGGCGAAGAGCACCTTTTCCATCTCGTGCGCTGGCTCAATGTCAGAGCCCAGGCCATAGCCGTGGCTGCACACCGCATGGATGAACTCGGGCGTCGCGCCGATGCCCTCCAGCAGCTCCACACACTTGATGCAGTGGGCGTCGGGCCACATTTCAAAATCAATGTCGTGCAGCAGCCCCACCAGGCCCCAGAAATCTGCGTCCTCGCCATAGCCCAGGTCGTTGGCATACCAACGCATGGTCTTTTCCACGGTCAGCGCGTGCTGGAGGTGAAAGGCCTCCTTGTTGTACTCCTTCAGGGCCGCCAGCGCAGCCTCACGGTTGAATCCTGCGTTCATTGTGCATACTCCTTACAATAATGCGATCAGCATCGTTTTCTGTTCGTCCATTTCCACCCGGACAAGGCCATCCTTCTCCAGCTGCTTCATCATGTCGGAGAAGCGCTTGAAGCCGATGTTCCGTTCGTTGAAATCCGGGTAGGTGGTCAGGATGTCCGCCTTGAGGATGGAGGGGTTCACGCGGTCAAAGCCACCATCCTTGTAGGCGGCCAGCTGCGCGGCGAAGGCCTTCTTCCAGTTGTCCACCGTCAGCTGGGGATGAGTCTCGGCGCCCTCCATGTTGGCGTTGAGGGACACCATGACGTTGAAGTTGTCGTTCTTGACGTAGATGTCCCCGTACTTGGCGGAGAGCTTGGCCAGGAGCTTATAGAAGGATGCGCAGCCATAGGCCTTCTCGTTGAAGTCAGGGCGCAGGCGGGTCAGCACGCCCTTGAGCTCGGAGGCGTACATTTCGTCCAGGCCGGTGGCCTCGTCGATGATGGACACCACCAGCTTGTTCAGTTCGCTCTCGTCCACGGTTTCCTCGTTGGCGCTGCCCTTCTTCCCCTTTCGGGCCGGCGCGGCAACCTTGCTGCGGCTCACGCCCTCCAGGAACTGGAACTCGTTGCAGGCATTCAGGAAGATATTCGACGTGGACTCGGAGCGACTGATGCCCAGCACGAACTTGCCCATGGACTTCAATTTGCCCACCAGGGGCACATAGTCGCTATCGCCGGAGACGATGCAGAAGGAGTCGATCAGCTCATTGGTATAGGCGACCTCCAGCGCGTCGATGACCAGCTGGATGTCCGCATTGTTCTTCTGCGCGATGCCATAGCGCAAGCTGGGCACGACGGTGAAGGTGTTGGACAAAAGCACCTCCTTGAGGTCAGAAAAACGGTCGGTGTAGCCATACACCTTGCCCAGGAGAATATCGCCGCGGATCTTGACCTTTTCCAGCACGGAATCCAGGGTCGCGACCTTTGCGCCGCAGTTCTCCAGGTCGATAAAGACTGCAAACTTTGCCATAATGGTGAAGCCTTTCGTTCAGATTAGGGAAAATGGGTCGGGGCGTTAAATACGGAAGGTGAAGCGGTCGCCACGGATCACCTGGTGGGAGGTGTGAAGCGGCAGCCCGTGCTGATCGAAAATCAGCTGGTCCAGCTGGAGCAGCGCCGCACCGGGCTCCACCCCCAGGAGCTTGGCCTGCTGGGCTGTGGCGTAGCACAAGCTGATCTCATGCACGCCGCTGGCAGCCTCGATGCCCTGGCTGCTCAGCAGATGGTACAGAGAGCCGGTCAGGTCCGCGTGGAGGAGGTCCTCATGCTGCATGGAGAAGCGGTTCGTTTCCAGCATGACCACCTCGCCATCGGCCATGCGCACGCGGATGATCTCCACCACCCGGTCCTCCGTCAAGGCAAGCTCCTCCCTCACGTCCTCCTCCGCCCGAACCACCTGGGCGGAGATCACCTTCGTGCTGGGGGTACAGCCGATCATCAAGCACGCCTCGTGGAAGCTGGTCACCTCCCGCAGGTTCGACTTGAGCCGCGGGGCGCAGACAAAGGTGCCCTTGCCCTGCTTGCGGCGGAGAAGCCCCTCGCTGGTCAGCTCGGCCAGGGCCTTGCGCACCGTGACCCGGCTGACCTGGTAGGCCTGGCTCAGCTCCGCCTCCGAGGGGATGCGGCTGTGCACAGCGTATACGCCGGAGGCAATATCCGCCCGGATGCGCTGCATCAGCTGGCGATACAGGGGGCTGGCACTGTCAGTACGGAGGACTTTTTCCATGGGCGTGCTCCTTTCACAGGCGGGATGAATCAGGAATGCTTGTATTATAACATTTCCTCTTCAAAATTTCCACACTTTTGTGGACAAATCCGCCATTTCGCGGTAGAATAGAGTGAGTATTTGTTGACTGCGGGGTGTGGGCCATGTCGATCTTTACTGAACCGGTGCTCAGCGCGTGCATCGTGATGTACAATCCCGGTATGCAGGTGCTGCATACGGTGCAGTGCTTCCAGGAGAGCAATATCGAATTGGAGCTGCATGTGGTGGACAATGCCCCCAGCAGCACCATGGGGATGCATCTGCAATGGCAGTGCCCCGGGCTGATCTACTCCGCCCAGCGCAGGGATTTGGGCTACGGCGCTGGTCACAATGTGGTTTTGCCCTTCCTGCACAGCCAGTATCACCTGCTCTGCCACCCGGACGTCAGCTTTGACGAGCATCTGCTCTCCAACATGGTGGCCTATATGGAGCGCAACCCGGAGTGCGTCATCCTGACCCCGAAGGTTGTAGACGAGGACGGCAAGGAAATCCACCTGCCCAAGCGCGCCCCGACGGTGAAGTATCTGCTGTCCAGCGCGCTGCGCCACATTCCCGGCCCGTTCAAGACCTGGTACGAGGAATACACGCTGGCGGATTCCGAATTGCGCGCTCCCACCAGCGTGGAGGTGGCCCACGGCTGCTTCCTGCTCATCCGCACCGCCGCCCTGCGCCAGCTCAACGGCCTGGACCCCAAATTCTTCTACAGCCACGCCGACAGCGACCTGAGCCGCCGCGCCCTGGACATCGGCAGCATCGTGTACCACCCGGAGATGGCCGTCACCCACCATCAGGCGGAGAAATCCCGCAACCTGCCGGAAATCTGCAAGCGCCTGCTGGAGGTCATCCACTATCTGAACAAATGACATTGCTGTATCAAAGAGAGTCTGCCAGCTACGGCAGACTCCTTTTTGTTATAGTTCCATCCGGATTTGGCCATTCTCCCCTGCCCCGGGGGCGGTTTTGCCCATGTGGGCCCAGGCGGCGGGGGTGCAGACGCGCCCGCGCGGGGTACGCATCAGGAAGCCCAGCTGCATCAGGTAGGGCTCGTACACATCCTCGATGGTGATCGCATCCTCGCCGGTGGTGGCCGCCAGGGTATCCAGGCCTACCGGGCCGCCGCCAAACTTATCCATCATGGTGGATAGCATGGTGCGGTCGGTCTTATCCAGGCCCAACGCATCCACGCCCTGCATGGCGATGGCCTCCCGGGCAACCTCGATATCAATCACGCCGCCGCCCCTGACCTGCGCATAGTCGCGCACGCGCTTGAGCATGCGGTTGGCGATACGGGGCGTGCCACGGGAACGCCGGGCAATCTCCAGGATGCCCTCCGGCGTGGCGTCGATGCCCAGGATTGTCGCGCTGCGGCGGACGATCTGGCTCAGCTCCTCCGGGGAGTACATTTCCAGGCGGAACAACATGCCGAAGCGGTCGCGCAAGGGGGCGCTCAGCTGGCCCGCGCGGGTCGTCGCGCCCACCAGGGTGAACTTGGGCACCGCCATATGGATGGAGTTGGCCATGGGGCCCTTGCCGGTCACGATGTCCACCGCGAAGTCCTCCATGGCGGAGTACAGCACCTCCTCCGAGGTGCGGGAGAGGCGGTGAATCTCGTCGATAAACAGCACGTCGCCCTGGTTGAGGTTGGTGATGATGGACAGCAGATCACCGGGGCGTTCGATGGCTGGGCCGGAGGTGATGCGGATGTTGGACCCCATCTCCGCCGCGACGATGTTTGCCAGGGTGGTCTTGCCCAGGCCGGGCGGGCCATAGAGCAGCATGTGATCCAGCGCGTCGTGGCGGGAGAGCGCGGCCTGAATGTAGATGCTCAGGCTGTCCTTGACGGCCGTCTGGCCGATGTACTCCCGCAGGGTGTGGGGGCGCAGGGATTGCTCCACCGCGCCGTCCTCCAGCTGGTAGCTGGCGTTCATGAAGCGTTCTTCCATCGTTGATTCCTCACATGCCCGCCATGCTCCGGAGCGCTAAGCGCAGCAGCTCGTCAGCGGGGGCATTCTTGTTTTCGATCCTTTGCAGCGCGTCCCGGGCCTCCGCAGGGGTGTAGCCCAAGCCCACCAGGGCGGACATTGCCTGGGCCACCTGGTCGGCAGCGTCGGGCGCTGCGGGTACATCGGGCGTCCGGGCCGGACTTCCGCCGGAGAGCTCGAACTGCCCCAGCTTCTCCTTCAATTCCAGGGTGATGCGTTGGGCGATCTTCTTGCCTACGCCGGGCGCGCGGGCAAGGGTCTTATCGTCCTCCATGATGATGGCCAGGCGCAGATCGCTGGCGGAGAGCGTGCTTAGCAGCGCCAGGGCCATTTTGGGGCCCACGCCGTTCACGCCGTTGAGCAGCAAAAAGAGCTGCTTTTCCTCCTTGCTGGCAAAGCCGAAGAGCTCCATCGCATCCTCGCGGACGCTCAGCCAGGTGTGGCAGCGCATCACGTCGCCCACCTTGGGCGCAGCGGAGATGGTGGACATGGAGCAGTTGAGCAGATACCCCACCCCGCCAGCAAGCAGCACCAGGGTATTGTTGGTCTTTTCCACCACCTGGCCTTCAATAAATGCGTACAAGAGCCTTGTCCTCCTTTGTCTGTGCTGGTGCGGTCACTTCATGCGGAACTGCTCGCGCATGCGACCTGCCTGGCAATGGGTGATGGCGCAGGCGATGGCATCCGCCGCGTCATCCGGCTTGGGGAGCTCCTTCATCTGCAATAGCAGCTTCACCATCTGCTGAATCTGCTTCTTGTCGGCCTTGCCGTACCCGGTGATGGCCTGCTTGATCTGCATGGGGGTGTACTCGTAGAGGTTCTCGGTATATTCCGCCGCCGCGATGATGGCCGCCCCGCGGGCCGCGCCTACCATGAGCGCGGTGGTCACATTCTGGGCAAAGAACAATTCCTCGAAGGCCACCTCGTCCGGGCGGTACATCAGCGTCAGGTCGCGGATGCCCAGCTGCAGCGTCCGCAGCCGGTGTTGCATGGGCGTGCCGGCCTTCGTTTCGATGCAGCCATAGCCCAGCAGCTTCATCTGACTGCCGTTTGCTTCCACCACACCCCAGCCCATCAGGGCATAGCCGGGGTCGATCCCAAGGACGATCATTTTCCGCCTCCGCATGAGAACATTTGTACATGATTTATCATACACGCAATGGCTGCCAAAGTCAAGGCGAACACGGCGCGGAATTGCAATTCCACCAAAGACAGGCCTCCGCCCAGGCCGGACGGAGGCCGTCATGCTACTTCTTTTTCCTGATTTTCGCCACGAAGAAACCCTCAAAGCGCTCTGTCGGCTTGACGCAGACCACGCCGGGGATGTCAACCGGCAGCAGCGGCGCGTCAGCCAGAAAGGGATGCGCTATCGGGACGATTTCCGCGTTCATTCCCGGAAGGACGGCCCGGAGCACCTCCTCGTTTTCCTCCCGCAGGATGGAGCAAGTCGAATAAACCATCTCATGCCCGGCGGAGAGCAGGGTCAGGGCCTTCTTCAGCATGGCCTTCTGGGTCGCGGTGATCTTCGACACCCAGTCGGGGGTCATGCGGCGCTCAGGCTCACCCTCGGCCAGCAGGAGTGTCCCCGAACCGGTGCAGGGCGCGTCCAGCAGCACCTTATCGAAGCGGAACAGATCGCTAAGCTGGCGTGCGTCCTGGCACATGACGCTGACCCGCTTCACGCCCTGGCGCTCCAGGTTGAATTGCAGCCGCTCGGCGCGGATCTTGTTCTTTTCACACGCGGTGATGAGTGCCGCATTCCCCGATAGCGCCGCCATTTGGGTGGTTTTGCCGCCGGGGGCTGCCGCCATGTCCAGAATGGATTCTCTCTGCCGGGGCTGCAGCACCAGCGGCGGCAGCATGGAAGAAAGCGATTGCAGGTACATTTCGCCCGCCTCGTATTCCGGCAGCGCTTGCACCGCCTCCTCCCGCACGCCCTGCACAATGAGCGCATCCTCATACCACGGCACGGCCTCCCAGGTCATGCCGGCCCGGTTGAGCGCCCCACGGATGGCCTCTGCGGTGGACTTGATCGTGTTCACCCGCAGCGTGACCGGACGGTGGACGTACCCCGCGACGATCTCCGCCGCCAGGGCCGGGCCGTACTGCGCGTTCAGCCGATTCATCAACAGCTCTGGTACTTTGGGCAGCATGGTGTACTCCTAACTGCGCACGGGCTTGCGGCCCATGCGTTTTTTCTTTTCCGGCGCTTGAAACAATGGCTTGCGCATGCGGACACCTCCTGGTGGGAGGTTGCCCGGCTTCCTTCGTCCCTATCCTTACAGCGCATGGATGGCGGTCATGTCCGCCACAGGATCGGCGCTGCCCAGCATGGCGGTGCCCATCACGGCTACATCCAGCCCATGGGAACGCAGCAGCGCCACATTGCTGAGGGAGATGCCGCCGTCAGCCTCCAGCAGCCCGGTGTAGCCCATCTCTCGCAGCGCATCCAGCTTGCCGAGCATACCGGCGTTGAACCGCTGCCCGCCAAAGCCGGGTTCCACCGTCATGACCAGCACCATGTCCGCATGGGGCAGCAGCCGGCGGATGGCCTCCGCCGGCGTGCCGGGCTTGACGGACAATCCCGCCTTCACGCCTCGGGCACGGATGCGCTCCAGCAGCGCCGCCACATCCCCGGGGATCTCCGCGTGGATGGTCAGCACCGATGCGCCCGCGTCGCAGAACACGTCGATGTAGCCCTCCGGGTTGTCCATCATCAGATGCACATCCAGCGGAAGGCTGGGGAATTGCCGGTGAAGCGCCGCCGTCAGCGCCGGGCCAAAGGACAGATTGGGCACGAAATGCGCATCCATGATGTCCACATGAAGCCAATCGGCCCCCGCGTCCAGCATGCGCTGGATATCCCGCGCCATGTGGAGCGGGTCAGCCGCCAGGATCGAAGGTGCAACCCTCATATAATCTCCTTCCGGGCCACAGAACGCATCCATCGTTTGCGCTGCGGCCCTTCCTTCTCTACGCATCAATGATACCGTTGCTTCCAGCTCTCGCGCACGTCGGAGAGCAGCTGGCGATAGCGCGCCACCCTGCCTTCGTTGATTTCCCCCCGCGCCACCGCAGCGCTGACCTGGCAGCCGGGCTCCCGGTCGTGCAGGCAGGGGGTGAAGCGGCAGCTGCCCTCGTAGGCTACAAATTCGGGATAGTAGGCCCGCAGCTGCTCCGGGGCCATACCCGCGTCCAGCTCCAGAAGGGAAAAGCCCGCTGTGTCCAGCACGCGGATGTCCCCCTCCGGGCACTTGCGGATGAGCAGCTGCGCATGGCGGGTGGTGTTCTTGCCACGCTGAATCTTTTCCGAAATGTCGCCGGTTTCCAGTTCCAGCCCCAGCAGGGCGTTGAGCAGCGTCGATTTGCCAACACCGGACTGCCCGGTCAGGCAGCAGCAGCTCTCCCCCAGCATGATGGCGCTAAGCGCGTCCAGGCCGCGCGCCTGACGGGCGCTGACCTCAAGCACCGGACAATCCGCCCCCGCATACTGGCGGCGGATATCATCTGCCAGCGCTTCGCCCATGTCGCACTTGTTGACCACGATGGCGGTTTTCATCCCCTGCATCCTGGCGCGGACGAGCAGCCGGTCCACCAGCAGCAGATCCGGCTCGGGCGAGGGGCAGATGACCACCAGCAGCAGCGACACATTTGCTACCGGCGGGCGGAGGCTCTCGGTGCGGCGGGGCAGAATTTCCTCCAGCCAGCCGTGCTCCTCCCCCTCGCCGGGAATGAAGCGCACCTCATCCCCCACCAGGGGGGACATACGCATGCGCCGGAATTTCTTCTTGCAGCGCAGGATGTACTCCGTGCCCGCGTCGTCCGCGGCGACATAGAAGCCGCCGAAGCCGCGCACCAGCACGCCCTGCTTCATCAACTCTTCACTCATTCAAATACCACCGTATTGGAATATTTGAACACATTGTTGATGTACACGCGATAGGTGTACGTGCCTGGGGCGTCCGTGGCCAGCTCGATTTCCGGCTGGCGGCTGGCGTTGGACGGAAATTCGCTCTCGTACACGGTGTACTCAGCGGCAGTCTCGTCCGACAGCGTCACCCGGACGCTGGTCAGGCCGTCAGTCACGGGCAGGTCCAGGGTGATTTTCGCCCGGCTCATCATGCTGGGCACGCGGTAGACCGTCAGGCTGATGCTAGCGCCGCGAATCACCTGGCTGTCCGCCGCGATGGACTGGCTGGTCACCAGGCCATGCAGCGAGGCCTCCGACGTTTCCATGTAGGTGATGGTGGGGTTGAGGGTCAACCCCGCTGCGGCGATCAGCTCCTTGGCTTCATTCAGCCGCCGCCCCGTCACCCGGGGCACATAGGCAACGCCGCCGGAGATGGTGACCTGCACCACCTCGCCGCTTTCGCAGACAGTTCCCGCCTCGGGATGCTGCTCCACCACGCGGCCCGCCTCATAGGTCGGTGAGACGACGTATTCCACCACGGCCATGGTCAGCCCATAGGCCTTGAGGGTGGTCTGAGCATCCTGGCGAGGCATGTTGACCACATTGGGCACGGTTTGGCTGGCCGGGCCCTTCGAAACAGTGAGCACCACCACGTCGCCCTTGCGGAGCTGAGTGCCCTCCTGGGGGGCCTGCATCACCACAACGCCCGCAGGGATGCTCGGGTGATTGATCTCCACCGCCTCAGCTTTCAGGCCCGCACGGGCGATCGCCCGCTGCGCCTCGCTCGATTCGCGGCCCGCATAAGCCTCCACCGTGGCGGAATTGACCACCTTCTCATAGATCGCCGCCGTCCCCAGGTACAAGCCGTAGATCACCACCAGGGTGACGATGGCGGTCATGATCCACCAGCGGGTCTTGCTATCCTTGACGTGGGTGCGGCCCGTGCCCTGGCGCACCGCTCCCTGGCGCAGGGACGGCGGATTGGGCTTGGCGGGCGGCAGCTCCTCCGCCAGACGGGGCTGCATATCGGACACGCGGCCCTCCAGGGCCTTGCGGAGCTCCGTGGCCATCTCCCTGGCGGAACGGTAGCGGTAGGCTGGGTCCTTCTCCATGGCCTTCATGCACACATGGCAGATAGCCTCGGGCACATCCGGGGCGTAGCGGCGGATGGGCTCGGGCGCAGCGTGCAGGTGCTGCATGGCGATGGCCACCGGGCTGTCCCCATCAAAGGGCACGCGGCCGGTGAGCATCTCGTAGAGCGTCACGCCCACGGAGTACAAATCGCTGGTCACGTCCGTGCCCTTGCCCTGAGCCTGCTCGGGGCTGAAGTAATGCACCGAGCCCATGACCGAATCCCCCCGGGTCAGCGTGGAGGAATTGGCCATGCGGGCAATGCCGAAGTCCGCCACCTTGATGTGCCCATCCGCATGGACGAGGATGTTCTGCGGCTTGATGTCGCGGTGGATGATGCCGTTTTGATGGGCATGCTGGAGGGCGGACAGGATGCGGATGGTGATTTGCACCGCCACCGGCGCGGACAGACGCCCCTTCTCCTGAATGACCTCCTTGAGGGTCTTGCCCTTGACGTACTCCATGATAAGGTAACGGTTTTCGCCGTCCATGCCCACGTCCAGGAGGTTGACGATGTTGTGGTGGGTCATTTTTGAGGCGGCCTCCGCCTCGCGCTGGAAGCGGCTGACGAACTCCGCATCCCGGTTGAACTCGGGCTTGAGCACCTTCACCGCCACGCTATGGCCGGTGTTGCGGTCAATGGCGCGGTAGACGATGGCCATGCCGCCCACGCCGATCTGCTCCACCAGGACATAGCGGCCCGCGAGGATCTTCTCGCTCATCCGGCCACCTCCCCATCGGCAAGGAGCACCACGCTGATGTTGTCCCGGCCACCGGCATCCAGGGCGGCGTCCAGGAGCATTTTCGCGGCGTTCTCCGGCTTATGCGCCCGGAGGATGGCTTCCATCTGGCTATCGGGCACCATGCCGTGCAGCCCATCGGAGCAGACCATCCACACGTCGCCCGCGCGACGCTCCTCCACGGCCAGATCCACGTCAATCCCCTCCTCCGTGCCCACGGCCCGGAGGATAACGTTCTTGTTGGGATGATTCTCGGCCTGCTCGGGGGTCAGGAATCCGGCGCGCACCAGCTCCCCCACCAGGGAATGGTCGTCGGTCATTTGCTCCAGCTTGTCCTCGCGGAAAAGGTACACGCGGCTGTCGCCCACATGGCCGATGTAGGCGAAGTGCTCGCTCATCCACAAAACGGAGAGCGTCGTGCCCATGCCGGAGAGACGCTCATCCTCCGCCTGTTGCCGGAAGAGGTCGCCATTGACCTGCTTGATGCCGTCCTGCAGCGCCGTCATGGAGGGCTCCTTGCCGGCGAGGGCGGCAAGCAGGCCATCCCGTGCACCGGCGGAGGCGGTTTCGCCGCCATTGTGTCCGCCCATGCCGTCCGCCACGCCGTAGAGCCGCATCCCCTCGTCCACGACCAGGGCGTCCTGGTTGGCGGCGCGCACCTTGCCCACGTCCGTCAGGGCGTAGACCCGCAGCGCAGGCTGCGCAGCCACGGGCGCTTCCTCGGCGGCCTCCTCGCGGTGCAGCACGAAATCCGTCATTCGCCGGAGCGCCTTCTTGTTAAAACTGAACTTATGATTCATACATTCCCTCATTGATGGTCTTGCGGCGCAGCTGACCGCATGCGCCCTCGATGTCGTCGCCCATCTCGCGGCGGCGGGTCACCGAGATATGCAGCTTCTCCAGGGTATCCATAAACCGGCGGACGGTAACCTCCGTCACGCCCTTGAGGTCGCGTTCCTCCACGGCGTTGAGCGGAATCAAGTTGACATGGCACTGCAGCCCCCGCAGCCGGGAGGCCAGCTCCACCGCGTGCCTTTCCTCGCAGTTCACCCCGCCCACCAGCGCGTATTCAAAGATGATGCGCCGCCCGGTCTTTTCCACATAGTTCCGGCAGGCCGATAGCAGCTCGTCCATGCTGTACACCCGGGCGATGGGCATGGTTTGGCGGCGGATGTCGTCATTGGGCGCGTGCAAGGACACGCTGAGGGTCACTGGCAGGTTCTCCTCCGCCAAGGCGTACATCTTGGGCACCAAGCCGCAGGTGGACAGGCTGACGTTGCGCAGCCCAATCTGCACGCCATCCGGCTCCCGCAGCAACCGCAGGAATTTCATCACGTTGTCATAATTATCCAGGGGCTCGCCGCTGCCCATGAGGACCAGGTTATGCACCCGCTGGCGCTGTCCCTCCTCAATGGGCAGCTGATGCGCCAGGATGTAGCGGTTGGCGCAGAGCACCTCGCCCAGCATTTCCCCGGCGGTGAGGGAGCGCACGCAGCCCTCCAGGGTGGAGGCGCAGAAGGTGCAGCCCATCCGGCAGCCGACCTGGGTGGAGATGCACAGCGTGTAGCCGTGGTGATAGTGCATCAGCACGCCCTCGACGCAGTTGCCATCCCGCATGCCAAAGAGGAACTTCACCGTATCGTCGATTTTCGACCGGCGCTCATGGATGATCTGCACCGGCTGGGCGATGGCCTCCCCCTTCAGCTGCTCGCGCAATGACAGGGGCAGATTGGTCATCTCGTCGAAATCGGCGCCCTGGTGAATCCATTTGAATATCTGCTTGGCGCGGAAGGCCGGGAGTGCCCGCTCCTTGCACCACGCGGTCATTTCAGCTTGGCTCAGCCCAGTCAGCTCGGTCATTGACAATCCTCCACACAAGATTTTACAGTGTTTCAGAAACGGGACGAAGTCCCCTTGCGCTTCATGCGGCAGATGTAGAAGCCCTCCACACCGTCGCGGCTGGGGAGAAGCTGCAAGCCCAGGCCTTCATGCTGGCGGAATTCCGCCGGGATGGTTTCGGGCAGCTTCACCGCTTCAAACTCCGGGTGGCGCGCCAGGAAGGCCTCCACCTGGCGCACGTTCTCATCCTTGAGCACCGAGCAGGTGGAATACACCAGCGTGCCGCCCCGCTTGACATAGGGCGCCACCGCATCCAGCAGCTGGCGCTGGGTGTTGACCAGCTCCGCCACGCTTTCAGGGGTGACACGGTACTTAACATCAGGCTTGTCCGCCATCACGCCCAGACCGGAGCAGGGCGCATCCAGCAGCACCGCGTCCATGGTGCCCTCCAGGTCGGGGCGCGGAACGCTGGCATCGCGAGTCATGGGGCGGACATTTTCCAGGCCGAGGCGCTTCACCTGGGCGGCGATCAGGCCGGTGCGGTGCTCATGGAGCTCCCACGATTGCACGCGCCCGGTGCCGCCCATCATTTCGGCCATCAGGCAGCTCTTGCCGCCGGGGGCCGCGCAGCAGTCCAGGATCTGCATGCCGCGCCGGGGCTCCACAGCCATGGCGGCCATCATGGAGGACTCGCTCTGGATGGAGAACTTGCCGCCCACAAAGCCCGCGTCGTGGGCGATCTCTGCCATATTGCGCACGCGCCAGGCATGGGCCACCTTGCCCGGCTCATGCTCCCAGACCTTCTCATTCAGGAAGGACTCGAAGGCCGCGTCGTCCATTTTAAGCAGATTGGGCCGCACGGTGATGTAGCTGTCGTGGCTGTGGCAGCTCATGAGATTGACCGCTTCGTCGCCCCAGTCGGCCAGGAGCTTCTCCACCAGCCACGCCGGCACGCTGTGGCGCACAGAGAGCGCCTCCACGGGGTTCTCCTGGGGTTCGGGCCAGGACAGGGCTTCCCTTTGTCGGATCAGGTTGCGCAGCACACCATTGCACACACCTGCCAGGCCCTCCATGCCATTCTCCTTGCACAGGGCGACGGCGGTGTTGCAGGCCGCGCTCTCGGGGATGCGGTCCTCCAGCAGAATCTGGCACGCACCCAGACGAAGGACGTTGCGCAGCTTGATGTCGCAGTCCGGCCTGGCCATGATCTGATTCAGCGCATGGTCCAGGTACATCTGGTTTTCGATGGTGTCGTAGGCCAGGCGTGCGGCCAGGCGGCGGTCGATCAGCGGCAGGGTACAGGCGCGGAGCTTCTCGTCCATGGACAGATGGATGAACTTGCCCTTCTCCGTCACATCACGAATGACCTCCAGCGCCAGGCGACGGGCCGGAAGGCCCTCCTGCTGATGGGGCTTGAGGGTCTTGCCCTGGACGGGCTTGCGCTCTCCCACTGGATGGGCATTCCCACGAGGGCCGCCGAAACCGGGTCGATTCCCGCCACGATTACCACCAAAAGAAGGCTTTCCGATACCATTTTGCGGATTATCACCACTTACAGAGCGTTTCTCCCCATGGAAGCGGGGTTTCTCCCCACCCGCGGCAGATTTCTCCCCGCGGAATGCGGGCTTGCTGCTTCTATTGCCACCATAGGAAGGCTTTTTATCGAATTTCCGCCCGTTATACCCACCAAAAGAGGATTTCCCACTATGATTTACGTCATTTCCCCCACGAGGATGATTCTGATTCCCGTCATGCATCGACGTTTTCCTCCTTCAGCACCGTACCCACCTGCATCGGGTGGCCGCGCAGATAATCCTTGCTGGACATGGGCTTGCCGCCGGGGGCTTGGAGCTCCTTGACGCACACAGCCCCCTCGCCCGCCGCGATCACCAGGCCCTGCCTGGCATCCGCAGTGATGATCTCTCCGGGCCGACCAGCGCCGTCCGTCCTCTCCGCCCGCAGGAGCTTCAGCCGTCCGCCGTCAATGGCGGTGGAGCAGCCGGGCCAGGGATTCAGGCCATGGATGCGGTTGACAATGTCCACCGCGCGCTGCGTCCAATCAACGATGCCCATCTCCTTGGTCAGCATGGGGTCGTAGGTCATCTGCGCCTCATCCTGGGGGATGCGCGTGAGCGTGCCCGCCTCGAGCTGCCGCAGCGTGTCGATGAGCAGCGACGCGCCCAATTCCGCCAGGCGCAGCGTCAGTTCACCCGCCGTCTCGCCCGGGATATAGGGGGTTTGGGCCTTGAGCAGCATATCGCCGGTGTCGATGCCCCGGTCGGTCATCATTGTGGTCACGCCGACGGTCGTGTCACCCTGCAAAATAGCCCAGTTGATGGGCGCGGAGCCGCGATGCCGGGGCAGCAGGGAGGCATGGACGTTCACCGTACCGATGCGGGGGATGTCGAGGATCTCCTGGCTGAGGATCTGCCCGAAGGCGGCGGTCACGCACAGGTCGGGCGCGAGGGCCTTCAAGTCCTCCACGCCGTCCTTGCGGATGCGCTGGGGTTGAAAGACCTGAATCCCCTTCTCCACCGCATATTGCTTCACCGGCGAGGCCACCACCTTGTTGCCCCGCCCCTTGGGCCGGTCGGGCTGGGTGAAAACGCCCACCACCTCATACCCGCCCTCGCACAGCGCGCGCAGGGAGGGCACGGCAAATTCCGGCGTACCCATGAATACGATTCTCACGCTTCATCATCCTCCGGGATATGTCCTTCGATTTCTTCCTCGGTCAGCTCGCGATCCATCACGTCGATGTACACACGCCCGTCCAGGTGGTCGATCTCGTGGCAGCAGGCGCGGGCGAAGAAGCCTTCCGCCGTCAGCTGCTGGAAAGCGCCGCGTCGGTCCTGGTAGTTCACCGTGACCTTCATCGGGCGGGTGACCACGCCCTGGCGGCCCGGCAGGGACAAGCAGCCCTCGCGGCCCGTCTGCGTGCCCTCGCGCTGGGTGATAACGGGGTTGACCATTTCCACCAGCCCCTCGCCCACATCAATGACGCACACCCGGCGCAGCACGCCCACCTGGGGCGCGGCCAGGCCCACGCCTTCGGCGCGGTACATGGTGTCAGCCATATCCTTGAGCAGTATCGCCAGCCGCAGGTCAAACTTCTCCTGCTTGCGGCACTCTTTGCGGAGGGTATCGTCCCCCAGGGTGATGATTTTACGAATAGCCATGGTTGATATCGTTCTCCTGTTCTGTATTCTCTGTGTGATTACATCATGGTGGTGGGGTTGTACTCGAAGTATACCTCGACCCCGGGGATGGGCTCGCGGGCCAGCTCCGTCAGCGCGGCGACGAATTCCTCCGTCACTGGGTTGACCAGGAGCTTGAACATCACATGCCAACGGGTTTTGCCCCGCAGCACCTTGATGCCCGGCTGATCCATGCGCATCATCAGCACGCGCTTCTTCCACGCGGGATGCGTTTCCAATATCGCCTGGCAGCGCGCGTGCAGTTTCTCCGCCGCCTGGTGGGCATTCACTTCGCTCGGGCTTTCCACCAGCAGCCGCGACAGGATCGAAAAGGGCGGATACAGCCCCGTCCGGCGGCGGGAGAACTCCGTTTCAAAGAACGCCCGATAATCCTGCTTGGCGGCGGCGGCGATGATCTCGTCCTCCGGCTTGTAGGTCTGCACGATCACCTCGCCCGGGGTATCGCCCCGACCGGCTCGGCCGGCCACCTGGGTCAGCAGCTGGAAGGTGCGCTCCCTGCTGCGGTAGTCGGGCAGATTGAGCGTCATGTCCGCCGCGACCACGCCCACCAGCGTCACCCGGGGGAAGTCGAGCCCCTTGGCGATCATCTGCGTGCCGACCAGGATTCGCGCCCTGCCGGAACGGAATTCATCCAGGATCTTCGCGTGCCCCTCCTTGCCGGAGGTGGTATCCACATCCATTCGGGCCACGGGGATGCCGGGGAGGAGCTTCCTCAGCTCCTCCTCCACCTTTTGCGTCCCCGCGCCGAAATAGCGGATGTACTTGCTGGCACACTGAGGACAGGCGGTGGGCGTATCGGCAATGTAGCCGCAATAGTGGCAGTGCAGCCGGCCGTCGCCCCCGGTGAGGTGATAGGTCAGCGCCACGTCGCAGTTGGGGCACTTCATGGTCAAGCCGCAGCTGCGGCAGCTGACGAAGGAATTGTAGCCCCGGCGGTTCATCAGCAGCATGGCCTGTTCGCCGCGGGCCATGCATTCCCGGAGCTTTTGCATCATCAGGCCGGAAAACACACTGCGGTTGCCGCCCTCCATCTCCCTGCGCATGTCCACCACGGTGACCTGGGGCATGGGCCGGTTATGCACCCGGTGGGGCATTTCCAGCAGGGTGTAGTCCCCGCGGCGCGCCTTGGCGAAGCTGAGGATGCTCGGGGTGGCGGAGGCCAGCAGGAGCGTCGCGCCCTCGTTTTCGGATCGCCAGGCTGCTACCTCCCGCGCGTCGTAGCGGGGATGGCGGTCGCTGAGGTAGGTCGCCTCGTGCTCCTCGTCCACCACGACGATGCCCAGCTGCTCGCAGGGGGCGAACACCGCGCTGCGGGCGCCGATGACCACCCGGGCCTGTCCCTGGCGGATGCGCCGCCACTCGTCGAAGCGCTCCCCTGCCGAAAGCCTGGAATGCAGCACCGCCGCCGTATCCCCAAACCGGGCGCGGAACCAGCTGACCATCTGCGGGGTCAGGGCAATCTCCGGCACAAGGATGATGGCCGACTTCCCCATCGTCAGCACATGGCGCACCAGGCGGATGAACACCTCGGTCTTGCCCGAACCCGTCACGCCATGGAGCAGATACCGCCCCCGCCCGGCTTGGAGCTCGGGCAGCACCACATCCAGCACTTCCTGTTGGCTATCGGTCAGCGGCGGGTCGATCACCTTATCGCTTATTTCCCCACCGGGACGACGCAGCACCTCCGCGCGGGTGATGGCGACCAGCCCCAGCGCTTCAAGGGTATGCAGGGCCTCCATGGGCTCGCGCACCAGGATGCGCAGCTCCTCCACCGGATGCATTTCACCGTCCCGCAGGAGGTTGAGCAGCATCCGCCGCTTCTGGGCGCGCCCCTGCTTGAGGATGGCGGCGTCCACCTCCTCCATCGGGATCGCCAGGGATACCACCGTCTGGGTTTTGACGCCGACGCGACCGCCCCGCATTTCAGCCGGGAGCATCAGCCGCAACGTCTCGGCCAGGGGGCAATGGGAGGCCTCCGCCATCTGACGGGCCAGCGTCAGCAGCTGGGGCAGCACGGCAGGGTAATCCTCCAGGGGAGCGCGTACGTCGCGGAGCTTCTCCGGGGGCACATCGCAGGTGTCGGTAAGGCCGACGACCACGCCCTCCTTCACCATCCGGGCGAAGGGCACCTCCACCCGCTGCCCTACGGATAAAAGCATGCCCTCCGGAATGCGGTAGGAGAAGGTGTGCGCCACGTTCTCGTGCACGATGTCCACAATGACCTGCGCGTACATGCCTTCTCCCCCTTCCCTGCGTTTTGCGGTAATGCGAACAAAGGGTCAAAGACCCCTATCATTATTATACCACCATCAGCACCCTTTGGGCAAGGGGGAAGGCGGGAGTTCTTTGTTTTTCGCTCTTCTTTTTTGCGTGTCGACCGCATCCCTTGGCGCTCTTGTTATTTCGCCCCATTTGCGGTATAATGAGAAGCGGCGTGCATAACCTGTCATGCACCCTGATTGATGAGGAGGCACATTCTATGAAGAGAACGCTGCTGATTTTCTGCCTGCTGCTGTCTGTACTACTCGTCTGTCAAGCCGAGCAGGCCACCGACTCCGCTCTGCCCACATTCGCTTGGGAGCGCAACGCCACCGAGCATTGGCACGTCCTCCCCGACGGTGAGGTAACCGACCGGGGTGCGCACACGCTCAACGACGCCCACTGCACCATCTGCGGCAGCGAGGTGTGGGCCTTTGACAGTGGGGCCGCCGACGTGAGCGACTACAACGATCACGGCGACCTGGTACGCTACACGCTCTTTGATGAGGACGGAGAGATCTCCTTTGAGCTGTGCTACGCCTATGAATACGACGCACAGGGGTATATGCTCGTCAGCCGGGAATATGTGGGCGGCGTGCTCACGGGCGAAATCACCTATGATACGGCTGCTGACGGGCGGCAGATTCCCGTAGCCCAGGTGGTATACTACCAGGACGACACCTGGTCCGTGAGCGAATACGATGAGCACGGCAATCTGCTCAGCTGCATCACCTACGCCGCCGACGGCACACTGCAGCTGGAGGAGCAGGGCGAGTTCCTCCAGGATGCCTCGGGCAGCTACTACGAGTTCCGCCACACCTCCCGCTATGCCGATGGCGCGGTGTCCTACACCGAATTCAACCAGTACGGCGACCCTGTGCTGCGCTACAATCTGTATGCGGATGGCACCGTCTGGGAGGATACCACCTGCGAGTACGAATACCAGAACGGCATGCTCCTTTGGAAGAAGCAGTACGAGAGCGGCGTTATGACCCTTGAGGTGCGCTATCACGCAGATGGCTACATCGAGCAGGAAACCGAGTTCTACGAGGGCGGCGCAAAGATGGTCACCGACTTCAACGACCATGCCGACCCGGTGACCGTCACCTCCTATCACGCGGACGGCAACATCGAGAGCGTGCACACCTACGTCTACGAGTACAACGAGGACATGAGCTGGCGTACGATCCGCACCTACGCAGACGGCGACCTGGTCATTCTGACCGAATACGCGGATGAGGACGGCTGGCATTACGTCTGCCGGGAAACCATCTACGACGAGGATGGCTCCTACACCGTCTTTGTCTTTAACAGCGCCGACGAGCTGGTTTCCGAAACCAGCTACGACGCCAACGGTCAGGCGCAGTGATCGAGCGCCGCCGCATGGTAGGTACTTCATCCATGGAGACAAGATGATTGAGGCAGGCGATGCCTCGATGTCGTAGGATGTTCCTTTTTAGCAGTAGCCACGGTTTTCTTACCACTGAATTGACCAAGTCTATAATCATACGATGAAAGTTGAGGGAATCAAATATCGAATTTCATGAAGCGGAACTTGAATAGGTATCTGGTGGTGCAGCAAAAACTGTAACACGCACTGCAACGAATGAGAAGTGTGAAATCTGCAGCAGTAAAAAGTTTACGCTGTATCTCGGAATGGGCGGCAGAGCTGTGTGTCAGAAATGCAGCCATGCACAGATCGTTCTGGAATGGTTTAATGCTTAGTCGATTTTACTCCCCCCAAGGGCTTAAAAAGACAATACAGTGTCCTCCCGATCGCTTATCGTGAAACTACCTTGCCCAAGGTTGCACCAACGTCGTTCCGTCCCCATGCCGCGCCCCCCTTGGGCATGTGCAGTCGCCTGATGAAGCGGCAAGTGGGGTTCCGAAGCTGTTTCGGTGCTCCATGCATCTGCTCTTGACCTCGCGGGGCACAGCGGTCTGGTCTTTCCCGATTCGTCGTGCGATGGCCTTGAAGCTCATTCACTTGCCCGGGCACGCTTGCCTCGGATTGCATTTATCGTGTTTCCAATCCGCATGCGTCTTGCCACGGGAATTGGGCATATGCTATAATAGGCACGTTACACTATCTTGGAAAGGCCGATGTCTATGTACCGTATCATGTCCGCGGAGGACGCGATCAGCCTGATCCGCGATGGCGATTGCATCTGCGTCAACTCCTTTGTCGGCATTGAGAATCCCATCGAGCTGCACGAGGCGCTGTACCGCCGCTATCAGGAAACCCACTCCCCCAAGCACCTGACCATCGTATCCAGCGCGGGCTTCGGCGTGTGGGACGAGAACCGCAACGCGGAGGGCTATATCCGCGCGGGCGCGGTGGATCGGCTCATCTGCGGACACTTTGGCGCGATGCCCTCCACCAAGAAGATCATTCTGGAAAACCGCTTTGAGGCGTACAATCTGCCGTTGGGCTGCATCTCCCATGCCATCCGCGCCCAGGCGGGCGGGCTGCCCGGCGCGCTGTCGAAGGTCGGGCTGGATATTTTCGTCGATCCCCGCCGCGAGGGTCCAGGCATCAACCAGATTTCCACCGATAACTCCTTTGTCAAGGTGGTGCAGGTGGACGGCGAGGAATTCCTGTACTACAAGCTGCCCAAGATCACCGTGGCACTCATCAAGGGCACCGCGGCGGACCGCAAGGGCAATATCTCCTTCGACGACATGTACATGTCCGGCGACGCGCTGTCCATCTGCCAGGCGGTGAAATCCAACAACGGCATCGTGATTGTCGAGGTGGATCGCCTGGTGGACGAGCCCACCCGTCCCCGCAACACCATCATCCCCGGCTGCCTGGTGGACGCGATCGTCGTGCAGGAGCCCGGCCCACGGGACGACGCGCTGACCGCCCTGACCGGCAGCTTTGAGATCCGCTATGAGGAATGGCACAACTGGACAAAGAAGCTGGACGCCCTCAACCACGTGATCCGCTCCTCGGGCATTGCGGCGGACATCATCGGGCGGCGCGCCTCCCGGGAGCTGCGCAAGGAGGACATCGTCAACATCGGCATTGGCATCCCGGAGACCATCTCCCGCTTTGCCGAGCAGAGCGGCATGCTCGACCACATCACGTTGACGGTGGAATCCGGCGGCATCGGCGGTTTCCCGGCGTCGGGCAAGGTGTTCGGCGCGATGATCGGCGCAGCCTCCGTGTACGACATGGCCAACCAGTTCGACCTGTACAACTCCGGCGGGCTGGATATCTGCTTCATGGGTGCGCTGGAGGTGGACGGGCACGGCAACGTCAACGCCCATCGCGGGCCGGGCGCTTACGCGGGCATCGGTGGCTTCGCCAACATCACTGCCAAAACGCCGACGGTGGTGTTCTGTCTGACCTTCAACACCAAGGGATTGTCCGTCTCCCAGAACGGCGACGAGGTGACCATCCTGGAAAACGGCGAGGTGCCCAAGTTCGTCCATTCCGTCAAGACGGTGAGCTTCTCCGCCCGCAAGGCCATCGACAACGGGCAGAAGGTGCTCTACGTCACCGAGCGCTGTGTGTTCATCCTCACCGCCCGGGGGTTGAAGCTGCTGGAGGTCTATCCTGGCGTGGATGTGCAGCGGGATGTGCTGGATCTCCTCCCCTTCGACGTGGAAATGTAATGCAAACAGCCCTGTCCGCTCCCGTGCATGGGAAACGGACAGGGCTGTATTTCTGATGGGGATGCGCCTTACACAGCGACGCTGTGCTTCACGCGGTCATGCTCCTCCGCGCGCTTAGCATTGTTGAAGCGATCCAGGGTCCCCACGAGGTAGCCGGTGATCCTGCGGATGCGCTGGAAGGGCGTGTGGCCAAAGTCATAGGAGAGCTCCACATAGTCGCCATCCACCTTGATGTCGATGCCCAGGGGCTCCCGGCCGTACTTCTCCTTGGCGCGGTCGATGTACGCGTTGATTTCCGTCTGTTCCAGCACGCCGCCGGTCACTGTGATTGCGCAAGCCATGATGTATTCCTCCATTTCGTGATGAGCCAAATGTCATGTGTGGGATGTGAGTCCCGGGGAGCGGGTTCCTCTGCTAATGATATACCACGCATGGGGCAGAGTGAAACAGGTCTTTACAACATTTTGTGCCGCATCGTGAAAAATTGCGCCATTCGCGCAAAAAGTCGACGAACGTCCCGTTCTCATATTGACTTTTTTCGATGCATGACTTATAATACATCAAGAAAGCTTGATGTGAGGTGACGGCATGGAAACGGTGTACGAAACGCGGGCCCGGGTGTTCAAGGCGCTGTGCGACGAGCGCCGCCAGCGGATTCTAGAGCTGCTGCACGATGGCGAGAAATGTGCCTGCACCCTGATTGAGGAGATGGAGATGCCCCAGTCCTCCCTCTCCTACCACATGAAGATCCTGTGCGACTCCGGCATCGTCGCCAGCCGGGAGGAGGGCAAGTGGACGCATTACCGCATCGACCCGCAGGGCATCGAGGTAGCCATAGCCATGCTCCGGGAAATCGTTGCGACGAATCAAGCAGGCATAGGCGACTGTCCAACGCAGGCCGCGCATTGAGGCATGCAGCCATCACGCTGCATCCATCAACCATGAGATTAGGGAGGGATTCGTTATGCAGGCATGGGACTTTATCCAGGATGAAGTCCTCGGGATGAAATGGCTCAGCCGCCTGATCGGCCGCGCGGTGGAAGCATGCGGGCTTGATCCGGCGGGCAGGGTTGGCGGCAGCGTCCAGTTCTTTTTCTTCGACATCATCAAGATCATGGTGCTGCTGGGCGTACTGATCCTGGTCATATCCTACATTCAGAGCTACTTTCCGCCGGAGCGCACCAGGAAAATCCTCGGGCGCTTCCATGGGCTGGGCGCGAACTGCGTCGCGGCGCTGCTGGGTACCGTCACACCGTTCTGCTCCTGCTCGTCCATCCCGCTGTTCATCGGCTTCACCAGCGCGGGACTGCCGCTGGGGGTCACCTTCTCCTTCCTGATCTCCTCCCCAATGGTGGATTTGGGAAGCCTGGTGCTGCTGATGAGCATTTTCGGCTGGAAGATCGCCGTGGTCTATGTGGTGCTGGGGCTGGTGATTGCCGTCGCGGGCGGCACGCTGATTGAGAAGCTGCACCTGGAGGAGCAGGTGGAGGAATTCATCCGCCACGGCCGCGCCCTGGATGTGCCCCAGGAGAAGCTTGGCTTCCGCGATCGGCTGGGGTATGCCTGGGGGCAGGTCGTGTCCACAGCCCGGAAGGTGTTCCCCTATGTGCTGCTGGGCGTGGGCATCGGCGCCATCATCCACAACTGGATTCCCCAGGCATGGATCGTCAAGCTGCTCGGCAGTGGCAATCCCCTTGGCGTGATTCTCGCCACCCTCGCGGGCATCCCCATGTATGCCGACATCTTCGGCACCGTCCCCATCGCGGAGGCGCTGCTGGGGAAGGGCGCGCAGCTGGGCGTGGTGCTCTCCTTCATGATGGGTGTGACCACGCTGTCCCTGCCATCCATGATTATGCTGCGCAAGGCCGTCAAACCGAAGCTGCTGGGGATCTTCGTGGCCATCTGTACGGCTGGCATTGTGGTGGTCGGTTATATTTTCAACGCGATTCAATTTATCATTCTATAAGGAGGATAACCACATGGCACTGTTTGGTATCGGCAAGAAGAACGAGGAAGAAAGGAAAGCCCCTACCTGCTGCTGCGGCAGCGACGCGCAGGCGGGAGAAGCTGCCTGCTGCGGCAAGGCGGTCAGCGGCGCATTGAGCATCAAGGTGCTTGGCGCGGGCTGCAAAACCTGCCACGAGCAGTACGAGAACGCACAATCCGCCGTCCAGGCGCTGGGGCTTAACGTCGAGGTGGAATACATCACCGACCTTAAGCAGGTGATGGCCTACGGCGTGATGAGCATGCCCGCGATCGTTGTCAATGAGCAGGTGGTTTCCATGGGCAAGCTGCTCAAGGCCTCCGAGGTGGAAAAGCTGCTGCACTCACTGGGGCTCTGAGCATCCGCCCATCCCGCCCCGGGAACGTAACAACCGAATCATCAAACCAGCCCCGCCCTTTGCACGCGCTTGAGTGCTGCTCAAGCGTCTGCATGGGCGGGGCTGATGCGTCATGGCATTGCTGCGTTTTCGCAACGAAAAAAGGAGCAACGCATGCTCCTTTGAATGATCCCGGCAGGACTCGAACCTGCGACCTTTTGATTCGTAGTCAAACGCTCTATCCAGCTGAGCTACGAGACCATATGTTGTCAGGGGACGGCTATTCAGGCAGTGAACCCGGTAGAAGAAGTGATCCCGGCAGGACTCGAACCTGCGACCTTTTGATTCGTAGTCAAACGCTCTATCCAGCTGAGCTACGAGACCACATCGCCATCACACATTGCTGTGTTTCCCTGACAGCTTTCATATCATAGCACCGATTGTTTGGTTTGTCAACCCCCCTTTCGGAAAAATCAGAAAAAACCCGACTGATATGAAACCTCATTCAGTCGGGCGATGCTCAATAGGGGCGCTCCGCCCTGGGGTAGACACCCAGCAGCCGCAATGCGCAGGTGTAGTTGCGGGCATCCGCCATGGCACGGCTGAGATGAGCAGCGTCCATCTCGCCCTCAAAGTCGGCGGAGAAGAAATACTGGAAGGGGGTATCCGGCAACGGGCGGGACTCGATGCGGCTCATGTTCAGTCCGCTCTCGGCAAAGGAGGACAGCACCTTCACCAGCGCGCCGACCTCGTTGTTCACCCGGAAGGTCACCGTCGCCTTGGAGGGCGTGCCCAACGGGATGGCGCTCATGGAGAGGATGAAGAATCGCGTCGTGTTGGTGGCGCTGGTCTGGATGTTCTCCGCCAGGGGGACGAGGCCGTATTCCTTCGCCGCCTCGATGGAGGCAATAGCTGCGCGGGTGACATCCCCCACCTCCGCAACCTCCCGGGCGGAAATGGCCGTATTCACCGAGGGCACAATCTGCACCCCGGGCAGCGTGCGCAGGAACTCGTCACACTGGGCGATGGCCTGGGGATGGCTCGCGATGTGGCGGATGTCCGTCAGCTTTGCGCCGGGTACGCCCAGCAAATGCTGGCGCACGGCCTTCATCGTTTCAGCCACGATGTGCAAGGGCAGCTTTTCCAGCAGGGAGTAGGTGGGCAGCACCGCCCCGGCAAAGGAGTTTTCTACCGGGAGGAGCGCATAATCCGCCTGGCCGTCGGTCACGGCCTTCGCGGCCTCGGGGAAGGTGTCATAGCCCACGCATACGCCACCCGGGAAGGCCTCCTGGGCCGCGCCGTGGGAGAAGCTGCCCGCCGTCCCCGGGTAGGCAATCACATAAGGCATCCCTGTCGCTCCTTCCACATGTCCAGGATGGCAATGGCGGTCATCGCCTCGATCACCGGCACTGCGCGGGGCAGTATGCACGGGTCGTGGCGGCCGTGAATCTCAATATCGGCGTTCTCCCCGGCCTTGAGGGAGACCGTCCTTTGCCTTTGGGCGATGGACGGCGTGGGCCGGATAACGCAGCGGAAGATCACTGGCATGCCGTTGGTGATGCCGCCGTTCACGCCGCCGGAATGGTTCGTTTCGGTCACGACGCGCCCCTTTGCCATGCGGAAGGCGTCGTTGGCCTTGCTCCCCCGCAGCGCCGCAAAGCCGAAGCCCTCGCCGAATTCGACGCCCTTCACCGCTGGCACGGAGAACAGCAGATGGCTCAGCTGGCTCTCCACGCTGTCAAAGAAGGGAGCGCCCAGCCCGGCAGGCAGGCCGGTCACCATGCATTCCAGCACCCCGCCGATGGAGTCGCAATCATTGCGGGCTGCCATCGCGGCGGCTTCCATCTGTGCATCCAGGCCCTGGGTCAGCACGGGCAGATGCATCTGCTTCAAATAGGAATAATCCGTCCCGGAGTCAGCCTGCATAAAGGACGCATCCGCCATGCCGCCCAGCTGCTGGATATGGCAGGCGATGGTCACGCCCTGCGCCGCCAGCCACTGGCTGCACAGCGCACCCGCCGCCACCAGGGGCGCAGTCAGCCGCCCGGAGAACGATCCGCCGCCCCGCCAGTCCTCAAAGCCGAAATAGCGCACGTGCCCGGTGTAATCCGCGTGCCCGGGGCGGACAAGATCCACCCCGTCGCCATAATCCCTGCTGCGCTGGTTGGTGTTGCGGATGAGGATGCAGATGGGCTGACCGGTGGTGCGCCCATCCAGCACGCCGGAGACAAATTCCGGCGCATCGGCCTCCTTGCGGGCGGTAGTCAGCAGGCTCTGCCCCGGGGCACGGCGGGCCATTTCGGCTTGCAGGTGCGCCATGTCGATGGACATCCCCGCCGGGAAGCCGTCCAGCGTCACGCCAATGGCCTCCCCGTGGCTCTGCCCGAAGATGGACAGCTTCACATGCTGCCCGTAGCTGCTGCTCATTCCGCTCTTCCTCCAAGACTCTGCAATACATGGATGAACTCGGGCCAGGACTTGTTCAGCGCCTGCACGCCCGCGACCGTCACCGGGTTTTCCGCCACAGTGGCAGCAACAGCGCCCAGCATGACCATCCGGTGATCGTTGTAATCCGGCAGCGTGACGCCGCCCTTAAGCTTCTCCACACCGCGTATGACGATGCTGTCGCCCTCCGCGCGGGCGTTGCCGCCCAGGAGGTTCAATATCTCCACCGTGGCTGCCAGGCGGTCGCACTCCTTCAGGCGAAGGCGGCCGCAGCCAGTGAGGCGGCTCTCCCCTGCTGCAAGCTGGCAGCACAGGGCGATAATCGGCGCAATGTCGGGGCAATCCGCCATGTGCAGCGTCGTGCCGGTGAGGGCGTCCGCCGTGACGGTCACGCCAGATGCGCACTCATCCACCGTTGCGCCGAGGGCTTCCAGATGCCGGAGCACCGCGCGATCCCCCTGGGTGGTTTCCTTTTCCAATCCGGTGACGGTCAAGCGATGCCCCAGCGCGCCTGCGCAGAGCAGCACCGCCGCCTGGGAATAATCCCCCGACAGCCGCCCGCTCCGGGCCTGCACCTGCTGCTTGCCCGGAATGTGCCAGGAGAAAGCCGCGGTTTCCTCCATCGCCACGCCGCTCTGGGTGAGGGCCTCCACGGTCATGCGGATATAGCTGGCGCTTTCCACCGGTGGCGCCACCGTCAGGGTGGATTCCTCCTTCAGCAGCGGCAGGGCGAACATCAGCCCGGACACAAACTGGCTGGACACATTGCCCGGCAGCACATAATGCCCGGCCTCCAGCTGGCCCTGGACGGTCAGCTCCGCCGCACCGTCGCAGCCCACGCCCATACGCCAGCGCACGCCCCGGGGCACGAACAGGTCACGGTAGACGTCCATCGGGCGCTGCCCGAGCCTGCCATGCATGCGGAACACGCCGCCCCCCGCCATCGCCAGCGCAATGGGGACGAAGAAACGAAGCGTGGAGCCGCTCTCACCGCAATCCAGCACGGGCAGCCTGGCGATCTTCCTGTCATAGCCCGTGACGGTCAGGCAATCTCCGCTTTGCCCGATCGTTGCGCCCAGGGCCTTCAAGCAGCGGGCCGTCGCCGCCATATCGGCGGAATCCATAAAGCCGCTGAGCGTCGTCGTGCCCCGGGTCAGGCCCGCGCAGATCATCCGTCGATGCGCCTCCGACTTGGAGGCCGGCGCTGCCACCGTGCCCGTCAAGGGCGCAGGAAAAAAGGTCATGTCCATAAGCAAGGGGTGCTCCTTCTCATCATAGTTGGCCTTTATCATACCATGTTTTTGCGGCCTTGTGTTGTTTTTGCACTGTATTTACGGGGCGGATACAGGAAAAGAACAAGGGATGGGTTGGCTTTTGGGGGATTGCGTGAGCACGTAGGGGCGGGCGGATCGTCCATGCAAGCTGACGTAGATTACAAGGCCATGAGAGGAGGACGAGGGGGCGCCTTTTATAGGGCTGTGGAATAGGGAGGACGGAGGTGCGGCTTTTATGGGGCTGGGTGGGCTGTTTCGCGAATCTTTCGATTCGCGAAAGGCGCGCAAGGCTGCGTTGCGCCTGCGGGCGCGGAGGAAGGGGCGCTGCCCCTTCACCCCGCCAGGGACGCTGTCCCTGGACCCTGCAAGGGGCTTAGCCCCTTGACCCATTTTGGGCTTCGCCCAGGGGATGAAAAAACGGCTGATGGTGGTCATCAGCCGCATTTTGTTTAGCCGCGCGCCGCGAAGCCGACCTTCTTCTGCACCTTACGCAGCGTTTTGGTGGCCAAATACGTGGCAGTCTTGGCATTCTCATCCAGCACGTTCTGGAGATAGCCCTTATCCGCAATCAGCCGCTTGTACTCCGCTTGCATCGGCGCAAGGGCCGCAATCACGCAATCCGCCGTGCGGTTCTTCAATTCGCCATAACCCAGGCCCTGCATCTCCTGCACCAGCGCGTCGATCTCGCCTGCGCCCAGGGCACTCATGATGCTCAGCAGATTGGACACGCCAGGCTTGTTCTCCGGGTCAAAGCGGATCTCACCGTCGGAGTCGGTCACGGCCCGCTTGATCTTGCGGCGGATGGTATCAGGATCGTCCGTCAGGGCGACGAAGGTGTCCTCGGGGTCGGACTTGGACATCTTGCGGGTGGGCTCCTGCAGGCTCATGATGCGTGCGCCCACCTTGGGGATGTACCCCTCAGGGATGGTGAACACATCGCCGTAGATGCTGTTGAAGCGCTGGGCAATGTCTCGGCAGATTTCCAGGTGCTGCTTCTGGTCGTGGCCCACGGGCACCAGGTTGGTCTGGTAAAGCAAAATATCCGCCGCCATCAGCACGGGGTAGGTGAACAGGCCCACGTTGATGTTGTCCGCATGCTTGGCGGACTTGTCCTTGAACTGGGTCATGCGGTTCATTTCGCCCATATAGGTGAAGCAGCTGAGAATCCATGCCAGCTCCGCGTGGCCGGACACATGGCTCTGGCAGTAGATGAGGCTCTTCTTCGGGTCGATGCCGCTGGCGATGTAGATCGCGGCCAGCTCCAGGCAGCGGCGGCGCAATTCGGCAGGATTCTGCCGCACGGTGATGGCATGCATATCCACGATGGAATAGATGCAGTCGTACTCGTCCTGGAGCTTGGAGAAGTTCTTCAGCGCGCCGATGTAGTTGCCCAGCGTCAGCGTGCCGGAGGGCTGGATGCCGGAGAAAATGATCGGTTTCTTTTCAGGCTTGACAATGGTTTCAGACATGGTGGTTTCCTCCTTTTTCATCGCGGTGCTCCGGCCGGGGACGCCATCACGCCAGGTTATTCATGAATCAAAAAACAGCCGTCCGTCCCTCTCCATTGGGGACAGATGACTGCGGTGCCACCCCACTTGTACAGGTATCCCTGTACCGCTCAATCCCGGTAACGGCGGAAGCCGTCGCAGGATACGCAGGCTCATCGCCCTTCCCCCGCGCCCTCGAAGCCCCAATGTCCTCGCCGTCCGCCACCGGGCTTGCACTGTCCCCGGCTCGCTGTGGGTGACCTGACGATTCCCCTGCTTCTCATCGGTTTAGGTCATCATAACACAAGTTGGCGTTTTTGGCAAGGGGCAATTCTTTCTCCGGCGCACATTGGCGGATACTTTCCTTCATTTCCTTGTGCATGACAGCCAAACTAAGCCTGCGATTTACTCCTGATAAACCATTTTGTCAGGCAGGTAAGCCGAAAAGACTGCACCAGCGCAGATGATCAGGCAAAAACAACGGGCATGCGACAAAAAATTCTTCAAAAGCCCTTGACATGAACCCGACGATATGATTTAATATCACCGTCTCCCGGGTTTAGTTCTTCTAAACTTCGGGACACAATATTGTGTTCATCAGTCACACAGGACTGAACGAAAGGAGAGGTCGCTATGATGGACATCGGCGAAAAGCTTCGCCAGCTGAGGCTGCAGCGCGGGCTGACCCAGGAAGACATGGCCGACCGCTGCGAGCTGTCCAAGGGCTTCATCTCCCAGGTGGAGCGCAATTTGGCGTCGCCCTCCATCGCCACGCTGACGGATATGCTGGAATGCCTCGGCTCGTCCCTGAGTCAGTTCTTCTCCGAGGACAAGAACGAGAAAACCGTCTTTACTCCCCAGGATATGTTCGTCAAGGAGGACGAGGAGGATCTGCGCGGCTCCATCACCTGGCTGGTGCCTGATGCGCAGAAGAACTCCATGGAGCCCATCCTGGTGGAAATGAACGAGGGGGGCGAAAGCTATCCCCTGCCTCCCCATGAGGGCGAGGAATTTGGCTATGTGCTGCAGGGCACGGTGTATCTGGTCACCGGGGAAAAGAAAACCCGCGTGCGCACCGGCTGCAGCTTCTGCATCCATCCGCGGGAGACCCACTATCTGGTCAACGCCGGCAAAACAAAGGCCCGCGTGCTGTGGGTGTCCAACCCGCCCGTATTTTGACATTCGTTTATTTAGCGAAGGGAGCTTGGCAGCATGAATCAAGAACAGCTCAACGAGCGTGTGGCGAAGGCCCGCCAGAAGGATCACCTGATCGACCTGATCGGCATCGGCAAGGAATACGACGGCGTCAAGGTGCTCAAGGACATCGACCTGTACATCCGCAAAAAGGAGTTTGTGACCCTGCTGGGCCCCTCCGGCTGCGGCAAGACCACCACGCTGCGCATCATCGGCGGCTTTGAAACGCCCTCGGAGGGCGCGCTGCTCTTTGAGGGCCAGGAGATTTCCGACCTGCCGCCCTACAAGCGCCGCGTCAACACCGTGTTTCAGAAATACGCGCTCTTCCCCCACCTGAACGTATACGACAACATCGCCTTCGGCCTGAAGCTCAAGAAGATGCCCAAGCGGATGATCGACGAAAAGGTGGAGCAGATGCTGGAGCTGGTCAACCTCAAGGGCTACGGCAAGCGCCATGTGGAGGCGCTCTCCGGCGGCCAGCAGCAGCGCGTGGCCATCGCCCGCAGCCTGGTCAACGAGCCGGAGGTGCTGCTGCTGGACGAGCCCCTGGGCGCGCTGGACCTGAAGCTGCGCAAGGACATGCAGCTGGAGCTCAAATCCATGCAGCAGCGCCTGGGCATCACCTTCATCTACGTCACCCACGACCAGGAGGAAGCCCTCACCATGTCCGACACCATCGTGGTGATGAAGGATGGCGCCATCCAGCAGATCGGCGACCCCAAGACCATCTACGATGAACCCGCCAACGCCTTCGTTGCCGACTTCATCGGCGAATCCAATATCCTGCGCGGCACCATGGTCAAGGACGAACTGGTGTCCTTTGCCGGGGAGACCTTCCCCTGTGTGGACTCCGGCTTTGGCGAGAACGCACCGGTGGACGTGGTGCTCCGCCCCGAGGACATCATGCTGGTGGGCGAGGACGTGGGCCAGCTGGTCGGCACGGTCAAGAGTGTGCTGTTCAAGGGCGTGCACTATGAGATGATGATCGACACCGGCGAATACACCTTCAAGGTGCATTCCACCACCATGCAGCCCCAGGGCAGCCGGGTCGGCGTGAACATCGTGCCCTTCAACATCCACATCATGAAGCCCATGCAGGAGGAAAACTGACATGCTCACGGATATGTCGCTCCCCTGGTGGGCCTGGGCGGCCATGGGCGCGGGCCTTGCCGTGTTTGTGACCATGATTGCGCTGACAATCAGGCGTCACCGCGGCATGCACCGCTCCCTGTTCGCTTCGCCCTATACGCTTTGGATGATCATCTTCACCATCCTGCCGGTGCTGCTGATCAGCTACTACTCCTTCACCGACGCCAGCGGCGCCTTCACCCTGGATAACTTCAAGAATTTCTGGGATTCCAACTATGAATCCAACAAGGTCATTCTGGACGTGATGGGCGAGAGCGGCGCGGCTTACATCACCCGTGGCACGGTGAACGTGGATACCCTCGTTTACTCGCTGTGGATGGCCTTCCGCTGCACGGTGATCTGCCTGATGCTGGGCTACCCTGCGGCGCTGTTCATGGCGGATCGCCACATGAAGCTGGGCCCCACCCTGGTGGTGCTCTTCATCATCCCCATGTGGATGAACTTCCTGCTGCGCACCATCGCCTGGATGAGCCTGCTGGAGGATTCGGGCCTCATCAACACGTTCCTGAAATGGCTGGGCTTTGACGGTGTACAGCTGATGTACAACTCCAGCGCCGTGCTGCTGGGCATGGTGTACAACTTCCTGCCCTTCATGGTTTTCCCCATCTACACGGTGCTGGCCAAGATGGACTACCGCCTGTCCGAGGCCGCGGCTGACCTGGGCTGCAACAGCATTCAGACCCTGTATAAGGTCACGCTGCCCCTCTCCCTCCCCGGCGTGGTGAGCGGCATCACGATGGTGTTCATGCCATCGGTGACCACGTTCTTCATCCCCCGCGTGCTGGGCGGCGGCAACACGATGATGTTCGGTGACCTGATTGAGTCGAAGTTCCTCACCGAGGGCAACTGGAACGTCGGCTCGGCCCTGTCCCTGATCATGATGCTGCTGATCCTCCTGAGTTTGTCCATCCTGCGCAAGGTCGATCCCAACGGTGAAGGAGGTGGCATTGCATGATCAAGTGGCTCAAGCGCTGCTATCTGGGCTTGGTGCTCGTGTTCCTGTATGTGCCCATCCTGGTGCTGATTGTGCAGAGCTTCAACGCAGGCAAGTCCCGTGCCAAGTGGGAAGGCTTCTCCCTGCGCTGGTATGCCGAGCTCTTCCGGGATGAGCGCATCCTCAACGCGCTGTATGTCACACTGTCCATCGCGGTGGTGGCGATGATCGTCGCCACCATCCTGGGCACGCTGGCCGCCATCGGTATCCATTCGATGAAGAAGCGGCCCCAGGCGCTGATGATGACCCTCACCAATCTGCCCAACACCATGCCCGATATTGTGACCGGCATTTCGCTGATGCTGCTGTTCATCTTCACCAAGGTGGAGCGCGGCTACATGACGATGCTGCTGGCCCACATCACCTTTGATACCCCCTATGTGATATTGTCGGTGCTGCCCAAGCTCAAGCAGATGAACCGCCACACCTACGAGGCGGCCCTTGACCTGGGCGCAACGCCGATGTACGCGCTGCTGCACGTCCTCATCCCCCAGTGCAAGCAGGGTATCATCACCGGCGCGATGCTGGCCTTCACCCTCTCGCTGGACGATTTCACCATCAGCTACTTCACCACCTCGCCCCTGGTGCAAAACCTGTCCACGCTCATCTATTCCTCCGCCCGCAAGGGCATCGACCCGTCGCTCAATGCCCTGTCCGCGCTGATGTTCGTGTCGCTGCTGGTGCTGCTGCTCATCGTCAACCGCCGCACCGCCAACAACGACTGACATATCCCCAATTCTTTTGAGGAGGTTCATCCAACATGAAAAAGCTGCTTTCCCTGTTCCTGCTCCTGGCGCTGGCGCTCGCTGCCGTGCCTGCCTCCGCCGAGGGCGTGGTCAACGTCTACAACTGGGAAGACTACATCGACCCCGCCGTCATTACCCTGTTTGAGCAGGAAACCGGCATCAAGGTCAACTACATGTGCTTCACCACCAACGAGGACATGATCGTGCAGGTTGAAGCCAATCCCGGCGCCTTCGACCTGTGCTTCCCCTCCGATTACATCATCGAGCGCATGATCAAGAAGGACATGCTGGCGGAAATCAACTACGACAACGTGCCCAACGCCGCCCAGACCATTGACTTCCTGCGCAACCCCGACTACGATCCCGAGGAGAAGTACTCCGTGCCCTACATGTGGGGTACCGTGGGCGTGCTCTACAACACCACCATGATCCCCGACCCCGTCAAGTCCTGGGCGACGCTGTGGAACACCGAGTACCAGAACCAGGTGTTCATGCTGGACTCCATCCGCGACAGCATGGGCGTCACCCTCAAGTACATGGGCTACAGCATGAACACCCAGGAGGTGCCCGCGCTGATGGCCGCCAAGCAGATGCTGATCGACCAGAAGAAGAGCGGCGTGGTGAAGGCCTACCAGGTGGACGAAACCAAGGACAAGATGGTGGCCGGTGAGGCTGCCCTGGCCCTGATGTGGTCCGGCGACGCGATGTACGCCATTGACCTGAACGAGGATCTGGACTACTTCGTGCCCGAGGAGGGCTCCAACGTGTGGGTGGACGGCGTGGTCATCCCCAAGACCGCCAAGAACAAGGAAAACGCCGAGAAGTTCATCGACTTCCTCTGCCGCCCCGACATTGCGCAGATGAACGTGGAATACATCTGCTACTCCACCCCCAACCAGGGCGCGATCGACCTGCTGGGCGAGGAATACACAGACAACCACGTGCAGAATCCCGCCGCTGAGGTGCTGGAGAAGTGCGAGTTCTTCCACGACATTGACGACAGCTTCCGCCCCGTTTACGAGGCCATGTGGATGGAAATCAAGAACACCAAGTAATCGTAGTATACGCAAGTCCCCCGCTGCACGCTGACAGCGGGGGACGCTTTCTTATCTGAATTTGAAACATATGGTCATGCCCTGGGGCGTGTGGCGGACATTCGACGCCACGGCGTCCGGGCATTGGTCCTGAAACACTTCCATGATCCAGGCTTCGCGGTTTTCGGGAGGCAGCGCAGCATCCAAACCGGTCATGTGGTCAGTGGTAAACACCACCCGCTTCCCATCCTCAATGCGCAGCCCCTCCCCCAGCTCATAGCCCATGAGGGCGTAGAAGCCCACCATCTGCCAGTCAAAGCAAAAGCTGAACTCCGCTTTGGCATCCTCCCCTGCCCCGCCAAAGGTGAAGGCAAACACTGCCTCGGAAAAGAATTCGTCGTTCAGCGCGCCCATGATTTTCAGCTTGTCCCGGGTCATGGTGCAAAGCCAGGCGAATCGGGCCACCGCTTCAGTGACCTCCTGGGGCATGCCGATGTACTATCGCCGTCTGCGCGATCTTCGCGAGGATCACGACCTGACGCAGGAGCAGCTGGTCGCCAAGATCGGCATGCACAAAACCACCTACACCAACTATGAGCAGGGCAAGCGCGAGATTCCACTGGCGCTGGTGATCCGCCTGGCGGAATTGTACAATGTATCCATTGACTACATCGCCGGGCTGAGCAACGTCCCCTCCCCACTGCACGGCAACAACATTTACAGCAAATGAACAGCCGCCTGTCCCTCGCAACGAAGGACAAGCGACTGTTTTTGATTTTGCGTTGATTAGATGCGGATCGAACCCTCGAAGTCCATCACCGCGTCGCCAGTCATCCAGACCTGACCGTCCGCCTGGTAGCGCACCACCAAGGTGCCGCCGGGCAGGGCCACGTCGATGTCCGCGTCGCGCTTGCACCTTCCGTTTTCCACCGCAGCGACAGCCACTGCGCAGGCGCCGGTGCCGCAGGCCTGGGTTTCCCCGATGCCGCGCTCCCACACACGCATCACAATGCTGCTGCCGTCGACGATCTGCGCAAAGCTCACGTTCACCCGGGCGGGGAAGAGCGCGTCCTGCTCGATCGCCGGGCCAACCTGCTCCAGGTTCACCGCGTTCACATCATCCACAAAGAGCACCACATGGGGGTTGCCCATGGACACGCAGGAGATCTCGCGCATCTGCCCGGCCAGGAACACCTGGCGGCCCAGCACCTTCTCGCCCTCCAGCTTGACGGGCACCTCCGATGGGGCAAAGGCCGGACGGCCCATATCCACCAGCACGGAGAACACCTGATCCTCGCGGATGAACAGCTTGGCAGCCTTCACGCCGCTGCCGGTTTCGATGCGCATTTCCTCCTTGCGCACCCGGCCGGACTCGTACAGGTACTTACACACGCAGCGCAGTGCATTGCCAGCCACCGCGCCCTCGGAGCCATCGGCGTTGAACATGCGCATCCTTGCGTCCGCCCGCTTGGAGGGCAATATGAGCACAATGCCGTCCGCGCCCACGCCGCTGCGGCGGTTGCTCAAGCGTACCGCCAAAGATTCGGGGCTTTCCAGCTGCTGCTCGAAGCAGTCGAAATAGAGGTAATCGTTGCCCGTGCCGCGCATTTTGACGAAGGAGAGCTTTTTGGGCTCCTTGCGCATGTGGTTGATGTCCACCAGCTCCACATTGCCCTGGGAATAGCGGCTGGTCAGCGCGTTGGCAAGGGCATTGGCGGTATCCAGAGAGGTGAAGAGCGGAATGCCGCGCTCCACGGCCTTGCGGCGCAGCTTGACGGATTCACGCAGGGGATCGCGCCCCTTGACGGAGGTGGAAATCACATACTGCACCTGGCCCATGGTGAGCATCTGCTCCATGGCCTCATGCTTGACCACGGCGGAATACACGCCATGCTCCAGGAGCATGCGGGCGGTGCCGGTGGTGGCGAAGATGTTGAAGCCAAGGGCCTGGAACTTGCGGGCCACGCCCACAGCCTCCGGCTTGTCCTTATCCCGGACGGAAATCAGCACGCCGCCGCCCTGGCGCATCTTGTAGCCCGCGGCGACCAGTCCCTTGTAGATGGCCTCCTGCAGATTGGTGCCCAGGCCCAGCACCTCGCCGGTGGACTTCATCTCCGGGCCGAGGTGGGTATCCACGTCCGCCAGCTTCTCGAAGGAGAAGCAGGGCACCTTGACCGCGAAATAGGGACTCTGACGGTACAAGCCCGTGCCGTAGCCCATGTCACGAATCTTCTCGCCCAGCATCGCGCGCACGGCCAAGTCGACCATGGGCACGCCCGTCACCTTGCTGATGTAGGGCACGGTGCGGCTGGCGCGGGGGTTCGCTTCGATGACGTACACCTCGTTATGGTAGACGATGTACTGGATGTTGATCAAGCCCAGCGTGCCCAATTCAAGGGCGATTTGACGGGTGACCTCCACCAGGCGCTGGTACATCGCGCCGGTGAGGTTCCACGCGGGATAGACCGCAATGGAGTCGCCCGAGTGGACACCGGAGGACTCGATGTGCTCCATAATGCCTGGGATCAGCACGTCCTCGCCGTCGCAGATGGCGTCCGCCTCAGCCTCGATGCCCTTGAGGTACTGGTCGATCAGGATGGGGTTCTCGATGCCCTGGGCCAGGATGATCCGCATGTACTCCACGATATCGGCGGGCTGGTAGGCAATGATCATGTTCTGGCCGCCCAGCACGTAGGAGGGGCGCACCATCACGGGGTAGCCGATGCGGTTGGCGATGGACACGGCGTCTTCGACCGTGACCGCCATGCCGGACTCGGGCATGGGGATGCCCAGCTTGTCCATCATGGCGCGGAAATGATCCCGATCCTCCGCCAGATCAATGGAATCCGGGGAAGTGCCCAAAATCCGCGCCCCTGCTGCCTGGAGCGCCCGTGCCAGATTCAACGGCGTCTGCCCGCCAAACTGGGCGATGATCCCCACCGGCTTCTCCTCCCGGTAGATGCTCATCACGTCCTCAAAGGTCAGCGGCTCAAAATACAGCTTATCCGAGGTGTCGTAGTCGGTGGAAACCGTTTCCGGATTGCAGTTGACCATAACGGTCTCATACCCCAG
>JAQXLU010000062.1 GCA_029012285.1 Clostridiales bacterium | reverse complement strand
AAGGAATTCAAGGTGGAGAACATCGAGCTGGGCCGCTCCATGGTGGAAAAGGAATGCCGCCGCCGCGGCGCGAACCCCGCCGACCTCATCAAGCCCGAGTATTATGATTCCATCATGCGGCGCTACGGCTTCACCCAGTTGGACGACATCTTTGCTGCGGTGGGCTACGGCGGCATGGCGGCGGTGTATGTGGTCAGCCGCCTGGTGGAGGAGCAGCGCGCGGCCCAGGCTGCGGCGGCCCCCACGCTGGAAAGTTTGCTGGCCCAGCAGCCCCCGCCCCAGCGCCCCGCCAAGGGCAAGGCCAACCATGGCATCTTCCTGCCCGGCAACGAGAACATGGACATCCCCGTGCGTTTTGCCCGCTGCTGCAGCCCCGTCCCCGGCGACGACATCGTGGGCTACATCACCCGGGGGCGTGGCGTCACCATCCACAAGGCGGACTGCGTCAACGCCCTCTCCGGTGAGATGGAGCGCCGCATCCCGGTGGAGTGGGCTGAGGAGGACGTGGGCGCGTTCACCGCGTCCATCCGGGTCGTGGCCTATGACAAGCCCAATCTTCTGGTGTCCGTGGCCTCCGTCTTTGGCGACATGAACATCAACATCAAGACCGTTTCCAACAGCCTGGACGAGAAGACCCGCATCGTGACCTTCCGCTTTGTGGTGGAGGTCAAGTCCCGCGAGCAGATGGACAAGGCGGTCAAGCAGCTGATGAAAAAGACCGACGTGATCGACGTGTTCCGGGCATAACAGGTGCGCTGAATTCCCCCTCAAGAACGAGAACGAACCACCAAGGAGGCCTTCCATGCGCTGCGTCATTCAGCGAGTCACCTCCGCATCCGTCGCCATCAACGGTGAAACCGTCGGCAGGTGCGGCAAGGGCTACATGATCCTCATCGGCGTGTCCACCGAGGACACCGAGCAGGATCTGTCCTACATGGCCACAAAGATCCCCACCCTGCGCATCTTCGAGGACGAAAACGGCAAGATGAACAGGTCCATTCTGGACGTAGGCGGGGAGATTCTGGCCATCAGCCAGTTCACGTTGTATGGGGATGCGCGCTCCCAGCGCCGCCCGGGCTTCACCGCCGCTGCCCGCCCGGAGAAGGCCATCCCCCTCTATGAGGGCCTGGTGGAGGCCTGGCGCGCCCAGGGCATCCACGTGGAAACCGGCGTGTTCGGCGCGGATATGCAAGTGTCCCTGGTCAACGACGGCCCGGTGACCATGCTGATGGACTCGACCAAGCTGTTCTGATGGAGGTGGACCCATGGCGCAAATGAAGGCGCTGACCGTCGGCAGCCTTGGCACCTGCTGCTACATCCTGTGGGCCGAGGGCGAAGCGGGCTGCGTGGTGATTGACCCCGGCGGCGAAGCGGCGCGCATTCGCGAGGCTTGCGCGGGCCGGGAAATCCAGGCGATTTTGCTGACCCACGGGCATTTTGACCATATCCGCGCGGTGGAGGAGCTGGCCCGGGACGGCGCGGAGATCATCATCCACCGGGAGGATGCGCCCATGCTGACCGACCCGGAGATGAACGCCGGCTGGCTGGCGGGCGAGCGGGTGGTGGCGCCACCGGCGACGCGCACCGTGCGGGAGGGCGATCAACTCACCTGCGCGGGCGTGGATTTCACCGTGCTGCACACGCCGGGGCATACCCCGGGCAGCGTGTGCTACCAGACGGGGAGGTGGCTCTTCACCGGGGACACGTTGTTCCATGGGGGCTATGGGCGCACCGATTTGCCCGGCGGCAGCACGCGCCAGCTGGCGGACTCCCTGCGCCGGCTCACCCCGCTGGCGCACCAGTACGACATCTTCCCGGGACATTGAGGACGCATATGGACATGACGCAATACCTGGACACCATCCAGCCGGAGCTGATGAACATCACCCGGCTGTTTGGCATGCCCGACAGCGTGTGGGACGCGCCGCGCTACACCTACACCGCCTGGGCGGGGGAGGGGCAGTACCATTGCCGCTTCACCGACGGGACGCACGCGGTGGAGGCAGCCGTGGCGATCCCCCCGGAGGAGGCGGATGAGCGGCTGCTCACCCTCCACCGCAAGCGGGCCGCGCGCCGCCTGGTGCGCCAGACGCTGTACGATTTGTGCCGGGCGGTAACGGGCATCCACCCGCCCTGGGGGAGCCTGACCGGCATCCGCCCGACCCACCTGATGCAGGAGGCCATCGGCCTGGGCCTTGCGGATGAGGACGCCAAGCGCTATGTGATCGACCGCTTCGACGTGCGCCCCGACCGCGCGGACATCCTGTGGGAGATCGCCCAGGTGCAACGCCAGCTGCTTCCGCCGGGGGATGGGTGGATGGATGTGTACATCGGCATCCCCTTTTGCACCACGCGGTGCACGTATTGCTCCTTTTCCTCGGGGGAGATCGGCAGCGGCAAGCTGGTGGAGCCCTATTTGGACGCGCTCTTCCGGGAAATGGAGGCGTGCAAGGGGATGCTGGCGGATACCGGGCGGAAGCTCCGCGCGGTGTATGTGGGCGGCGGTACGCCCACCAGTTTGAATGAGGCCCAGCTCGCCCGGCTGCTGGATCATATGATGCGCTGCTATCCCGGCGCAATGGAATACACCGTGGAGGCGGGCCGCCCGGACACCATCACCCCGGGGAAGCTGGCGGCCATCCAGGCGGCAGGGGTGGGGCGCATCAGCATCAATCCCCAGACCATGAATGACAATACGCTGCGCATCATCGGGCGGGCGCACACAGCCCGACAGGTGGTTGACGCCTACGCCATGGCCCGGGAAGCGGGCATCCACCATATCAATATGGACGTGATTGCCGGGTTGCCAGGTGAAACAGTGGCGGACTTCGCCCACACGATGGACGAGGCCCTCTGTCTTGCCCCCGAG
>JAQXLU010000061.1 GCA_029012285.1 Clostridiales bacterium | reverse complement strand
CTATACCAACAACAAACTCTATCTTTCCCACTTTCTTTGCGTATTCTTCTTTCTTCCGACCGGCTTTGAAATCCGCCTCAAAACCGTTGATAAGATTGTATTTCTTTTTAAAGTAAATGAAGTATCCAAACAGAAGGAATGCCAATCCCAGAACTACAGCCAATACCTTTAGAAATATCATATAAACACCTCCACAAAAAATTCCGATTTATGTTCTATGTCATGAGCGGTTCTGTCCGTCAAAACCGTCAGTCCATCCCCCGTGTCAGCTCATACATCATGATGCCTGCGGCCACGGCGGCATTGAGGCTTTCCGCGCCGCCGCGCATGGGGAGCTTCACCTGATGGGTCGATACGGCCTTCACCGCGTCCGTCACACCGTTGCCCTCGCTGCCGATCACCAGCACGAAGGGCGTTGCCACCGCTCCCATCTGATAGAAGGGCTGGCCATCCAGCTGGGAGGACAGCACCGACGCGCCCGATTGCACCAATTGATGCAGCTCGCCCGCCAGATCCTCCGTCACGCGGATGCCCATGCGGAAAACGCTGCCCATCGTCGCACGCAGCACCTTGGGACTGAACACATCCGCGCACTGGGCGGAGAGCAGCACGCCGTCAAAGCCTGCCGCGTCCGCCGTGCGGATGATCGTGCCCACATTGCCCGGATCCTGCACGCCGTCCAGTGCTACCAGGCGCAATCCGCGCAGGGGCATTTCCGCCATTTTGACGATGGCGGCGATCCCCTGGGGCGTTTTGGTGTCGCACACGGTAGCCAGGACGTGGGCGGGCATGGCGTAGGTCGGGACGTGCCCGGGCAGGGTGAATTCGCCCGCGCGGTCTTGGTCCAATAGCAATGCCTCCACCGGGAAGGCGGATGCGAGGGCTTCCTCGGTCATTTTGCGGCCCTCCACCAGGAAGCAGCCCAGCTCCTTCCGGCCCTTCCTGTCCTTGAGGGACTTCCAGGCTGCCACCTTGGGGTTTTTCAGACTTGTGATGTGCTCCATCGTCATTTCTCCTGTGACATGTCGTGGGGTGTCAATTCACGCCCCGGAAACCCTTGCCGACAATCTCGCCCGTGTTGATGATCAGCACGAAGGCATGGGGGTCGGCCTGCTTCACATACCGGCGCAGCAGCACCGCCTCGTGGCGCTTCATCACCGTCAGCAGCACGGTGCGGCCCTCGTGGGTATACGCACCCTCACCGTGAAGCTCCGTCGCGCCGCGCCGGAGGGTGCCCGTGATGTAGGCCTCTATTTCCGCCGGCTTGGTCGTGATGATGTGGAAGTACTTGTGGGTGTTGATGTTCTCCAGCACCATGTCCACCAGCAAGCTCTTCATCAGCAGACCGAGGATGGAGAACAAGCCCGTTTCCATGCCAAAGGCCACGCAGGCCATCAGGGTGATGATCAAATCGGAGCACATCAGCGCCTTGCCGATGTCCAGCGAGGTATACTTGCGCAGTACCATGGCCACGATGTCCGTGCCGCCAGAGGACGCATCCATGTTGAAGAGGATCGCCGAGCCCACCGCAGGCAGGGACACCGCGAAGATCAGCTCCAGCAGGGGCTGGGTGGTCATGGGGGCGCTCATGGGCAGGACGTTCTCCAGCAGCTTGGTTAAGCCGGACATGAGCAGGCTCACATACACCGTCTTGCCCGCGAAGCTCTTGCCGAACACCGCAAAGCCCAATCCCAGCAGGGCAATGTTGATGAACAGCACAATATCGCCCCGGCTGATCGAGGGGATATACCTGGAAAGCACCACCGCGATGCCCGTCACGCCGCCGGTGGAGAAGTTGTTGGGGAACTTGAAGAAGTAGATGCCCAGCACCATGATTACCGTGCCCAGGGTCAGCATCGCATACTCCCGGATCACCGAACCTATATGAAGCTGCTTCTTTTCAGGTTGAACCGCAACGTTTGTCATAACGCATCACCTTTCGTTGATTCGCCCGGATAGGCCACCGCATCCTGCGTGATCGCCGCGCGGCGCATTTTCCCTGTGAAGGCCATCACCGCCGCGGGGATGTCCTCCCCCTCGCCATAGCAGGCGCTGGCAACGCGGCGGATGGTATCCTCCCCCGCCGGGGTGATCTTCCCCCACGGGTCAAGCAGCCCGGGGTGGAGCTTCCACATGTGCATCGGGTAGCACTGGCAGAGCAGCAGCGTCAGCATCCGCATCAATTCCGAGAAGGACTGGCGGGTGCGGATGAATGGCGGGTCGATGGGGCTGGAGGTGTCCTTGAGCACCGACATGCCCAGCGCCGTCCCCATGGCGGGGAGCTGCATCGGGCGGAGGGTCAGCGAGCGCACAGGATGGCGCAGCTGCATTGGCTCGTGGGCGATGCGCTGCAATGCGTTGCGCATCTGGGGCGTGAGGGTGTCCAGCAGCCACGCGCCGCGCCCCGTCACGCAGATGGACAGATCGCCGGGGAACAGGTGGTTGATTTTGGTATCGTTGCCCGCCTGCTCCAGCATCAATCCCACGATGAACAGGGCGGAAGCATACATTTCCAGCAGGATGCCCTGCAGATAGGTCGGCTGCTGGGCGCTGAAGCGGGCGTAGAGGTGCGCCGTGATGGCGGCCTTGTGCTTTTCCAGCAGCGCATCCAGCATCATGCGGGCCTTGTCGGACTGGGCGGCGGATTCCCCCGCGTGGGTCAGCTGCTCGCAGACCATGTTCACATCGGAAATGAGCGTCTCGTCTCCGCAATCTGCAAAGTCCTCATAGAGCATTTCGGGGTGCACCCGGAGGGAATCCAGCAGCGCGGCGGTCGCGCCCTCCAGGACGATAGCGCCGCCCAGGGGACGGTTGCGCCCCGGCATCCACAGGTGGGTCTTGACGCTGCTGCCGCCGATGTCCAGCACCGCGAAGGCGCCCTTCATGCCGCCCTCTGTGCGCAGATAGGCGTGCAGCGCCGCTGCCTCCTCCGCCCAGACGGCATGGAACTGCCCATCCTGGAGCGCTAACCCGGTTTCCGCCGCCACAGCCACGGACAGTTCGTCCACCATATTCAGCAGCGCGTCGCGGCCCGCGTCGGCCATTTCATCCGCGACGGTCACCCGCCAGCGGATGCTGCCCGCGCCCGCCAGCATGGCATTCAGGCTCGCCCCCAGCATCACCTGATGCATGAGGATGCGCCGTGCCCGGACGCTGCGGGCATCCGCACGCCATTTGAGGGCCGTGCACACGCTGCCGGGCGTCATATCCCGAAGCGCCGCCAGGTCGGTCACGGCGTACACATAGCCGTCGGTGAACAGCTCGTCGCCCTCGCCGCAAAGCAGCACGGAGGAGGGGGTGAGCTCGTTCGGGGTCAGGCTGAGCAGGAAATCGTCCTCGGGCATCTCCTGGGGCATGACCAGCAGCCGGGTCAGGTTTTCCCCCGTGGCCGGCACGCGCTTGCCATCAACGGTGATGACCACCGCCGTGGCGCTCGCGCCCATGTCGATGGACACCTGTGCCGCGCCCGCCGCCTCCGTTTTGCACAGGGGTAGCGCGTTGGGCAGCGCGCCCAGGCACGCTTCGCCGCGCATCAGGCACAAGCAGGCCGGATAGCTCTCAGTGTGCAGGCAGCGCCAGGCTTCCTGCGGATGCTCCCCGTCCGGCGCGGGCTCGTCGGGGACGGAGCACGTCCACTGGCCGCCGGACAGCGCAGCCACCGCCACTTCCCCACCCCGCACAAATACATGGTATGCCCGCCAGCTCTCCAGCGGCACACAGGGCCACACCGCCACGCAGGGCGAGACAGCCTCGCTGAGCACGAGGATTTCCTCCACCGCATAGGTGCGCTCCAACCGCACCTCGCCTGCGCCGCGCAGCAGGTAGGACGCGGTGATGCCGCCATCCTCCCGGGGCGTGAAGCGCAGCATGTCCGCCGCCAGGCCCTCGCCGTCGCGGCAGGCGGCGACGCACATCGCCATCTCCCGCGACAAGGGCGGCAGCAGGATGCCATCCGCGCAGGCGCAGCAGTGATGAAGCACATGATCCCCCAGCGCATGCCCAGTCAGCTTGGTCAGATAGTCGGAGAAGGGCTTCGCCGCGCCCTGCATCCAGCCATCGCCCAGGGCCTGACGCAGCAAATACCTCATCGCGCCGGAGGAAGCGTCCCAGGGCCAGGTCAGGGTGATGGTCTGCTGCACCTCCATCGCGCGATTGCTCTGCACATGGCGGATGATCTCCGCCTGGGCCCGCACCTCAGGCAGCAGGGCGGCATCCTGGGCCGATAGCCAGTCGACGATGCCCGCGGCGCAGCGGCTATTCCAACGGGTGGAGCTGCCCGTGAGCAGCAGAAGCTCCTGCTCGATGGCCGCCAGAGCCGCCTCCTGCCCTGGATCGTTCGTGCCGGTCAAGCCCAGCGCCGCGCTGGTGCGGGCAAAGGCCACGCCATGCCACAGATAGGTCACGCTTGTCCGCTCTGCGGCGTAGCGCACATCCACCCCGGAGAACACGCGCACCAGCGCGTTGTCCGCCTCGATGTAGCAGGGCTCTCTCCGCTCGGTGAAGGCGTCGAAGTCCGTCAGGGCACACACCGCCTGAATGCGGGTGCTCAGCGCGGCGAGGGCATCCTCCTCCCCGGCCTGGACGGCGCGGACGGCGGGCCGTTCAACATCGCTCAACGCCTCCTTGAGGGCCTCGACCTCCGGAGCATCCAGTTCCATCATGGTCAGGCGGGACAGGAGGATGGCCCGCTCGTGCTCGTTCAGATAGGGCACAGGGTCGTGCCAGGTGTCGTTCTCCGCGTCATACCAGGCGGCGCGCTCGGGCACGTAAGCGGTAAAATCCGTGGGGGTGGCAGGGAGCACAAGCCCCCGGTGGGCGTCAGCAATGCCCAGCAGACGGCGCTGGCCGTCCCTTTCCAGCAGCGCCAGGTGGAGCGCGTCGCGGCGCTCCCCGGCCGGGCGGGCGCTGAGCACCCATGAGGCAAAGAGGGACACCGTGCCATCCACCTCCAGGGTGGTGACGGCGACATCCGCCTCCGGCCAGGCATCACAAAGGAGTGCCAGGGCCAACACGCCCCGCCACATGGTCGTATCCGCAGCCTGCTGCGCCTTGGGCGGAAGGACGAGCCGGTCGGCGAGCGACCTGAGCGCAGCCCCATCCGCGCCCATCCGGACAAAGCCGCAGCTTGGGCCGATGTCATCCCGTCCCTCCCGGTCGGGCAGAAAGACCAGTTCCTTCATTCTCACGCCTCCTTCATCGCCAACGCCATCAGCGCCAGCACCAGGCTCGCCAGCGGCGCATCCCGGTTCACAGGCGCACGGCGGAGGGCCTTCATCGTCTGCTTGATCGTCAGCGTGTCGCCCGGGCGCACCATCCGATGCCAAAGGGGCCCGATGGCCTTGCGGTTCAGCCTGTCCCGCTGCAGCAGCAGCTCCGCCATCTCCGGCAGGAGCAGATTGTTCTCCGCGGGCGAGGGCACCATGGCGGGCTTGTCGAAGCGCCACCCCTCCTGCGTGGCCTGCGCCACATCATCCCGAATGCGACTCAAACGGCTGTCCACCATGAGACAGCGGCGCTCCATGCGGCCCAGCTTGGTGCGCGCATCCGTGATGAGGTACTGATCCTCCTGCGCGGCGATGCTTTCCGCGTGGTCAATGCGGCGGATGGCCTCGTCGATCTTCGCGTGCACCTCGTCGCACTCGGTTTGGGCGGCGTCCATCGCATCCAGCAGCATGTCCATCAGAGCCGCGCCACCCATCCGGCGGTTGAGCGTCACCTGCTCGTTGCTGCGGCGCTTCATCTCCTGGCGGGCCGCGCTGATGCGGTGGATGGCGTCCTCAGCCTCGGCCGCCTCGTCGCTGTTCTTCTGGCGGTAGACCACATTGTCCTCGTACAGCTCGCTGCGGGTAGCGTCATCCTCCATCACCGCCAGGCGGCTGACCAGGTCGGTCAACTCTGCGTAGTGCTGCTCAGCCTCGCGCCGGGCCTTCATCAGCACGGAGGCTGCGCGCAGGTCCACCGGCAATGATTTGCACACGCCGCCCAGCCAGATCAGGCAGACGTTCATCAGGCGGCTGAGCGCAGAGAGCATCTCCAGCTGATTCTGCCTGTCGCCCTTCATGCGGCGGAAGAAGTGGGCGTACCAGCCCAGCACCTCATCCCGCAGGAACACGGGATGGCGCATGCGCTTTTCCACGGTGGCGGACAGCCCTGTGACCCACAGGGTCGCGAGCTTAGCCAGACCGCCATAGCACAGGCGGTAGCGCTCCGCCGCCTTGCCAAAGATGTCCCAGCCCAGCGGCCCCTCCGGCGCCTTGACGGTAAACACACCCTGGAACCACACCGGGCGGTGCAGCAGCACGTCCATGCAATAGACGCTCAGCCAGTCCGTGAGGTGGGCGAACTCCGCAGGGGCGGTGGAACGGCTAGCCTGGGGCAGCCCCAGGACGCACACAGTATCCAGCAGCGACTCCTCCGCGTAGGCCTTCAGGGTCTCGTTGGCCTGAGCGGCGTCCTGCTCGTCATCACAGGCGGCAAGCAGCACTGCGCCCAGGTTGACCTTGTCTCCGGTGCGCTCGCGGATATAGCGCGTGAGCGCCGCGATGCCCGCCGCACCCGTGCCGCCGCAGATGGAGCCGGCCAGCACCACGCGCACCTCTTCCTCCTGGCGGATGGCCTGCTTCATGTCGTCCACCATGCAGCCCAGCACGTCCTCATGATCCTGGTCGGCCTCGTGGAGCAGCCCCGCGTAGGTCACCATGCCCAGCATGCGCCTGCCATGGAAGCCCTCGTGCAGGTCGAGCCCCACCGCGTCCTTGTCAAAGAAGGCCTGGCAGAGCAGCGCGTCCTCCTCGGCAGCGGCGGTGTACTCGGATAGGGTGGATGCGTCCTCCGGCAAGGTTTTAGGCCACGACGAAAAGGCCACCTCCGTGCCAAAGGGGCCTTCCTTCTGCCTCATTCCCTGCTGGATGAGGGCGTAGTCCGCCATCTTCGCAGCCACCAGGTCTGCGCCGCGCACACCATGGCGATCCGTATCCGCCAGCAGCACGCTCAGCCTTTCCGCCGGGAACGCTCCCGCGCAGGCTGCGCACAGCAGCGCGTCCGCCAAGCGCGCACCTGTTCCGCCCACAAGCAGCACATACCGCTTCATGCCGCATCCTCCGTTCCGAAAAAAGCGCGGAAGCCCGTTTGCGTGAGCCTCCGCGCTGCAATCATCAATCAGGAATGATAGCCCTTGGGATTGTTGCGCTGCCAATTCCAGGAATCGCGGCACATATCCTCCAGGGTTTTGGTGGCCTCCCAGCCCAGGAGCTCCTTGGCCTTGCGGGGATCGGCAAAGCACGCGTCCACATCGCCGGGGCGGCGCGGGCCGATCACATAGGGAATATTCAGGCCGTTGGCCTTGTTGAAGGCATGGACAATGTCCAGCACCGAGTAGCCCACGCCGGTGCCCAGGTTGATGATCTCGCACCCCTGGTGGGCCGCAGCATAATCGCAGGCCTTCACATGGCCCTTGGCCAGGTCCACCACATGGATGTAGTCGCGCACGCCGGTGCCGTCATGGGTGTGATAGTCGTTGCCCATCACGGTCAGCTTCTCCAGCTGACCCGCGGCGACCTTGGTGATATAGGGCATCAGGTTGTTCGGGATGCCGGTGGGATCCTCGCCGATGCGGCCGGATGCATGCGCGCCGATGGGGTTGAAGTAGCGCAGCAGCACCACGCTCCAGGAAGGATCAGCGGTGACGACGCTCATGAGGATCTTCTCGATCATGTACTTGGTCCAGCCATAGGGATTGGTGCAGCCCTTGCAGAACATATCCTCGCGCAGGGGCACCTCGTCGGGCACGCCGTAGACGGTGGCGGAGGAGGAGAACACCAGCCGCTTGCAACCGTGGGCCGCCATGACCTCGCACAGGGTCAGGGTGGAATCCAGGTTGTTGCGATAATAGCGCAGGGGGATGGACACGCTCTCGCCCACCGCCTTCAATCCCGCAAAGTGAATCACCGCGTCGAACTCATTCTCGTCGAAGATGCGGTTCATCGCGTCCTTGTCGCACACATCCGCCTCATAGGTCTTGACCGGGCGACCCACGATTTCCTCCACCCGGCGGACCGCCTCGGGCTGGGAGTTCACATAGTTATCCACGATCACGGCCTCATGACCGGCTTCCATCAGTTCCACACAGGTGTGGGTCGCGATGAAACCGGCGCCACCAGTCAGCAGGATCTTCATGCTACCATTCTCCTTTTCGATCATTACGGCGCTCATTTGCCATTTCCTATTGTAGCAAAAAAACGCTCCCGGGGCAAGAGCTCCGGAAGCGGATGCGCAAATTTTCCACTCATTACCGGCGTCACACCAGCGCCGGATACATGCCCTGGGCGTGGAGCTTGGCCAGCTCGCCCTCCACATACGCCTTGTCCGCCAGATAGGTCACGCCAAACCACACCGCGTTGGTGTGGAGCACCTCCACCGTGAGACCGTCGGTATGCATCAGACGGTCGATCTCGTTGGGGAGCACACATTCCTTCTTCAGCGGATCGCCGGCGTCCGATGCCAGGAAGGCCACCAAATCCCGCTCCGCCACATCGAAGAACCAGGGCGTGAGACCCCAGAAATTCATCGACACCAGCGCGTCAGGGTCAAGCGCCACGCCCGCCTCGTTCGCTTGCACAGCGCGGATGCTGCCGTCCGGGAAGGGCTTGATGCCATAGGTTTCCGTCACCTTGCGCAGCTGACCCTGTCCGTCCCGCTCGCACACGCCACGGGTGACGGTGCCGTTCTCCGACACGGTGTTGCACAGCCGGTAGGCCACCATAGAGGCCACATTCTCCCTGCCCTGCATGCGGCGCAGGCTTTCCGCCATGGTGACGAAGGCGTCCTTGCCGTAATAGTCGTCCGCGTTGATCACGGCGAAAGGCTCGTGGATCAGCGCCTTGGCTGCCAGCACGGCATGCACCGTGCCATAGGGCTTCACGCGGCCCTCGGGCGGGGTGAAACCGCCGGGCAGGTTATCGAATTCCTGGAAGGCATAAGCAACCTCCATGCCAGCAGGCATGCTACCCTCCAGCAGCTGGCGGAATTCCACCTCCATCGCCCGCTTGATGACGAAAACCACCTTGTCAAACCCGGCAGCCGCCGCGTCATAAATCGAATAGTGCAGCAGAATCTCCCCATGCGGGCCGAGCCTGGCGACCTGCTTATTGCCGCCAAAGCGAGAGCCCATGCCTGCCGCCATCACCAACAGGGTCGTATGCATCAAAAGGCCTCCTTTGCCGCTGGATGGTATGCGCAATCACCGGAAGCATTTCTTCCGGGGCAACCTCCATTGATCTTGTTTCTATCATACCACGGCGGCGCGAGGATGTCAAGAATTGGCGATGGAGCTACATCTGCAGCGCATTGAGCGCCATCCGTGCGTAGATGGCGGCGCCAACGGGCAGGGCAGCTTCGTCGAACTTCGTCCGGGGGTGATGCGCAGGGTACGCGTACCCCTCGGAAGGACGGCCGGCAGACAGTGCGACCATCAGCGAAGGCACTTCATGGGAGACGTTCGCAAAGTCCTCCGAGCCAGCGGATTTGGCCGCGTCGCCGCCCAGGTCGCTGCTCAGCAGCGCCTTGTCCGCCCCCAGCAGCTCCCGCAGGGCCGTCAGGGTCGAGGCGCTCAGCGCGGCATCGTTCATCAGGGTCGGCGCGCCGCCGAGCAGCTCCACCTCCGCGCTGCCGTGGAAGAGCGAAGCGGTCTGCGTAGCAATCTCCTCCACCCGGCGGATGATGTACTGCCGTGTTTCCTCATCAAAGGCGCGCAGGCTGCCCTGCAAAACCGCCCTGTCCGGGAGGACATTAGCCGCGTCGCCCGCCTTGAGCATGCCGATGGTCAGTGCGCTGGGCTGGGTCAGGCTCAGCTCGCGGGTCTGAATCTGCTGGAGGTTCAATACCGTATGGGCCGCAATGGTGATGGGATCAACGCCCGTGTGGGGCATCGCGCCATGGCAGCCCTTACCCTGGATGCGAATCTCAAACATGCCCGCAGCAGGCGCGCTCACCCCGGGTGCGGAGACGATCGCGGTGCCCACGGGCATTTCGATATTGGTCATGACGTGAATCATGAAGGCCGCGATGGGCTTCACCCCGTCCAGCAATCCGTTTTGGAGCATATCCGCCGCACCGATGAGGGGCTCTTCCGCAGGCTGGAACATCAAGCGCACCATGCCGCCCAGGGTATTCTCCTGCCCCTTGAGGATGCGGGCCGCCTCCAGCAGCATGGCGGTGTGCAGGTCATGGCCGCAGGCGTGCATGCAGCCGTTCTGGCTGGCGAAGGGTACATCCGTTTCCTCGCGGATGGACAGCGCATCCATGTCCGCACGCAGGAGTACGCATTTCTCCCCCGCGCCGATGTCAGCGATGATGCCGCATCTGCCGCACTTTTTCGGGGCAAGGCCCATCTGGGTCAGGGCATGCCACACATAATCAAAGGTCGCCTGAATATCAAAACCCGTACCGGCCAGGCCATGGAGGGCCCGACGGTCGTCTGTGACGCGCTGCGCGTCCACCATAGAGAACAATTCGTGCATCATGACAGCTCCTTTCAACTCGATAGTCCCAGCATACTCAGCCTTTGTGACCTGACTGTGAATTATCCGTTTTCATCAAAAAGAAATTGTGGTATACTGATGTTTGCGCCAGCCTCTGCCCATGAAGATGTAACAATCCTGTCTCCGCCCTTGCGTCGCGCATGAAAATATCGTATACTGGAGACACGCAAATCCCCATCGAATCACTTCCGAGGTTCAGAATATGAAAGCAAGGCCTTCCATTGCCCGCATCCTGTGCACCGTGCTGCTGGCGATCTTCGCAGTCGCAGCGCTTGCCATGGGCGTCACCGTCACTGGGCTGAACACCGAGGTGCAGCGGGTTCGCTCGCTGACCCCGACGCCCCTGCCCCAATACGGCAGTGTGTTCAAGGTCACCCCCGACCCCAGCGCCCCCACCGCCGAGCCCGTCATGCGCACCGGTGCGACAGGCGAAGCCGTCACCCGACTGCAAAACCGCCTCAAGGAGCTGGGCTACTACACCGGCACGGTGGATGGGCAGTTCGGCCAGGGCACCAAGATGGCGGTCACCCAGTTCCAGCAGCGCAACGGGTTGCAAAGCGACGGCGTGGTCGGCCCGGACACCAACGTGGTGCTCTACTCCAGCGATGCCAAGCCCGCCGTCACCGACGCGCCCACCGCCGTCCCCACCCCCACGCCGGACACCTCCTCCACCGCCGCCGTGCAGCAGCGCCTGAAGGATTTGGGCTACTACACCGGCACGGTGGATGGCATTTCCGGTCCCAACACCAAGGCAGCCGTCACCCTGTTTCAGAAGCAGCACGGCCTGAAGGACGACGGCATCTGCGGCCCGGCGACCTCATCGCTTCTATTTTCCGACCAGGCGCACACGGTGCAGGTCACGCCGACCCCCGACCCCAGCCTGATTCCCGGGCTGATGGCCAGCGGCTACCCCATCCTCGTCAACGGCGACAATTACATCCCCGATCAGTATCAGACCGTCTGCCTCATCACCCTCAAGCAATACTGCGACAGCAGCGTAGTGACCATCAAGGGCAGCGACATCCAGGGCGAAAAGATGGCGGTGGACGCGCTGATGGATATGCTCCGCGCCGCCCAGGCCGAGGGGCTTGGCAAGTGGCAGGTCAACGCCGGATACCGCTCCGTGCAATACCAGAAGGAGCTGTTCGACAACAAGGTCTACGCCCTGCGCCAGGAGGGCTACTCCGGCAGCCAGGCCCGGGCGAAGGTGCGTCAAACGGTGGCTGACCCCGGCGCGAGCGAGCATCACACCGGCCTCGCCTTCGACCTGGCGGTGACCGGCGCGCCTTCCTTCGCGACCACTAAGCAGTCCGCCTGGCTTTCCCAGCATTGCTGGGAGTACGGCTTCATCATCCGCTATCCGGCGGACAAGACGAGCATCACCAAATTTTCCTACGAGCCCTGGCACATCCGCTATGTGGGCACGGCCCACTCCCTCATCATGCGGGACGAAAATCTGTGCCTGGAGGAATACATCGCCAAGTATGCCAAATGAGCGGTCTTTTGATTGGAAAGGAAGTTGCCCATGCTCTATGACGTGATCATCCTTGGCGCAGGCCCTGCGGGGCTGAGCGCCGCGCTGTATGCCGGGCGTGCCTGCCTGAAAACCCTGCTGATTGAAAAGGCCATGCCCGGCGGTCAAATCACCCTGACGAGCGATATTGAGAACTATCCCGGCCAGCTGCTGGAGGGCGAGAGCGGCTTCACCCTGACCGAGCGCATGAACCAGCAGGCCGACAAATTCGGCGTGGAGCACATTTACGACGAGATCACCGCGGTGGATTTTGCCGGCGCGGAGAAGGTGCTCACCGGGGTCAGCGGCGAATACCGCGCAAGAGCGGTCATCATCGCCACCGGCGCTCATCCCAGACCCATCGGCTGCGAAAACGAAGCGGCCTTCACCGGGCGAGGCATCTCCTACTGCGCCACCTGCGACGGTGCTTTCTTCCGCGATTTGCCGGTCTATGTGGTCGGCGGCGGCGACAGCGCGGTGGAGGAGGCCATCTACCTGACCCGCTTTGCCCGCGAGGTGACCATCATCCACCGCCGCGAGAAGCTGCGCGCGGTGAAGGGCATCCAGGAGAAAGCCTTCGCAAACGGCAAGATCCGCTTCCTGTGGAACACGGTGGTGGAGCGGGTGGACGGCGACACGGCGCTGTCTGAAATGACACTGCGCAATGTGGTGAATGGCGAAACCACCCTCATCCGTGCCGACGAGGCCGACGGCCTGTTTGGCCTGTTCGGCTTTGTGGGGTACGCGCCCAACTCGGCCCTCTTTGAGGGCAAGCTCGAGATGGAGCACGGCTACATCATCACGGACGAGGACATGCGCACCAGCATCCCCGGCGTATTCGCTGCGGGCGACGTGCGCAAAAAGAGCCTCCGCCAAGTGATCACCGCCGCCGCGGATGGCGCCATCGCCGCCATGCAAGCTGCCAGACTCCTGGAGGAATGACATAAAGCACCCCCCTCCGCTCCCCGAAAGCAACGGGGCGGAGGGGGGTCTTTCTCAATGATAGTAGTCGATGTCGTAGTGAATCACACATTCGTAGCGGGGGTTGATCTCCTTCGCCGCCCGGGTGATCTTCTCCGTCAGGGTCTTCGTGTCCTTGTAGCCCGCAGGGATCACCACGTCGAAGATCAAATTGGTGTGGGTTTCGCCGGGCACCATCCGCAGATCGTGGAGCATGAAGCCGCCATCCAGCCCCTTGAGGAACTCGGACAGACGCGCGTGGGCCTCGTCCGTCTTTGCATCGCCGGTCACGATGGGGTCCATGTGGATGCACAGCGGGATGTTCAGCTCCTCGCCGATCTCGTGCTCCGCCTGGTCGATGATGTCATGCAGCACCAGGATGTCGCCGTCCGCAGGCACTTCCGCATGGACGGAGGCGATGCAGCGCCCCGGGCCATAGTCGTGGATGAGCAGGTCATGCGCACCCAGGATGTGCTCGTACTTGAGCAGCCGGGAAATAATCTCCCGCCCCAGCTCGGGATTCTTGCGGCCGCCCATCAGGCTGTCCACCGTGTCGCGCACCACATCCAGGCCCGCCTTGAGCACCAGCAGCGACACCGCAACGCCCATGTAGCCGTCGATGGGCAGGCCGAAGGCGTACCCGACCAGCATCGACACCACGACGGCGGAGGTTGCCAGCATGTCGCTCAGGGAGTCTTTCGCTGCGGCGATCAGGGAGGGGAAGTCAATCAGCCGGCCCACTGCGCGGTAGAACACAAACAGCCCGCCCTTGATGAGGATGGACAGGATCATCAGCCCAAGGGGCACCCAGCCAAAGGCGATCTCCTTGGGCGATAAGATGCTCCGCACGCCATTGGCAAAGGTTTCCACGCCCATGAAGAGGATCATCACCCCCACCGCCAGCGCGCCCAGGTATTCCAAGCGGCCATGGCCGAAGGGGTGCTCCTGATCGACGGGCTTCTGGGCCAGGCGCATGCTGACCAGGGAGACAACGCTGCCCGCCGCGTCCGACAGGTTGTTGATGGCGTCCGCCGTCACAGCCACCGAGCCGGTCAGCGAGCCGATAAGCAGCTTGCCCAGGGAGAGCAGGGCATTCACGCCCACACCCACCGCCGAGCCAAGGGTACCCAAACGCTTGCGCACCGGCTGATCCGTCGGGGATTCGCCCTTGCGCAGCAGCTTCATGGCAAGATTCTGCATCATGATTCCTTCTTTTCCACGGTATTTCTTCTATAATATATGCGTATCGCCACAGCTGTGTCAGCCAAGATAGGCTTTCGCCGCTGTCAGCAGTGCGGCGCGATCATTGGGCAGCGTTTCAGATAGGAGCAGCTCCAGCAGATGGGACAGGCACGCGCCGACGGCCTTCCCCTGTGCGCCCAGGGCCATCAGGTCGCGGCCGTTGACCGCCATGTCCTTGACAGTATAGCACACCCCGTCGGAGAGCACCGCGTCCAGCATGGCGGTGAGCTCTGCCGCTTCCGCGTCAATGTCGGCTTTGGTGCGGTCATGCCTGGCCAGCGCCTTAGCCCGGCGGATGGTCAACAACTGACGCGTCACTTCCTCCCCGTGGGTTGACAGGAGCGTCAGCATGGCATGTCGGCTGGGAGCAAACGCTGCCTCCTGGTGGGTGACGAGCGTCAGCACGCGATCCCGCGTGGCGTTGTCCAGCCGCAAGCCCTGGAGTACAGCCTTCACCTGGTCAGCGTCGACCTCCCGCAGGAGCATCGCCAGGCGGAGGGCTTCGGTGGGCGGCGCCGCTTCCACCCCGGCGACGGTGCGCGGCCAGTCTACCGTTTTCAGCGGCGGAATGAGCGTTATCATCACGTCGTCATAGCTACGCAGGATGTCCCCTGCCCCCGCGCCGCACAGCGTCTTTTGCAATTCCACGCGGATGCGCTCGCCTGCCACGCCACCAAGGGTGTGCCTTAATGCGTGGATGGCCTCATCCGTGGCTGGGTCGATGGCGAAGCCGTACACCGACGCGAACCGCATGGCCCGCATGATGCGCAGCGCATCCTCGTCAAAGCGGGTGCGCGGGTCGCCCACGCAGCGGATGATCCCCGCCGCCAGGTCCTCCTGCCCGCCAAAGGCATCCACCAAGCCGGTATCGGGACTCCAGGCCATCGCGTTGACCGTGAAATCCCGCCGGGCCAGGTCCTCCCGCACGTTGGTGACGAACACCACCTCGTCAGGATGGCGATGGTCGGCATACGCGCCGTCCACCCGGAAGGTGGTGACCTCGTAGGGCTCGTGGTCGTACATCACCGTGAGGGTGCCGTGGCGCAAGCCGGTTTCGATCACATGGCAATCGGCAAAGACCTGCTGCATCTGCTCGGGCAGCGCGTCGGTGCAGACGTCGAAGTCCTTGGGGGCGCGGCCCAGCAGCAAATCGCGGACGCATCCGCCCACCACATAGGCCTGATACCCGCGCGCATGCAGCCGGTCAAGCACGAATTCAGCCCCTGCGGGCAGCCTCCACATGTATGCTCATCCCTTCAAATGGTATTTTTGCTATTATACAGAGGTCGCAGCGCAAATGCAAGCCGCGTGGTATTCTTTGTGCGTTTTGCACAATATTTCAGTCTATTTTTCTCCACTACCTCGTTTTCTTTCCCGGAAGAAAATCCTGTGGAAGCGCTTGCAATTTCTGTCCCTGGGTGATATAATTAACGAGTTGGTTTTTGCCCCGACGGCGGGCGGCTGCATGCGTATGTGAAATTCGCGTGTTCCGCTATCGGTGCAGCCTTGCAAAAGGAGGCCAGCAAACAAGTGCTGAACGGCCGCATCCTTCCATTTGTGCGGCGGCTCAGCACCGCTGACGTCTGCTTTCACCAGACGAAGGCACCGAGGGTGCGGACTGGCTCTGCGTCCCTCTGGAGTGGGTTGCTCCAGATGCGCAAACCCGTTCCGCTGCTTCATCATGACCGCGCGAAGCCGTCATGAACACATCACGCGGCGCCAAGCCGCAAGGAAGCCCGCATCGGCAAAGCCGGTGAGGCCAAAAATTTGGAGGTGCATTGAACAAATGGCACGCATTTCAGGTGTGGACCTGCCCCGTGAAAAGCGAGTGGAGTACGGCCTGACCTACATCTACGGCATCGGTCTGAAGACCTCTCAGAAGATGCTGGCGGAAGTGGGCATCAACCCCGACACTCGCGTGAAGGATCTCTCCGAGACCGACATCAGCAAGCTGCGCGATTACATCGAGCACAACCTGAAGGTCGAAGGTGACCTCCGTCGTGAAGTGGCGCTGAACATCAAGCGCCTGATGGAGATCGGCTGCTACCGTGGCGTCCGTCATCGCCGTGGTCTGCCCGTACGCGGTCAGAACACCAAGAACAACGCCCGTACTCGCAAGGGTCCCGCAAAGACCATTGCCGGTAAGAAGAAGGCTGGCAAGTAAGCTGCCAGGCCCGCAGAATAACGGAGGGAATTAACAATGGCTCCTAAGTCGAAGAACCTCAAGAAGGTTGTCCGCAAGCGCAAGGAGCGCAAGCTTGTCGAGCGCGGCGCTGCCCACATCTCTTCTTCTTTCAACAACACCATCGTCACCATCACCGATACGCAGGGCAACGCCCTGTCCTGGGCCTCCGCTGGTGGCCTGGGCTTCCGTGGCAGCAAGAAGTCCACTCCCTTCGCTGCCCAGACCGCTGCTGAGACCGCCGCGAAGGCCGCCATGGAGTACGGCCTGAAGACCGTCGAGGTGTACGTCAAGGGTCCCGGTTCCGGCCGTGAGGCTGCGATCCGCTCCCTGCAGGCCGCCGGTCTGGACGTGAGCATGATCAAGGACGTGACGCCCATCCCCCACAATGGCTGCCGTCCGCCCAAGCGCCGTCGCGTGTAAGCAAACGAAGGAGGACATTGAAACATGGCTATCAACAAGCAGCCTATCGCCCGGAAGTGCCGTTCTTTCGACGTTTCCCCGGCGGTTATGGGCTATGGCAATAAGAAGTCTAACCGCAATCCTGGCGGCACCCGCCGCAAGAAGGTCTCCGAGTACGGCGCTCAGCTGAAGGAGAAGCAGAAGGTCAAGTTTGTCTACGGCATCCTCGAGAAGCAGTTCGAGGGCTACTACAACAAGGCCACCTCCATGAAGGGCATCACCGGTGACAACATGCTCCAGCTGCTGGAAATGCGCCTGGACAACGTGGTGTACCGCCTGGGCCTGGGCAAGACCCGCCGCGCCGCCCGTCAGATCGTGGTGCACGGTCATATCCGCGTCAATGGCCAGAAGGTGGACATCCCCTCCTACTCCGTGAAGGTAGGCGACGTGATCACCCTGCGCCAGAAGAGCACTGAATCCGAGCTGTTCAAGGGCCTGCGCGAGGGCACCAGCGCGGTGACCCCCAAGTGGCTGACCTTTGACGCGCCCAACCTGACCGGTTCCGTGGTCGCTCTGCCCGCCCGTGAGGACGTGGACTTCGAGCCCCAGATGAACATGATCGTCGAGTTCTACTCCCGTTAATGAAGGGTGCTGCGGGGGTGGGGATCCGGGTGATGGCCCGCTCCCGCGAGAACATCCCTTCACTGCAAACCTGAGCAAGGAGGGTTTAAGAAATGGCCGTAGAAATCGAAAAGGCAAAGGTCGAATGTGTCGAAGTTGGCGACAACGGCAAGTACGGCAAGTTCGTCGTCGAGCCGCTGGAGCGTGGCTTTGGTCATACGCTGGGCAACTCCCTGCGCCGCGTCCTGCTGTCTTCCCTGCCCGGTGCTGCAGCGTCCTCTGTGCATATCGAGGGCGTGCAGCATGAGTTCTCCACCATCCCCGGCGTAACCGAGGATGTGACGGAGATCATCCTGAACCTCAAAGGTCTGGCCATCAAGATGTATGGCGAAGGCCCCAAGTCCGTGATCGTGGACAAGGTCGGCCCCTGTGAGCTGACCGCCGCTGACATCCGCGTGGATGATGAGATCGAAATCATCAACCCCGAGATGCACATCGCCACCCTCAACGAGGATGCGCATGTGCAGATGACGCTGCGCCTGGAGCGCGGCCGCGGCTACGTCAGCGCCGAAAAGAACAAGGCCCGCGATCTGACGATGCCCATCGGCGTCATCGCGATGGATTCTATCTTCACCCCCATCCACAAGGTGAATTACACCGTGGAGGACAAGCGCGTCGGCCAGTCCAACGACTACGACCGGTTGACCCTGGAGGTGTGGACCAACGGCACGCTGAAGCCCGAAGAGGCCGTCAGCGGCGCCGCCAGCATTCTCACAGAACATCTATCTTCCTTCGTCCGCCTGACCGACACTGTCCTCCCCGTGAGCATGGTGCAGCCTGAGGACGACAAGAAGGAAAAGGTGCTGGAGATGACCATCGAGGAGCTGGAGCTGTCCGTGCGCGCTTACAACTGCTTGAAGCGCGCGGGTATCAACAGCGTGGCCGAGCTGGTTCAGCGCAACCAGGAAGACATGATGAAAGTCCGCAACCTGGGCCGCAAGTCCCTGGAAGAGGTCGAGCAGAAGCTGCAGGAGCTGGGTCTGGCCCTGCGCCCGAATGATGAATAAGACGGGGCTCAAAAGTGCAAGGCTGGGTTGATCCCCTTCCCTGCCGCCCACCCATGATAGGAGGAAATACCCCATGGCTTACCAGCGCAAACTGGGTCGCACGGCCTCTCAGCGCAAGGCGCTGCTGCGTGGCCTCACGACCAATCTGATCAACAACGGCAAGATCGAGACGACTGAAGCGAAGGCCAAGGAAGTCCGTCGCATTGCCGAGCGCCTGATCACTCTGGCTGTCAAGGAGCACGAGCATACCGTGACCGTGACCAAGGAGTTCCACAACGAAAAGGGCCAGCTGGTTCAGCAGGAGGTCGTCAACGACGCTCCCTCCAAGCTGGCTGCCCGTCGTCAGATCGTGTCCTACCTCTACAACGTGCCCGTGGCCCGTGAAGAGGACGAGCGTAAGGCGGCCTACAAGGCTCGTCAGCGCGAGGTCAAGTACCCCGTGGTGGAAAAGCTGTTCCGTGAGATCGCGCCCGCTTGCAAGGAGCGCAAAGGCGGCTACACCCGCATGTACAAGATGGGTCCCCGTCGCGGCGACGCTGCCGAGATGGTGATTCTGGAGATCATCAAGTAATTGGAGTCCCCTCCTCTTACTTTAAGCTGTCACGTTTCCTTTCGCACACATCAAAAGCAAAGCACAAAATATTCCTACCGGCTCGCCCGCACAGCGAGTCGGTTTTTTGTTGCGCCCACGCCTCTGGCATGCTATAATGATTCCAACCCGCATGAAAGGATGATCCCGATGAAGATCATGATCGCCTCCGACCTGCACGGGTCAGCCCGTTATACCCGCCAACTACTGAGCGCCTTCCGCCAGGAGGGCGCTGACCGATTGCTCCTACTGGGAGATCTGCTTTACCATGGCCCGCGCAACGATCTGCCCGACGAATACACCCCCAAGCAGGTCATCGCGCTGCTCAGCGAGTACAAGGATCAGGTGCTCTGCGTGCGCGGCAACTGCGACACCGAAGTCGATCAGATGGTGCTGCCCTTCCCCATCCTGGCGGATTATGCCGTCATTCCCGTGGGCAAGCGGCTGATGTACTGCACCCACGGTCACCATTTCAACCGGGATGCCCTGCCGCCCATGTGTCGCGGCGACATTCTGCTCTACGGCCACACGCATGTGCCGTTGCTGGATGTGACAGAGGAGCGCGTGTGCCTCAACCCCGGCAGCGTGTCCATCCCCAAGGAGAACAGCTGGCACGGCTACATGACCCTGGAGGACGGGCATTTCCGCTGGTGCGACCTGGACGGGCACATGCACCAGGAATGGGACGCCCACTGACGCAAAAGCCCCGGCAGCAACGTGGCTGTCGGGGCATTTTCATACGCTGGTGATGGCTTCCTCCCGGTCGTAGAGGGATTGCATCTGGCGGTAGGTTTCATCCACAATGCGGTCGCGCTCGGCGATGGGGTCATTGTCCGGGTCATAGACGATCTCCGTGCCGAAGGATACGGTTTGGCCCTGCTTGTAGCACAGCACCGGCATAAACCGGCAGCGCTTGCCGGTGCGATTGTAGTACACCTGGGCCAACATCGGGAAGCCACGGAAAAGCGTCGGCGGCCGGCCGGATTTGTAGCCCGGGCTGTTGGGGTCGGTGTCGGGATCCTCGGGGAAAATCAGCAGATTCGCGCCCTGCTGCATCGCCTCCACGGACTTGCGGAAGGTCGTCATCAGCTCGCGCGGCTTATGGCGAAACACGGGGACGGCCTGCACCGAATGTAGCAACCACAGCATGCCCCTGGCCAGAACGCGCGCCACCCGCTGCTTGTATTTGTCCTTCCAGTGCACCTTTTTGAGGGTGTAGCGCTTGATGTAGGCCGTGGCTTCCTCCAGGTTGCAGCAAAGCTCGCTGATTGACCATGGGCGCACAAAGCCCGGGCAATACAGCATGCCGGTGATGGGCCCATAGAACTCGCCATGGTTGCATAGGTACACAATGGGGTCGTCCTCCGCAAGGTGGACGTGATCCACGTCCTTGAGCTTGTGGGGCAGCACAAAGCGCAACACGCGCATCAAGCAGCGAATCAAACGGTTATGCTTTCTTTCCATGCGCGCGCCCCCTCTTCTCTGCCTCAGTCGCTTCATTTTATCATAAGGACACCGGGCAGGCAACTCAACATTCGTTGAGGTCTTTGTCGAATTTTCGTCTTTCTCAGCCAAAGAAATGCGATTTGTTCTTGCGCTATTCATAATCCGGCGTTATCATGTAGGGGAAAGCTGACACGAAAGGATGCATCCCGATGAGCAACACCATTTATACCGAGGCTGATTATACCGCCATCCGCCAGCAGCAGCGCAAGCGGTGGACGATGCTTGGGATTCCCTGCGCGATGCTGTTTCTTGCGCTGATTGTTTCCCTGTTCATCCGCTTGGAATGGCTGACCAGCGTGACCACCATCCTCATTGGCGTGATTCTGATTGCCGGCTACGACCTGGCCATCAAGCCCCTCCACTGCTATGAGAAGCACCTCCACCAGTGCCTCCACGGGCGCAAGCGCGAATGCGAGCTGCCCTTCATCCGCCTGTCGGAAAACATCGACGTGGTGGAGGGCGTGCGCTGCCATCAGCTGCTGTGCTCGGATGTGGATGGCAAGGGCCGCCCCTACGAGCGCTTGTTCTACTTTGACGCAGAGAAAACCTTCCCCGACATCAGGGAGGGCGATATGCTCCACATCGTGCATTGCGACCTGTTTGTGGCGGATGTATATCGGGTATAAACAGTTGGGGGTTGCCTTCCTGGGCAGCCTCTTTTTGTATGCTTTGCACAAAATATTACAGGCATGAAACAATCGGGGCCTCGCAATCGTTTAATAGGTGAACGCGCATCCCGGCGGAGGGCATTCCGCCCGGGATACACCCACCGACGAGGAGAGAATCACCATGGCTGCAATCCTGATTATTGAACCGGATATGACCGTCCGGCTGCGCATGAGCAACGCGCTATCGGCGGCGAATCACCAGTGCATCCACGCGGGGAGCATCCG
>JAQXLU010000060.1 GCA_029012285.1 Clostridiales bacterium | reverse complement strand
GCCTCCCTGTCTTTGATGAACACAGTCTATCAAAAACAGGGAGGCTTGTGGTCGCCTGTAAAGCGACAAATCAATAGCCAAGCGGCTGCAGATCGAGCTTGAAAAGAATCTGGTTGATTTCCATGATGTCGTAGTTGCCCGTCATGATACAGTATTCGACGACAATGTCCGCCTTGCTGCTGTGGGACAGAGCAAAGCCCGCCTTCATAAGCATATCCTTCGTTTCATCCAGCGACAGCTCCAGCGCGATGGCAAACGCCAGCGCCGTCTGCTTGCTGGGCCTGTATTCCGAGATGTTCTTGATCTTGTTGAACAGCCTGCGGTCCACGTTGGCCCGCTTGTAGCATTGCGCGTCGGTCAAGTGTTTTTCGTCGATCTTGCGGATGAGCATCTGCGCGAAGCTCTCGTCCACCTGACTGAGCATGTCGTCGAGGATAGTGTCCGAAGCCATGGAGGGTGCGCAACATTCCTCGGGCTCATCGTATGCGTCATGGGCCTTTGCTTTTTCCAGATACCGGCGTTGAAGCCGCATCCGCATGGATTCACTCGACGCGCTCAGATGCTCATCGACATACACGTCGTCGATGTAGGCCGCGATGTCCTTAAAGAGCTTGCTGCTGATCTCAAAGGCGTCCTTTGAGAACACGACGATGTAGACCGTCATATCGTGGTCGAGCAGGAACTGCGTGATGGTGTCCATTGCCACCTTGAGCGCCTGCGCCTTGGGATAGCCATAGACGCCGGAGGAAATCAGGGGAAAGGCCACGCTCTCGCAGTGGTATTTGTCCGCAAGTGACAGAGAGTTCCGGTAGCAGGCGGTCAGCAGCTCACGCTCGCCGTGGTGGCCGTCCTGCCAGATGGGGCCTGCTGTATGGATGACGTATTTGCACGGCAGACGATACCCGTGGGTGATCTTCGCCTCGCCGGTTTGGCAGCCGTGCAGCGTCCTGCACTCCTCAAGCAGCTGCGGCCCGGCAGCGCGATGGATCGCCCCATCCACACCGCCGCCGCCCAGCAGGGTCGTGTTGGCGGCGTTGACGATGGCATCCACCGACATCTTCGTAATATCGTTTCTGACAATCTCAAGCGGCATGGGCTTTTCCTCCTTGTCCCGGAACCGGGCTTCTTATGCAAACTGGTATTCCATATGCTTGACACGCCTATGTCAGGCCCGCGTCAGCCCAGGTGGCACAATGCAAAATCCCCATATGGAGCACTTGCATCAAAAGAGGATGCACATGGTGCATCCTGGTGTGTCACAGGCAGGCGATGTAGATGTCCATGGTGTCGCCGTCGGTTTCAAAACAGGGGATCACATCCTTCTCGGTGTGCTGCAATCCGTTGATGCGCATGTAGGACATCAGCGCCTTGTATGCCCCGGGGATCATGACGAAGGGGTTGTCGAAGGGGCGCTCGATGTGCACAGCAGCGTATTTGTGCGCCGCCTGCTCGTGGATCTCCTGCCCCTCGGGGTTCACGCCGTCGGGCAGCATCCAAGCGGCCTCGTAGCCGTGCATGTGGTACACATTGATCTGCTCGTTGCTCAGGAAGGGGAAGTCCCAGCCGATGACGCTCGGCTTGTCCACGCCGCATTTGCGTGCAATGGCGTGGATGCGGTCCAGCGCGTCCCCCTCCGGGTCAGTGCTGATAACCGCATGCTTGATGTAGCGGAAGGCCGGCACAGTCTCCACCCGAAAGCTGCTGTAAGCCGTATCGAAGGCATCCAGCTCCACCCGGAAAAGGTCGTCCAGCGTGCAGCTGAAGATGCTGCACAGCTCGATGGCCTTGTCCATCTCCGGCAATGCGCTGTCCATCTCCCACTTTGAAATCGTCTGGCGGCTGACGCACAGCTTGTCCGCCAGGGCCTCCTGGGTCATGTTCCTGCTGAGTCTGCGCAGGTGCTGCAAGTTTTTCCCGAAGCTCATCCCGTTCACCTCATTTTGTCGATTCAGACTGCATCGCGGTGCATGATGATGATAGCACATCGGGATGCTCGCGTCCACCACCCTGCATGTGCTCTTTTTTGCCGTTTGGCAACCGGCGGTTGCGTTTACCGTAGTGGCCTGACTTCAAACGCGCCATCCCCCAGGAAGCGGAGGGTGATCGCGCCGTGCTGCTTCGTGGTGTACAGCGGACGCTCCCCTGCGACGTCCGCCATGCTCTGCTCGCGGGAAGCCGACGCGTTGCTCAGCAGCAGCACCTGCGGATTCACCGCTGACAGGAAGTCCGGTGTGGTGCTGTCCTTGCTGCCATGGTGAGCGGCGAGCAGCACATCCGCCGGGACGGCCACATAATGTTCATACACGCCGGGCAGATCGGCGGGAAGCAGCATCGTCACCCCGGCGATGTCCGCGTACAGGACCAGGCAGGCGTCGTTTGCGTCGTGCAGCGCGGTGACGCGGCCTGCCTCGGGCCAAAGGGCGGTCAGGCTGCCGCTGGGCAGCGGAATCACATCACCCCGGGAGAGGGTGCGAAACTCCGTGCCGGTCTGGCGCAGCTCCGCAAGGAGGGACAGAAGCGCCACGTCGATGGCGGGCGTGGCCGCATCCACAGGCAGATAGCAGATGTCCACCGGAATGCCCTCGTCCAGCAGGGCACGGATGCCGCCGCCATGATCCGTGTGCAGGTGGGTCACGATGAGCACCTCCACCCGTTGACGCTGCCTGTGCAGCGCGCCCGCGACGGCCTGGCCGTCCTCCCCCGTATCCAGCACGACCGTCACGTCCCTGTCCTGGAGCACGGCGGCAGCGCCGTCCCCCACGCTGAACTGGGTGTAGGTCACGTTCGTTTCCGACAGGGGGATGAGGAGCAGCGCCGTCAGCAGCAAGCCGCCCAGGACGAAGCGCCCCCGGTGGCGCTTCCACCGCGCAGGCACCAGGATGGAGCATCCAAAGAGCAGCAGCGCCCAACCCAGGAAGGTACATGCATCCGCCTGACGCGTCCACAGCGTGGCAGGGCCCAGCGCAGCCAGGCCGCGCACCCCGCCAAGCAGCAGCCGCGTCGCCACCCCTGACGCCGCGCCAAGGGCCGTCCGCAGGCCGGGAATAGGCAGCGCCACCAGCGTCAGCCAGTAGCACGCCATCAGACCACCGGCCAGCGCCACCACGGGGATGTTCAACAGCACGCTGAGCAGCGGCAGCTCCCCAAACCAGTATAGCTGCGGAAACAGGATGCCCACCTGCACCGATAGCGCCGCGCAGAAGGCCTCCCATAAATAGCGGGTGATGCGGTGACGGCACAAGCGCTGTCGTCTGAGCCAGGGCGCGACGAGCAGCAGCCCGAGCATCGCGCCATAGGTCAGCTGGAAGGACGCGCCAAAGAGCTGCGCCGGGTTGAAGATCAGCTGGATGAGCGCCGTCACGCACAGCATGTGCAGCGGCAGCAGCTGCCGGTGGCGATACCGCGTCCATTCCCGAAAGAGCAGCAGCAACGCCGCCCGGATAACCGGCGCGCGTCCCCCGGTGAGGCAGCAATACGCCAGCAGCACCAGGGCCTGTGCGGCGATGTGCGCCGCTCGCCGGAGGGGCAGCGGCCGTAGCAGCAGGCAGAGCAGCATCACCAGCACGCCCACATGATAGCCCGACACGCTGAGGAGGTGCGCAATGCCCAGCTGCTGGAACGCAGCGCGATCGTCCTCCCGGATGAAATCCCGGCTGCCCAGGAGCATCGCGGCAGCATAGGCTCCAGCGTCCTCGCCCATCACGTCCATCAGCCGCAGGGTCAGCATGTGGCGCAGCGCAGCGATGCTGCCCCGCAGCGAAAAGCGGGCTTCCGCCTGCATGAGCGCATCATCTCCGTACAGTCCAATGGACACGCCCCGCTGCAGCAGGTACTCCTGGAAATCGAAACCGCCGGGGTTCTCCCGCCCCGATGGGTGGTATACCCGGGCCTCCACCCGCAGCTGCGCGCCGGGGGTGAGCCAGGCTGGCACGCCTTCGCCCTCATCCAGGTAGAAGGTCCAGTAAGCGTCCGGTGCGGCGCGACCGTCCAGGGTCACGTCCGACAGCACGGTCTGCACCTGCCCATCCTTACGCAGGTGGATCTCCTCCGCCACCGTGGCCCGCACTGCATAGCTGCCCTGTGCGGGCAACGATGGGTGGAAGGCATGCCAGCAAAGCAGCATCCCCACCGAAAGCGCCGCCAGCCCCGCCGCAAGGCTGCGCCGCCATCCATGGGATAGACACCACCCAGCCACCGCCAGTCCCCCGATGATCGCCGCAGCCAGCCAAGCCATGTCGCTTCTTCCAAGGAGGATTCCGCACAAAAAGAACAGCGTGCCAAGCGGAAGCATCCACGCGATGTGCGGCGCGGTGCTCCGGGGCATGTTGTTCAGAAGAAACCCTTCTTTCTGCGGCAGATAAGCGAACTGCCCATGCAGGGTCATGCACGGGCAGATGGGAAATCAACGGTCGTTCCTGGTGCGCTCCAGGTAATCCTCGTAGCTGCACAGGTAGTCGGCAATGGTGCCGTCGTCCTTGATCTCGATGATGCGGTCGGCAATGGTGGTCACAAACTGATGATCCTGGCTGGTGAAAATCACGTTGCCGGGGAAGTTGATCAGCGCGTTGTTGACCGCGGTGATGGATTCCAGGTCAAGGTGGTTGGTGGGCTGATCCAGCATGAGGAAGTTAGCGCCGGAGAGCATCATGCGGGAGAGCATGCAGCGCACCTTCTCGCCGCCGGAGAGGACGGAGACCATCTTGTACACATCGTCGCCGCGGAAGAGCATGCGGCCGAGCAAATCGCGCTTGTCGGACTCCAGCATGTCGGGGCAGTACTGGGCGAACCAGTCGATCATGTTCAGCGGGCAGCCGTCGAAGAAGGGGCCGTTGTCCTTGGGGAAGTAGGAGGTGGAAATGGTCACGCCCCACTTGAAGGAGCCGGAATCCGGCGTGATTTCCTCATTGAGGATGCGGAAGAGCGCGGTCTGCGCCTGCTCGTTGGAGCCGACGATGGCGATCTTCTGCCCCTTGGTCACCAGGAAGGACACATCCTTGAGCAGCTGCACGCCGTCCTGAGTATAGTTGAGGCCCTGGACGTTGAGGATGTCCTTGCCGGCCTCGCGGTCGGGGGTGAAGTTGACCCAGGGGTAGCGGCGGCTGGAGGCCGGCATCTGCTCGATGGTCAGCTGATCCAGCAGCTTGCGGCGGGAGGTTGCCTGCTTGGCCTTCGACTTGTTGGCGCTGAAGCGCTGGATGAAGGCCTGCAGCTCGCGGATCTTGTCGTCGCGGCGCTTCTTCTGATCCTTCATCAGCGCCTGCATCATCTTAGAGGACTCGTACCAGAAGTCGTAGTTGCCCACATACAGCTTGACCTGGTTATAGTCAATATCCACAATGTGGGTGCAGATATTGTTGAGGAACCAGCGGTCATGGGACACGACGATCAGCGTGCCGGGGAAGTCCATCAGGAAATCCTCCAGCCAGGCCACGGAGCGGTTGTCCAGGTTGTTGGTGGGCTCGTCCAGCAGCAGGATGTCGGGGTTGCCGAAGAGTGCCTGCGCAAGCAGCACCTTCACCTTTTCGCCGCCCTTGAGGTCGCCCATGATGCTGTAATGCATCTCCGCGGGGATGCCCAGGCCGGTCAGCAGGGTCGCCGCGTCGGATTCGGCATTCCAGCCGTCCATCTCGGCAAACTCGCCCTCCAATTCCGCCGCGCGCGCGCCGTCCTCATCGGAGAAATCAGGCTTGGCGTACAGCGCGTCCTTTTCCTTCATGATGTCGTACAAGCGCTGGTTGCCCATGATAACGGTGTCCAGCACGGTATAGGCGTCGTACTTGAACTGATCCTGCTTCAGGGTGGACATGCGCTGATCAGCCGGGTAGGTAACGGAGCCGGTGGTGGGCTCCAGCTCGCCGGACAGGATGCGCAGGAAGGTCGACTTACCCGCGCCGTTAGCGCCAATGACGCCGTAGCAGTTGCCGGGCAGGAATTTCAGGTCCGCGCCGGAAAAGAGCTTCTGACCGCCGAAGGTCAGGGAAACATTGCTGACTGTGACCATGGTTCTCTCCTTCTATATCAAGGGGGGGTGGATTTGCACAAACGCATACAGATTGATTATAACATAGGTGCGCCAGAAATGGAAGATGGCAAATGCACCAAAAAGGCTGCACATCGTCCAAATGTGCAGCCCTTTTATCATTTGTTCTCCCGGAGCAGGGCTTCCCAGTCCGCCCGGGTGATGGCGCAAACCTTGGTGATCCCGTTCACATCGTCCGCGTACTCATCCACCTGATGGCAGCCCCAGGAAAGCGCGCATTGGAAGGAAGGCATGTTGGTATACTTCATGTAGGAGTAAATCTCCCCAAAGGGCGTGTTCCGGAAGGTCCAGTCCCGCACGGCAGCGGCGGCCTCCCGCGCATAGCCCTTGCGCTGCTGATCCGCCCGGATGTGGTAGCCGATTTCCGGCCGGATCACGCCGTGGATCACCTGCATGGTGAGCCCGCAGTCCCCGATCATTTCCCCCGTGTCACGCAGGCAAACAGCCCACAATCCGAAGCCGAGGGTTTTGTAGCGCTCGATGTTCCGGGCGATCCAGTTCCGCACCCGCGCTTCGTCGAAGGTATGGGGATAGTGCTGCATGATGTCCGAGTCCGCCAGCACCCGGTAGAGCGCGTCATAGTCGTCCTCGGTCATTTCCCGCAGGAAGAGTCGCGGGGTCTGAATGGTCATCGCAAGTTCTCCCTTCAGTTGAAGCCAAATACCTTCTGCGCCAGGGTGTAGCACCAGATCATGAAGCGCCGCCCCGCCTTGCCCGGCAGGTGCAGCCCCATGCCCAGCATGCGGTAGCGCAGCACCCGGTACAGCTCGGGGTACTCCGCCTTCATGTCCGCCCACAGTGCGTCCTTCTTGCGCAGGTTCTCCTCCGTGCCGGACTTCACCAGCAAAATGGAGGACACCGTCGTCACGATTTCCAGGAAGTTGCGCATGTACTTGCGCTGCTTCACGTTTTCGATCTTGCTCAGCGGCGTGACGGCCATCATCAGCTTGTTGACGCGAATCTGCTGGTCGATGCGGCCGATCATGACCTTCTCGTTCACGCTCTGATCGTCCCGCCCGATGAAGTAGCGGTACAGATCGACGTTAAGATACGCCAGGGTCTTGACATGGGTCAGCGGCTGGTAGGCGTAGATGTTGTCCACATAGAAGGTCTTCTTCGGCAGCTCCAGCCCGCAATCCAGCAGCAGCTGGCGGCGATAGATCAGCGTATGCATGAGCATGTACTGCCCGTAGCTGAAATGCCCGATGTCATCCCAGGTGATGATCTTCCCCTCCGGCAGGGCATGGGTGAAGCGCACCACATGCTTATGGGCCGCGCCCTCCTTCTCATAGACGTAGTTGGCCACCAGCATATCCAGCCCGTCCTGCTGATGGGCGCGCAGGAAGTCCAGCACCTTTTTCAGCGCGTCGGCATCCACCCAGTCGTCCGAATCGACCACCTTGAAGTACAGCCCGGTGGCGTTGCGCAGCCCGTACATAACCGCGTCGCCATGCCCGCCGTTCTCCTTGTGAACGGCCACGCACTGCCCTGGGTACTTCGCGGCGTATTCATCCGCGATCTCGGCGGTGTTGTCCTTCTGAGAGCCGTCGTTGACGATGAGAATTTCTACCTCGTCGCCACCGGTGCGCAGGGTATCAATGCAGTGCCGCATGTACGCGGCAGAATTGTAGCTGGGGATGGCCACAGAAAGTAGCTTCATGGGAATAACCTCCTTTGTGGGACTGCGTCAGGCCCTTTCCGCCCGGGCTGCGTCCAGGGCGGCGCGAATGACCTGATCCATGTCGTAATAGCGGTAATTGCCCAGCCGCCCGCCGAAGATCACATCGGGGCGGGTCTTTGCCAGCTCCCTGTACTGGGCAAAGAGGGCAGCGTTGCGCTCGTCGTTCACGGGGTAATAGGGCTCCATGCCGGGCTTCCATTCAGTGGGGTATTCCCGGCTGATAACGGTCTTGTCCGGGTTTCCCGCGCCAAAGAGAAAATGCTTATGCTCGATGATGCGGGTGAAGGTCTCCGTATCGCCGGTATAATTGACCACCGCCACGCCCTGCCAGTTGGGGGTATCCATGATTTCATCCTCGAAGGAGACGGTGCGGTACTGCAAATGCCCCAGCTGATAGTCGAAGAACTCGTCAATCGCGCCGGTGTAGACGGTTTTCTCCGCCACGTCGGGATTTGCCTGGATGAAGGCGCGATAGTCAACGCCCAGCTTGACCTCGCTCCCCTCCAGGAGCTTCTCCGCCAGAGCGTTGTAGCCCTCCACCGGGATGCCCTGGTGGGGATGGGTGAAGTAATTGTTGTCGTAGGTGAAGCGCAGCGGCAAGCGGCGGATGATGAACGCAGGCAGCTCGGTGCACTTGCGCCCCCACTGCTTTTCGGTGTAGGACTTGATCAGCTTCTCATAGATGTCCCGCCCGACCAGCTTGAGGGCCTGCTCCTCCAGATTGCGAGGCTCCACGTCCTTGTAGGGGGCGGTTTGCTCGGCGATCTTCGCCTGGGCCTCGGCGGGAGTCCTGATGCCCCACAGGCGCGAAAAGGTGTTCATGTTGAAGGGCATGTTGTAGATTTCATCCCCGATGCGCGCCATGGGAGAATTGATGTAGTTGTTGAAGGTGACAAAGCGCTGCACATACTGCCAGACCTCTTCATCCGCGGTATGGAAGATATGCGCGCCGTAGCGGTGGACGCAGATGCCCTCCACCTCGGCGCAGTACACATTGCCGCCGATGTGCTCCCGCCGGTCAATGACCAGGCAGCGCTTGCCCGCATCCGTCATCTCCCGCGCAAAGACGCAGCCATACAGGCCTGCGCCAACAATCAGGTAATCGTACTTCATGCCCCTTTGCCCCCTGCTTTGATCAAATCTATGGGACATTATACGACAGATTGGCAAAATTGGCAATAGGGCGAGAAAAGGGGCCGTCCCCGCAGCGAGGTACGAATAAGCGCAGCCCGCATCCGCAGACTGCGCCAATTCTGTTTACTTCCCCGCCAGGCGCACCAGGGCGTTGGCGTAGATCTTCATGGCGGTCATCATCTTGGGCAGCGACACATACTCCCCTGCCTGATGGGCCAGGTCCTCGTCGTCCGGGAAGGCCGCGCCGAAGGCCACGCCCTGCTTGAGCACCTTGGCATAGGTGCCGCCGCCGGTGGACTGGGGCTCGGCGGGCAGCCCGGTTTCCTCGTGATAGGCCGCCAGCAGGCTGCTGACCAGCTCGCTCTCCGCCGGGACATGATGGGGCGCCTTCTTGGACTCATGCACCACGGTGAAGCCAGGCAGCGCCGCCTTGGCGTTCGCGGAGAGCTGATCCAGGTCAGCGGTGATCGGCACGCGCATGTCCAGCGTGCAGAAGATCACGCCCTTTTCCAGGTGGAGAATGCCCATGTTACAGGTCAGCGGGCCAGAGACCGCATCCTGGCAGGCGCAGCCCAGGGACGCGCCGTCGCTCTGCATGCCAACCGCCTCCGCCAGGGTGGCGAACGCCCCCTGTACGCCCAGCTCCCGGAGCAGCAGGAGCATCATGCCGATGGCGTTGCGGCGGCCTTCGGGGTAGGCGCTGTGCCCGGGGATGCCCTCCGCCGTGACCCATACGCCCTCCGCCGTGACCTCCGCCGTATAGGGCAAACCAGTCCTTTCGGCATAGGCCGCGACCTTCGCCGCAACGTCCTCACCACCCGCCAGCAATGCCTTGCTTTCGCCGGGGATGACGTTGGTGCGCTCGCCTACGTACATTTTCTTCACCTGCAGCCCCTCGGGGGACACAGGGGCTGTCAGCGCCAGGTGGAGCATGGCCTTCTCGGTGTTGATCAGCGGGAAGGACGCATCGGGGGAGAAGCCCACGTCGGGCATGTCCGCGTGCTGGGCGTAATAGGCCATGTCCTCCCAGCCGGATTCCTCGTCGCAGCCCAGGATCAGCCGGATGCTCTTCTTGAGCGGGATTCCTGCTTCCTTGATGGCCTTGATGGCATAGAGCGCGCACAGGGACGGGCCCTTGTCGTCGCTGGTGCCACGGCCGTAGATCCGATCCCCTTCGCGCACGGCGGCAAAGGGCGGCATCGGCCAGCTGTCCCCGGCGGGCACCACGTCCAGGTGGCCCAGCACGGCGATGGCCTCCTCGGATTCCCCGGGCAGTGTCGCGTCCAGCGCATAGCCGTCAAAGCCACGGGTCACAAGGCCCTCCGCCTCACAGTCAGCCAGGGCCATGTCGTACATCCGGCGTACCTCCTTGCCAAAGGGCGCGCCGGGGGCTGCCTCGTCCTTCACGGACGGCACCTGAATCCAGCGGGTCAGGTGGGCGGCGAAGTCCTCAGCATAGGAATCAATTAGATCGTAGAGCTTCTTGTCCATGGGTGGTGTCCTCCCTTAAAAGGCGTTGCGGTAATCCGCAGATTTTTTCTTTTTGGCGTCCGGGTCGATGAACTCGATCTCCATGCGCTGGAAATCGACGGCTTCCAGGAAATCATCCGGCAGAAAGCGGGTCTGTCCGAATTCCTCCCACTCACGCGTATGCTTGTCCAGCCAGATGGGCTGGCTGATGTCCATCTTGCGGCAGGCTTCCTCAAGGGCCTGCCGGGGATCATCGCGCTTGCACGGCTCCACATGCTGGCGGTCCATCCTTTGATGCTGGATGGTGCGCAGCCACAGGGCGGTGGCCATAGGCATCCTCCTTTTTTACTGCGTAGGCTTGTCAATCACCCGGATGGACGTGATGATGGGCTGGTTGGCCTTCGCCACCGTGCCGTTGCCGTCGGTGACGGGGGTGCTTTGGCAGATGGCGTCCACCACCTCCATGCCCGTGAGCACCCGCCCGAAGGCCGCGTAGCCGCCATCCAGGTGGGGCGCGGCCTGGTGCATGATGAAGAACTGGCTGCTGGCGCTGTCATAGGGGTTGGCGCGGGCCATCGACAATACGCCGCGCTCATGGGCGATGGGGTTGTCCACGCCATTCTTGGCAAACTCGCCCTTGATCTGCCTGTCCGAGCCGCCGGTACCGTTGCCCTTGGGATCGCCGCCCTGGATCATGAAGCCGCTGATGACCCGGTGGAAGGTCAGCCCGTCATAGAAGCCCTCGTTGACCAGGTTGATGAAATTCTCCACCGTGATGGGCGCCACGCCCCGGTACAGTTCGGCAACGATGGCGCCGTAATCCTGCACGTCGATCTGCACCCAGTCGGTGGCCGCGATGTCCACGGGGGCGCTGGTGGGCGCAGGGGCCGGGGCTTGCTTGCCGCCGCCCAGCAGGATGATGCCACCCACTGCCAGCACCACAGCCAGCAAGGCGATACCCGCCACTGTGATGATGGTCTTCTGCCGCTGCTGCTGCTTTTCTTGTGCGGCCTGGCGCGCTGCCGCCTTTGCCGCCTGCTTTTGATTGGCCATGTTCCTGTCCTCCCTTTTATTCCTTCACCATGGGCACGGTGTTCGCGCCCCGGGGCATAACGATCACGTGATCATCGCCAAAGTCCAGCAGCGCCAGGAGCTCCGCCGGGTCTGCATGGGGAAGCATGTGCATCGCGGTGAGATCCGCCGGGTCAAGGTCGGAAAGCACATGCACCTGGGCGCTGTCCGCAATGGCGACACACTCATAAAAGATATACCCCGCCACGGTGAAATTCGCCCGCAGCGCCGCATCGAGGGTATTGTCGGGCAAATAGCGGCTCCAGCCGAAGAACTCCGCCGGGCCGCCGCCCTCGCTGCACTGGCTGATGAAGATCAGCTTTCCGCCGGGCTTGACCGCCTGGAAGCCGTTGATGAGGCTCTTGCAGGACTGATACAGGTTGATGTCCTTGGGATAGCCGCCGGCGCAGACCACCACCGCGTCCGCCCGAGCGGGTATCTCCACGCCGTTGAAGCCATCCACCTGCTTGCAGCTTTCCTGCCAGGCCGCCATCCAGTGTCCGCTGGGCAGGGCCAGATGCCGCCCCTGCCCGTCCACAATCATGTTGATGCCAAACACCGGCCCGACCAGCGCGGCGGCCTCGGCCATGTCCTCATGGACGGGGTTCTCCCCCGTCACCCCCAGGCCACACAGGGGATTGGGCTGGGCCGCCATGGGGTCAAGGGCGTGGGCGTGGTTCTGCATGATGGTTTCCCGGGCCGACACGCCGGGCAAAATGCTCTTGCGCCCGCCGCCGTAGCCTGCAAAGAAGTGGTGCACCGTGCCGCCCAGCAAAATCACCTTGCGCCCCACCACCAGGGGATTCACCCGCACCTGGGTGCCTCGGCTGGTCACGCCCACCGCCACGGTTTCCCCATCGCAGTCGTGGTTGACCACCCGCACCCGCGCCGTCACCTCCGGGGAAGCGATGCGGCGAAGCTCCTCCGCCGTCTGGGCGCGATGGGTCCCCACCGCCACCAGGAACACGATGTGCTCATCCGGTATACCGCAGACGTCGTGGAGGTAATCAAGCAGCAGGGGGCAGATGCGCTCCTGGTGCATATAGGCGCGGGTCACGTCGCTGATGACGACGGTCACCTCGTCCTGTGCATGCACCACATCCCGCAGCGGCGCAGAGGCGATCGCGTCCTCCTCCACCGCCCGGCGGAAGGCCTCCTTCAAATCCTCGATGGGCGCGGGGGTGACGGACTCGATCACGTCCATGCGCCCGGCCCGGATTGTCAGCGGAATACTGGTGCTGCCATAGGCAAATTCAAATTGTTTTTCCATCGGATCGCTCCTTACGCTATCTCCGTCAGGGGGATGGACGCGCTCTCCTCACAGATGCGCTCCATCACGCCGTTGTGCAGCAGATACCCTTCGCCGTAGAGGGTGCTCTCGCCGCTTTGCTCCAGGATGTAGCTGCCGTCCATCAATACATAGAAGGAATGTCCCCGGCTGTCCGGATAAGTGATGTCCTCAAAGAGGCGCATGCCATCCAGGAGATTGTCCTTCACCTGGTTGTAATGGGGCAGAATCTGCTTGTCTGTCAGCCCAAGCCCGGGGGTGAAGCGCACAAAGTCCGGGTCGATGGCCTCGCCCGCCTCCTCCGGCTGCACATACACGGTATCCGCCGCGTTCATGCTGCCGGCGCTCACGCCCATCACCACACCGGGATAATCCGTCAGCAGCTCCCGCAGGCCAATTTCACGGAAAAAGGCGTTCTGCGTGGGGACATGCCCGCCGGCGAGCAGGATCACATCGCTATCCTGCACCAGCCTTGCGGCATCCGCCTGATTGCGGCTGTCCAGCACGTTCACATCAGAAAACGGCATGCCGTGATAGGCAAAGCACCCGGCGAAGGTCTGCGCCATCTCATCGTTGCGGGCGTGGCCTTCGGGCGTGGAGGCGATGGCCAGAAAGCGTCCGCCGGGATGGACAAAGCGCTGCAGATTGGCCACAAAGCGATTGCGCTCAAAGAAGATGCAGGGCAAAGTGACGCCCTCGGGAACGTTGTCCTCACAGGGGCTGGAGGTCAGGAAGAGAATCATCGCATCACGTCCTTCGACTGAATGTGCTCCTATTTTATCCCCTCTGCGGGGGATTGTCAAGGCGGCGGCTTGGCGGTATAATGGGAGCGAATCTACCATCCGCAAGGAGGTCTTTCCATGGACAAGTCCTTCCACACGGGCAACCGCGAGCGCCTGTACGCCGCCATGAAGCCCGCTTCCCTGCTGGTGATGTTCTCCGGCGAGGACATCCGCAAAACCAACGATGAGTACTGGCCCTTCTTCACCGACCGCAGCTTCTATTATCTGACCGGCCTGGACAGCCACGATTTCGCTCTGCTGGCCATCAAGGACGCCTCCGGCCAGGTCGAGGAGCGCATCTACATCCTCCCGCCAGACCTGATGGCCGAGCGCTGGACGGGGCGGCGCATCAAGCCCGCCGAGGCCGAGGAACGCTCCGGCATCCGCGACGTGCGCTTTGTCGCCCAGTTTGAGAGCGACCTCCACGCCCTGTGCGCAGGCGGACACTATAGCGCGGGAAGCAGCCATTTCGGGCAGATCTACCTCGACCTGTTCCGCGTCAGCCCCCGGGACATTGACCGCCCCGCCCACAAGCTGCTCCGGCGGATTCAGGCAGACTACCCCTACCTGGCGGTCGAGAACGCCAACGCCATCCTGCGTCAGCTCCGCCTCATCAAGCAGCCCTGCGAGATCGCTGCCATCCGCAAGGCGGAGAAGATCACCGGCGAGGGCATCCTTGCCATGATGAAGGCCTCCCGCCCCGGCATGTACGAATACCAGTACAAGGCGGAATTCGACTATGCCCTGAGCCAGCATGGCCCCTGCGGCCCGGGCTTCCCCTCCATCATCAGCGCGGGGAAGAACAATTTCTGCATCCACTATTACAGCTACACCGGTCAGGCTCAGGACGGCGACATGATTCTCAACGACGTGGGTGCGCAGCACGATTCCCTCATGACCGACGTGAGCCGCGGCTTCCCCTGCAACGGCCGCTTCACCGACCGGCAGCGCCTCCTCTACGAATGTGCGCTGCAAACCTCCAACCACCTGTTTGACATCATCAAGCCCGGCTACGCCATGGCGGAGGTGGACGGCGAGATCCGCCGCTACAACGCCGCGCTGCTCCATGATGCGGGCGTGCTGGACAAGGTGGAGAACATCGGCAAATACATGTGGCACGGCGGCGCGCACCATGTGGGCTACGACGTGCACGACGTGGTGGCCCGCCCCGAAACCGTCGCCCCGGGTATGGTGTTCTGCGTGGACGTGGGCATCTACCACGAGGAATGGGGCATCGGCTTCCGCCTGGAGGACAACTGCCTGGTCACCGAGGACGGGTGCGAGAACCTCTCCTCCGCCATTCCCCGCACGGTGGAGGAGATCGAGGATGTCATGAGGAAGGGCTGATCAGCAAGAATTGTGCATTCCTCCGCATAATATGCATTGACGAATCTGCCTGAACTTGGTATACTAATCACAGATAATGTCCCCCATTAGGACATTGGATAGAGGAGGTTGAATATCATGCAGAACATTCCTGTGGTGAAGCTCGGCCTTGTAGCCGTGTCCCGTGACTGCTTCCCGATCGTGCTGAGCGAGAAGCGCCGCGCTGCCATCGCTGCCAAATGCGGTCAGAAGAACCTTGAAATCGTGGAAATCAAGACCACCGTCGAAAACGAGAAGGACATGCTCAAGGCTGTGGAGGAGCTCAAGGCCAACGCCTGCAACGCTGCCTGCGTGTTCCTGGGCAACTTCGGCCCCGAAACCCCTGAAACCCTGATTGCCAAGAACTTCGATGGCCCCTGCATGTTCGTGGCTGCTGCCGAGGGCGACGGCGATATGATCAACGGCCGTGGCGACGCCTACTGCGGCATGTTGAACTGCTCCTACAACCTGGGCATGCGCCACCTCAAGGGCTACATCCCCGAGTACCCCGTGGGCACTGCGGATGAGCTGGCGGACAAGATTGCGGAATTCATCCCGATCGCCCGCGCCATCATCGGCGTGAAGAACCTCAAGATTATCACCTTCGGCCCGCGTCCCCAGGACTTCTTCGCCTGCAATGCCCCCATCAAGGGCCTGTACGAGCTGGGCGTGGAGATCGAGGAGAACTCCGAGCTGGATCTGCTGGTCTCCTACAAGGAGCACGCTGGCGATCCCCGCATCCCTGCCGTGTGCGCCGATATGGCCGCCGAGATGGGCGAGGGCAAGTACTACCCCGAGCTGTGCGAGCGCATGGCGCAGTTTGAGCTGACGCTGCTGGACTGGGCTGAGAACCACAAGGGTTCCCGTCAGTACGTGGCCTTTGCGGACAAGTGCTGGCCCGCCTTCCCCTCCCAGTTCGGCTTTGAGCCCTGCTACGTCAACAGCCGCCTGGCTACCCGCGGCATCCCCGTTTCCTGCGAGGTGGACATCTACGGCGCGCTGAGCGAGTACATCGGCATCTGCGTCACCGGCGATACCGTCACGCTGCTGGACATCAACAACTCCGTGGCGAAGTACATCTACGATGAGGACATCGCCGGCAAGTTCGATTACCGCCTGAACGAAACCTTCATGGGCTTCCACTGCGGCAACACCCCCTCCTGCAAGATGTGCGCCGATCGCGCGGTCAAGTACCAGCTGATCCAGCACCGTCTGCTGGAGCCGGAAGGATCCGATCCCGACTTCACCCGCGGCACCCTGGAGGGCGACATCGCGCCCAGCGACATCACCTTCTACCGCCTGCAGTGCGATTCCGAGGGCGTTGTGCGCGCCTACATCGCCCAGGGCGAAGTGCTGCCTGTGGCCACCCGTTCCTTCGGCGGCATTGGCGTGTTCGCCATCAAGGAGATGGATCGCTTCTACCGTCATGTGCTGGTGCAGAAGCGCTATCCGCATCACGGCGCGGTGGCGTTTGCACATTGCGCGAAGGCGCTGTTTGAGGTATTCAAGTACCTGGGTGTGCAGGATATTGCGTATAACCAGCCCAAGAGCCTGCCCTACCCCACGGAGAATCCCTGGGCATAATGGGTGTATCAACACAGCCTGCCGAGCAATCGGCAGGCTTTTTCCATGCCCCCCCGCGAAGCGAAAACGGGTCAAGGGGCTAAGCCCCTTGCGGGGTGGTGGGGCAGCGCCCCTGCTCCGCGCCCGCAGGCGCACCAACAACGATGCGCCTTTCGCGAATCAACGATTCGCGAAACAGCCAGTCCAGCCCCAAAAGAGCCAAACCAGCCCACTCCCCCACCAGGTGGATGGAAGCGATGCACCCCTGACAGCCATCACTGTTGCGCTTCCGCTGGGAGCTTGCTTGCGATCGTTTTTCTGTTGTCTTGCCAGCCGCAGGGCCGCTTTCGCGCGTCGAAAGCAGCAGAAAGCCGCCAAAGGAAAAGAGCCTGCCCAGCGGACAGGCCCTTATTGCGGTAGGCTGGTTGTCAATCCCTCCATACGCCGGGCAGGGTTTCGATAAAGTCTGCCAGCTCGCGCGCCATGACGGCGGCCTCGCTGCCGCGGATGTGCCCAGGCGTGCCGCAGCCGTTTTGGGTGTAGAGGAAGTGGTGGATGCGCGCATCCCCCGTGGCGCAGACGCAAGCGTCAATGGCGCGATCCCAGGCGGCGTCGTGCCCGAGGATGGTCGTGGTGCAGACGATGTGCGCCCGGGGGTATTTCTCCCTGAGGTGCATGAGGAAGCGGACATAGGCCTCGCGCCAGGCGGCGGAAGCAGCGCTGTCGTAGTCCTCCGCCATGATGTTGACCGGGTGATGGTCGTTCTGCCCGATGGCAACCACCACCACATGGGGCGTCCAGCGCTTGAAGTCCCAGGTGGTTGCCGGGCCAAAGGGCGGGTAGTAGTTCACCTTGTCCCAAGCGGATTCCATGCCAATATAGTCCGGGCCGTAGAAATAGCCGGTTCTGTCCAGCAGGGCCATGCCGCCGGTGGCGATGTCGTGGAGCTCGGCGTTCAAGCGCCGCGCCGCCTGCCAGGCATAGCTCAGGTAGCTGTTGGAATACAGGCCGTTGTGGCCCTCGGGGTCAATCTGCCCACAGGCGAACTCCGCCTCAGACACCTCTCCGGCGGACACGCTATCCCCGTAGACCTCCATGCGGCGAGCCGGACGCTGGGGCAGCGACAGCAGCTGCGCGGCAACGTCCACGATGAAGCCCTGCAGATGGTAGGCATGGCAGCAATCCTGGCGCTTGAAGACCAGCACGTCGTTGACGCCCTTTGCCAGCTTGTCCGACAGGTCAAGGATCTGCTCCCCGTCCGCCAGGAGCACAGCGGATTGCTCGCCGTTCACGATCACGCCCAGGCGGTTCTCATAATACGAATGATGGTTGTTGAGCGCCACCCTGAGCGTGTTGCCGGTGAAGCGCAGCGCCACGCTGGAGCAGGGGTAAATGAAGAACGGCTCAGCAGGGTTCTCCATGCCGATGCGCCCGGTGTAGCGCAGTTCGGCATCATCGGGCCGGATCAGGCGTTCGTCCTTGGAAAGCGGTATCTGCATCGTTCATTCCTCCCCGGCGGGCAGGGCCATGCGGCCCGCGGCAGTGCATTCCTCCTCCGGCTGCTTCATGGTTTCAAAGCGGTTGGAGAGGTAGATGATATGGGTCAGCGCCACCACGGTGGAACGCAGCATCGCCTTGGCCTCTGAGCGGTCCTCCGGCGTGCCCGCCTGATCCAGATGGTCGGTGAGACTGAAGGTGTAGCGCAGCGTGTTTTCGATTTCATCGCAATAATAGTCGTAGGCGACGTCCAGCGCGTATTGCTGCTTCTGCATCTCAAACAGCCGGGCGATATGCTCCATCGACAGCACGGACTTCGCCATGCTGATGAAGAACAGCCGTGCGATCTGCTCCGCCGAATACTGCTTGTGCACCGGGTTGGAAATATACCCCTTCTTGACATAGTTGGCCACCATGGACGCGGTGATCTCCATGCATCCCAGGGGCGCAAGAGAGCGGTTGATGTACTTGACCGTCTGATCCAGGTACAGCCCCACATCGGGAATCTCCCTGTAACGGGGCATACGGAATTGCTCTATACACGCGGGCATTGGCTTCTCCTCCTCTATGCCTATTATAACGGGTATAGCAGGATGCGTCAAGGTGGAGGAATCGTCTGGCACGCCCCCAAACTGCGTTTCCAGCGACCAATTCACCTTCACGCACCCTGCCAACGCCAGCCAAAGCGACAAAGAAACCATTTCTTCCTCCCTTGCAGTCCCGAGAGCCTTCCTGTATAATGTAAGGCAATGCTGACAAAGGGAGGCCTCCCATGCGCCGACTACCGCTCCTGATGGCTCTGCTGATGCTGCCTGTGCTGGCCCTCGGTGAGGGAATCCCCCAAGCCCCCAGCAGGCCCCTGCGCGCCGTCACCACCGCCGGGGAGGTGGAAGCCTTCCTCCTCATGCCGGAGGAGGACAGCCTGGCAGACGTGAAGCGGGGCTACATTCGCTACATCAGCCAAAACGAATGGAAGGACGAGCTGTTCCGTGCGGAATACTGGCTGGGGGGCGAAAGGGGCTCCGTGCTTGACCTGACCATCCGGGAACGCTACGGGGTGAAATTCGACTTCTACGCGGGCAACATGTGCTCCCGGGCAGCCTACGCCATGGCGGTGAGCTACCTGGGGGTGGATGTGACCCCCGGCGGTATGTCCGCGATGCTCCAGACGCGCAACCTGTACGAGCCCTACGACAACGTGTCCAGCCTGGTGGGCGTGGAGCGGGTCGATGCGGACCGGAACGCATTCAACCGTCTGATGGAAAACTACCTCACCGACGACAGCTATTCCCCGGTGTATGTGTACTTCCGCCGCCCCAACGGCACCTGCCACGCTGTGCTGGTGGTTGCGGCCATGCCGGACGCGGGCCGCTATTTGGTGGTGGACTCCAACCCGCCCAGCCTACAGGGTCAGCTGAAACGCGTGTACTTCATTTCCTTCAACAAGGCCCGGACGAGGATCATCAACAGCACCTTCCGGCAATCCCTGGCAGGCAGCACCGTATTGCAGCTTTGCCAGTGGCATCTGCCGGAGGATTCCCCCGAAAACGCGCCATAAGCAATCAACAACATCCCCCGGAACGCCCATGTTCCGGGGGATGTGTATCTTCCGATGAAAATCAAGCGAAGAACAGCTTGTTCAGGGTCATGGGGTCGACATACTCGCCGTCCTTGTACACACGCATGTTCCCGGAGGCGATCTCGTCAATCAGCATCACGTTGCCGTCCTCGTCGTAGCCGAACTCGAACTTGATGTCGTACAGATCCAGGCCCTTGGCCTTCAGGTCGTCCGCGACAATCTTGGTGATGGCCTGGGTCATCACCTTCAGCTCGTCATACTGCTCGGCGGTCATTACGCCCAGATCCACCAGGCCGTCCTTGGTCACCAGCGGATCGCCCTTCGCGTCGTTCTTGAAGGTGGTTTCCACGTAGGCGGGCAGGTCCTGGCCCAGGGTGCAGTAGTCGGAGTAGCGGCGGTAGAAGGAGCCCACGGCCTTGTAGCGGCAAATGACCTCCAGGCCCTTGCCGAACACCTTGGCCGCCTTGACCTCCATGGTGGTATCCTCCAGGTTGGCGGACACATAGTGGGTGCGGATGCCAGCAGCGTTGATCTTCTCAAAGAAGTAGATGGACATGCGCAGGTTCACGTCGCCCACACCCTCGATGGTCAAGCCGACGCTGTTCTCGCCGGGATCAAACACACCGTCCTTGCCGGTGCAGTCGTCCTTGAACTTCAGCAGGCAGTTGCCGTTCTCCAGCGCGTAGACGTTCTTGGTCTTGCCGGTATAAAGAAGCTTCAAATTCCCCATTGAATTTTCCTCTCCATTCTTTCATTCTGACGACAATCTGCCGCCTGCAAATTGGAAACCGCTTGTAAGTATACCGCGCAAAGCCTGGGTTTGCAAGTGTTTTTGGCAAATTTCCGAATCTTTTTTGATTCTCGCCAGCAATCATTCGTATATCGGAGCATTTTCCACCAGATTCCGCAAATCAACGGACGAGGCGCAGCGTCCTGATTTCAAAGGGCTTCAAGCTCAGCGGAAGCGCCCGACCCTCGCCCAGCAGCGCGCCGGTTTCGGTTTCGTCCATGGTGGATTCGTACACCCGGGCCGCGAAGGGCAGCCGAAGCGTCCCCGTGGCATGGGTGCGCAGGCTCTCGTACAGGCGGAGGATGATGTCGTCGGAGCCGTCGTCGGCGGGCTTGACGGTTTCGATGATCATGGCGTCGCTGTCACAGGAGAAGCCGGCATCCACACGGAAAGCATCCCACGGCCCAGCCAGATACACCGGCTGATTGAAGGCATACCCCGCCCTGACCACGCCGCTGTCCTTGAAGGCCGTGGCGAAGGGCATGATGGCGTAGCTGAACTGATGCTCCCCCCGGTCGGCGGTATCGTCCGGCACCAGGGGCGCGCGCAGCAGGGACAGGGCCATTTCACCCCGGTCGGTGGAAACGCCGCGGATGTCCTCGGTCAGGACGGCAAAGCCGCGATTCTCCTCGCACAGCGCCGTCCAGCGGTTGGAGCAGCTTTCGTAGCGATCCGCCGCAAAGGCGTGGGAAGCGTGGCAGGGGCGCTTCACATGGCCGAACTGGATTTCGTGCAGCGCATCGTCGCACAGCACATTGGATTCAAAGTGCACCTTGAGCAGCTTGCGGCGCTCGTGCCAATCCACCTCTGCATCCACCTGAATCTTGTCATCCCCCGCAAACAGGCGGATGAACATCTCCACCCGGCTTTCACCGAATTGGTAGGTCACCGCCAGCGCCGCCTGCTGGAGCGTATCGGTATATATCCGGCACGCTGCATGCAGGTCGGCATCCAGTCGCCGCTGTTGCCAGTCGCGGCTCATCTCCCAGGCATCGTAGACCGGCTCGACATTCTCGTACAGCCGCCAGTCGTTCATCTTCTGGCCAGGATTCATCAGCGGCAAGCCGCTGCGTTTGTCGGTGATGGACGTAATTGCCCCCTGCCTGTCGATGGTCACGCGCAGTAGGGCGTTTTCCATCAGGAAGCCCTCGGGTGTTTCCGTGATGCACGCATCCTCGCCTGTCGGGGCGAAGGAATGGGGGATTCTCGTCTGCGGCAGGCGCTCCGCCAGTGTGCCGATGAGCTGCTGAACCGCTTCTCCCTGCGCCGTCAGCGCCGCCTCCGCCTCCTGATGTACCCGGCGGATGCCCACGCCCCCCGCCACATCGTGGAACTGGCAGAACATCAGCACATCCCAGGCCTTATCCAGGACAGGCAGGTACTCGGCGCGCTCCTGGCCCGGTAGCAGCGCCAGCAGCGCCTCCGCATCATGCAGATACCGCTCCAGCTGCGCCGAGCGCTGCTTGGTTTTCCGCTGGGTGGTGTAGGTGCCCCGGTGCCAGTTCAGGTAGAGCTCGCCCACCCAGCGGTTGCCCTCCGCCTGGCGGGCCGTCTCCTCGAAGAAGCCCCGCAGACTGCCGTAATGGGCGCGGGGCAAGCCCTCCAGGTCGCCCATGCGGCGGGCCGCCTCCAGCATGTCGCGGTTCGCCCCGCCGCCGCCATCTCCGAAACCAAAGGGGTACAGGAGCGTGTCGATGTTCGTCTGCTGGACGCGGTCACAGTTCCACCGCTGCACGAACTGGGACGGCGTGAGCTGCGCGTTGTTCTTGAAGAAGGACAGCGCCTGCACCGTGCTGCCGTCGATGCCCTCCCACACGAAGTTCTGATATGGGAAGCGTTCGCATTCCGGGTCAGCCCGCAGGAGCTTCTGCGTGGCGAAGTACGGGATGTTCAGCTTGCTGAGAATCTGCGGCAGCACGCCGGAGTAGCCGAAGGTATCCGGCTGCCAGGCCACCCGGCTGTCCACGCCAAAATGCGTCCGGAACCAGCGTTTCCCCTTGATGAGCTGGCGGATGAGGCTCTCGCCGCAGGGCAGATTGGTGTCGCACTCCACATAGAACGCGCCGTCCGCGTCGATCTGTCCGCGCCGGAAGGCAGCCAGCACCCGCGTCCACAGCGCCGGATGCTGCAAGCGCAGCATATCCAGCAGCCGCGGCTCGCACAGCAGGAAGCGGTACTCGGGATACTCGTCCATCAGCGCCAGCTGGTTGGCGTAGGTGCGGGCCACCTTGTGCCAGGTTTCCTCCTCGGGCCAGAGCCAGGCCAGGTCAATGTGAGACTGCCCCAGCAGCCACATCACCGGCGCGGTGGAGCCGTTCCGGCACAGGAGCGCCGGACGCAGCGCAGCCCGGGCACGGCGGAAGCTCTCGTGGCGTGCCGCCGGGGGCAGTTCGAAATCCGCCGCGACGGTAAAATCCAGCAGCGATTGCGCCACCTTCTGATACCGCAGCGACTTTTCATCCAGCTGGCCCAGCAGATCGCAGAGGATCTCCACGTCCAGATAGAGCTGGTAAGCGTCCTCGTTCCACAGGGCCAGGATGCTGGGCTTCACGCTGCACTGCGCATCCGGTACCGGCGGAATCACCGCCCGTTCCGGCGGACAGGGGCCCATGTTCTCCAGCCGCGCCCCATGCCCGGCATAGCTTTCGATCAGCACGCGGATTCTTTCGTCCGCCCGGGCGCTGTGGCGGAGGGTCACGTAATCCCGCCCCTTGTCGTTGGAACCCGCCGCCTGACCATCCACATAAATGAGCTGCTCGCCGCCCAGGCCGGGCAGGAGCACTACGCGGTGGCCATCGCATTCGGCGGGCAGAGTGATTTCCGCGGCGAACCAGGCGTATTCCCAGCAAGCGCCCCATTTCGTCCCCGCCGGGAAGGGGCGCATGGGCAGTGCTGCCGCCTGCTCCGGCGTGAGGCGGTCAAGGGTAGTCAGGCCGGAAAAAGCCACCGTGCCGATGGGGGTGAACAGATGATTCTTCATTTCTTGCCGCCAGGCTTGAATGCGCTGGCGGTTCTGGC
>JAQXLU010000059.1 GCA_029012285.1 Clostridiales bacterium | reverse complement strand
TGAAAACAAGCTCGCCGATGGAAGAAACGGGCGCGCCAAAGGAAACGCCCTCATAAACCGTGCCGTCGGAGAGAACCAGATAAGCCTTGCTCATACAAGCATCCCTTCCTTTGCAGAGAATCAGGTCAGAAAGAACCGGGTCAGAACAGCCGCCGCAAAGAACCGTACGCGCGCCCGTCCCCCAAACACAGGGTAGATTTTGAGGCGCCGTCCACCTCAAAATCGTGGTGCACACCCGGCTTGCATCAGAAGCACACCGCCAGGACTTTGCGCCGCCACCACGGCGGCACAAAGTCCGTCACCTGAACGCGGAAGCAACTGGATGCAAACTCAGTTTGCCTCGTGGGAACGTTCGCGGAAGAGGAGGGAGATGCACCAGAGGGCGGCGATGCCAACGATGGCATAGATGATGCGGCTCAGGATGGCGGCCTGTCCGCCGCAGATGTAGGCGACCAGGTCGAACTGGAAGAGGCCTACCAGCAGCCAGTTGATGCCGCCGATAATCGTCAGCAGCAGGGAAATCGTGTCAATCATGGAAATCCTCCTCCTTATAGGTGGTTTGTACTTACAGCATATGCAACGTGGGCCGCATTTATGCATCTTTCCACTGACAGGATGATTTTCCGTGACCAACTAAAAGGCTCCCTCCTTGAGGGAGCTGGCAGCGAGCTTGCCCGCTGACTGAGGGAGTGTCCCCACTGCCTTCCAGCACGTAAAAATCCCCCGGGCATGGCTGCTCGGGGGATGCGTTCTCGATCAATCAGTCAACGGTGTAGGGCAGCAGCGCGATGGCACGGGCGCGCTTGATGGCCTCACTCAGCTGACGCTGATGCTTGGCGCAGTTGCCGCTCATCCGGCGGGGCAGGATCTTGCCGCGCTCGTTGATGAAGCGACGCAGACGATTAACGTCCTTGTAATCGATGTACTCGATCTTGTCCACGCAGAAAGCGCAGACCTTGCGACGGGGACGGCGGCCGCCACGGGGACGGGGCCGACGCTCGGTACGTTCTTCAGACATGAGGATGACCTCCTTTTCAAGCTATTTCAGCGTAATGTGGTAGAGAGCTGCATCAGAAGGGCAGCTCGTCCGTCTCGACCGCAGTGAAGCCGCTGGACTGCGCCATGGGCGCGGGTGCGGCGGGCGCGGTGTAGCCACCGGCCTGGTCGTCATTGCGGGAGGACAGGAATTCAACGTCGTTGGCGTTCACTTCGAGGGAAACACGGGTCGTTCCGTCGTTGGCCTGATAGGTGCGGTAGGACAGAGGGCCCGACACGAACACCTTGCGACCCTTGCTGAGGAACCGCTGGCAGGATTCACCGGTTCTATCCCACGCAGCAATGCGGAAATAGAGGGTGTTTTCCTGGCCGCCGCGGCGGTCGTTCACTGCGATGTCGAAATTGCATACGCTGTGGCCGCTGGGGGTGGTGCGAGTCTCAGGGTCACGGGTCAGATTACCGATCAGGATGATCTTGTTCATGTGCTTATCCTCGGGATGCCTTACTCAGCATCGGCAGCGGGAGCAGTCTCCTCCACGGGCGCTTCCACAGCGGGAGCAGCCACGGGACGGGCAGCGCGAGGCTTCACGCTGCTCTTCTTGACCTCCAGCTTCACGACCAGGTAACGCAGGACGCTGTCGTAGATCTCCAGGTTACGCTCAAGCTCGCGGGGCAGGTCAGCGGGGGCCTTGAAGGTCACCAGCACATACCAGCCTTCGGTCTTGTAGTTAATGGGGTAGGCAAGACGCTTCGCGCCCTTGCCCCAGGGCTCCTCATTAACAGATTCCACCTCACCACCGTTAGCAGCGATCAGGGCGGACACCTTCTCGATCAGTTCCTTACGAGCGGTCTCCTCCAGCGCAGTATCGATGATGTAGGTCAGTTCATACCTATTCATCATTTTCACCTCCTCTTGGACGTTTGGCGATGCATCCTTTGTGCATCGCAAGGATGTGCCAATTAAGGATTATAGCAGATCTTTCAACCATTTGCAAGGGGTTGGCGGCGCTTTTTTCCGCTTTTCGCCCTGTTTTTTCGGTTGATTCCACATCAGCGCTGCTTTGTCCGCCCGAGGATGTAATCCGCCGAGACCTTGTACAATTCGCACAGCGCCAGCAGGTGACGGATTGGCATTTCGTTCGCGCCGCGCTCGTAGCGGGCATACATGGTCTGCGACGTCCCCAGCACCTGTGCCACCTGCGTCTGCGTGAGGTCGGCATCCTCCCGCAGGTCACGGATAATCCGGCAGTACTCCATGTCGCCATTCCCCCTTTTACACAAGCAGGTGTTGGGAGAATTATAGCTAATAAAGATATTTACTATTGACAGGAGTACACATCTTTACTAAAATGATTAAAAACGGGATGTTGGAGGTCGAATATGGACATCATTCATGTTGTCCTGCCGCCATGGAATCCATACTGCATCGGGTGTTACGCCTTGGTGAACATGGCCACAGAGCAGCTGCTGCGCACTGGCGCTCCGGGAGAAACGATGGTGTTCCCATCGGATTGCGCCATTGACCTGGGAATTGCCTTGGTGCGCATCGGCGCCCCAGCGGTACGCCTGCGGTTTCAGGCGAGGCCCGGGCGGACATACGATGTGTACTGGCATTCGCAGGGCTTCGGGGCAGACCTGGGCGTGCGCGAAGCGATACCGGCTGCTCCCCAGCAAACATGAAGCCTCCCGCCGCAACGGCAGGAGGCTTCGCATCATCCAGTGGGTCGATTGTTACTTATTTGCGCGGGTCGTAGGCATACTTGTCCAATTCACCGCAGTAGTCGCATTCGCCCATGCGCAGGGAATTGGTGACGGGCAGGTAGGCGCCCTCCTCGCGGTTATTCATGCATGCCATCCGTTTTCACGTTTGTCATGCTGATTTCTCCGTACAGATATTCATCACATGCCCAGCAGCACGCCAATCACCGCGCCCGCGGCGATGAACACAATCGGGTGAAGCTTCTTCACGGGCTTGACGTGCAAGAGCACCAGCAGCACCGCGTAGAGCGCCACGGCAATCCAGTCGATGCGATCAAGGAGGGTGTCGCCCTGGCGCAGCAGTGCGATTTTCAGCACCGCGAAGCCGGCGGCGGCGATCAGGCCAGCCACGGCAGGCCGCATGAAGGCGAACATGTTTTTGACAATCGGGCTGTTCTGGTAGCGATCCATCGCCCGGGCAACCACCATGATGATAATGAGCGAGGGCAGCACCAGGCTCAATGTGGCCAGCAAGCCGCCCAGCACGCCGTTGGCAGAAAAGCCCACATAGGTCGCCATGTTCACGCCGATGGGGCCCGGGGTGGATTCGCCCACGGCGATCATGTTCGCCAGCTCTTCGGCGGTGAACCAGCCGAATTTCTCCTGCATCTGGGTCAGGAAGGGGAGCGTCGCCAATCCGCCACCCACGGCGAACAGGCCCGTCTTGAAGAACTCAAAGCACATGCGCAGCAGATCCATCACGCCTTCGCCTCCCTCTTGCCGAAAATGAAGCTCAGCACGGCGCAGCCCACCACCACATACACGGGGGAGAGCTTCACAAACGCCACCACCACAAAGGCCACCACAGCCAGGGCGATGTGCCAGTATTCCTTCACGTTGGTCTTGACCAGCTTGATGACGCTGGCGGTAATCAGCGCGCACACCGCCACGCGGATACCCGCAAAGGCGTTCTGTACCCAGGCGATGTCCATGAAATTCTCCAGCACCATGGCAATCACGGTGATGATGATGATCGACGGCGCCACCACGCCCAACGTCGCGACGATGCTCCCCCAGAAGCCCTTGGTCTTGTGCCCCACAAAGGTGGCGGTGTTCACCGCGATGATGCCGGGGGTGCACTGGCCGATGGCGAAATAATTCAGCAGATCCTCCTGCGTGGCCCACTTGCGCTTCTGCACGATTTCCCGCTCCAGCATGGGCAGCATCGCATAGCCGCCGCCGAAGGTGAGGGCGCCGATGGTGAAAAAGGCCCGGAAGAGATCCCACAGTACCAGCATACTCCAACCTCCTCATGAATTGTGACGGTTCATTATACGATGCTTTTCCTGGAAAAGCAAGCCGTACCTCTGTTCAGATTTTGGTGTGTTTTTGTAGGCTTTTTGGGCGGGAGGAGGGGGATTTTTTCTTCGATGGAGGTGACTGAAGGAGCATGTTGCGCGTTCTCCCTCAGTCGCCTTAGCGGCGCCATCTCCCTCCCGGAGGGAGCCTGAGTTACTGTTCTTCTGTCCGCAGCAAGGAAGCCAGCCAAAAGGCTCCCTCCCCGAGATTTTGGTGTATTTTTGCAGGCTTTTTGGGCGGGAGGAGGGATTTTTTCTCCGATGGAGGTGACTGAAGGAGCATGTTGCGCGTTCTCCCTCAGTCGCCTTAGCGGCGACAGCTCCCTCCCGGAGGGAGCCTGAGTTACTGTTCTCCTGTCCGCAGCAAGGAAGCCAGCCAAAAGGCTCCCTCCTTGAGGGAGCTGGCAGCCGCTTGCGGCTGACTGAGGGAGTACCCCCGAGGGAGCTGGCAGCGAGCTTGCTCGCTGACTGAGGGAGTTCGCCCCCGCTTTCTCCCGCAGGAGTCGAAAAAAGGAGAGCCACCCTTTCGGGCAGCCCTCCCTGGTTGCATTTCAGCGTGTCAAGGCTGATGTCTCCGATCAAAACTCGGGGAAGGAGCCGCGCCAGTTGCCATCCTTGTAGGCCTGACGGTAGGCATCAATCATTTCCTTCGCACCGGAATCCAGGATTGCCTGGATGTACTCGTCCCACACCTTGTCGAAGTCCGCGGGATCGCAGCTCAGGGTCTGGGCGATCAGCTCGTTCTGCTTGGAGATCACGGTCGCCTGGTAGTCGGTAGCCGCCTCGATGGCGACGGTGAAGGAGAGCTGCGTCCAGGCGTCGGTCAGGGAGTACACCATGGACTGGGCAGCCTGCTTCTCGTAGCCGGGGAAGGACAGAGAAGCCGCAGCAGCATTCTTCTCGTCAGAGCCGAAGTACAAGCCATTGGCCATGAAGCACACATCGCCGGCATGCATCTTGTACTCGTCGGGCACAGCGTCATTGGCCTGCTGCTGCACGGGGATGCCATCCTCGTTCACAGCCAGGTAGTTGACGCCTTCCACACCGTTCTGCAGGACGAACATGTTCTCGGGCTGGCACATCCAGTCGAGGTACTTGATCGCGGCGATGGCGGTCTCTTCCTTGACCCAGCCAGGCACGAACACGCTCAGACCAGCCGCGTCGTACTTGTCATGCAATGTCTTGCCGGAGTACTGGTTGTTGAAGCAGTTGACGGGGATCCACTCAGCGCCTTCCACATTCTTGGCCATTTCGGTCTGGTAGTTCTTGTCGGTGCGCCAGGGCTGATCCCACTGCTGCAGGAAGTAGCCCATGTAGCCCTGGGTCATGTAGGTGTCAGACAGCGTGCCATCGGTATCCACGGCGTAGTTCTCGTACACGATGCCATCATGCACCCACTGGTTCATCTTCTTGAACCATTCCTTGGCGCCGGGCAGCATTTCGGGGTTGTCCTTGTAGGCGACCCAGTCCTCCTCGCTGACCTTGGAGAAGTCCACAAACATGTTGATGTAGTGGCGCAGGCCGAACATGGGGTTGGACTTGAAGATGGCGTAGGAGAAGGGGATGGTCATCTGGCCGCCCAGGTTCGCTTCCTTGGCAGCGTACAGATAGGCCTCGAACTCCTCGAAGTTGGTGGGCACTTCCTTATTCAGGGCCTTGAGCCAGTCAGCACGGATGAAAGCGCCCTGGTTCGCAACGGAGATGCGGCGGGCGGGGATGGTGTACTGCTCCTTCACGCCGTCCTCATCGGTGTCGAAGGCACCGTAGCCCAGCAGGTTCTCTCCCAGGAATTCCTTGATGTTCTGGCCGTACTCAGCGATGTACTCATCCAGCTGGAGCAGGCCGCCCATGTCGATGTACTGGTTGATCAGCGCGCCGTTGTAGGTCACGCAGATGTCAGGGGCAGTCTGGCCAGCCAGCTGCGTGGTGAGGATTTCACCCTCGTCCCAGCGGGACACGGGCACAAATTCCACCTTGATGCCATTGGGATCGCCGAAATGCTCCTGCACATAGCGCAGCTGCATGCAGTCCTCAATGTTCAAGCCGGCGATGGAGCGGTCAAACACTTCCACGCGCAGGGTGATCTGCTTGTCAGCAGCCATGGCGGGCACGCTCATGCAGCCGAGGATCAGCGCAAGAGCCATCACGAGGGACAGGATCTTCTTCATGGTTTCACTCTCCTTTTTTTATTTCACCGCATCACAGCGGCAAGGAACAGGGTTGGTTGTGCATCAGCCCTTCACCGCGCCGATGGTTACGCCGCTGACGAAGTAGCGCTGCACGAAGGGGTACACCACCAGGATGGGCAGCGTGGCAAAGATGATCGTCGCCGACTCGATGGATTCGGAGATGCTCTGGGCGTTGCTGTTGGAGCCGCCCTCGATGGCGGCCACGTCCACCGCGGTCGCGCCCTTGATGATGTTGTACAGCTTGAGCTGCAAGGGCTGCAGCGCGCGGCTGGTGATGTAATACTTCGCGTCGGCAAAGGAGTTCCACTTGCCCACGGCGTAGAAGAGCGTCAGCGTGGCGATGGAAGCCAGGGACAGGGGCAGGTACACCTGCAAGAGAATCTGGAAATCGTTCGCGCCGTCGATGGTGGCGGCTTCCTCCAATTCAGAGGGGAGCGACGCGAAGAAACTCTTCATGATAATCATATTGTATGTGGAGAGCAGACCGGGAATGATCAGCGACCACATGGTATCCAGCATGCCGAATTCCTTCACGTTGAGGTAAATCGGGATCGTGCCGCCGGAAAAGTACATGGTGAAGAGCGCCAGGAAGCTGAAGAAATTGCGGCCGTGGAGGCGCTTTTTCGTCAGCGGGTAAGCCATGAGGATGGTCATGACCATCGCCAGCACGGTGTAGATCACCGTCAGCTTGATGGTGTACCACAGGCTGTTGATCAGGGCTTTGTCCGAGAAGATGGCCTGATACGCCTTGGTGGAGAATTCCACCGGCCAGAAGGATACATCCCCGCGCAAAATGGCGGACTTGGAGCTCAGGGAAATCGCGATCACGTTCAGAAATGGCAATACGCAGGTCAGCACCACCAGGAAGATGAAGAAACACAGCGCAACCTGGCCGGGCGACCATATCTTTGGCTTTTTCTCTTTGACAACATGGGTTGCTGCAGTCATGGTACCCATCCTCCCTTCTTACCAGATGCCATCCTCACCAAGGCGCTTGGTGACGAAGTTCGCCGTGGAGATCATGATCAGGCCAACCACGGACTGGAACAGACCGATGGCGGTGGCGCGCTCAAACTTGGCATTGGTGATACCCATGCGGTACACGAAGGTGGAAAGCACGTCGCAGTAGTCCTGCACCAGGGTGTTGCCCATGATGTAGGGCCGGTCGAAGCTGATGTTCATCATCTGGCCGATGTTCATAATCAGCAGCACCACGATGGTGGAGCGGATGCCCGGCAGCGTCACATGCCAGATCTGCTGCAGCTTGTTCGCGCCGTCGATCTTGGCGGCCTCGAACAGCTCCATGTTGATGCCGGTGATGGCGGACAGATACAGAATCGTGCCCCAGCCCATGGACTGCCACACACCCACCAGGGTGTAGGTCAGCTGCCAGGTACGTCCGTCGGTCAGGAAGGGGATGTTCTTGTCAATGATGCCATACTTGAGCAGCATGGAGTTGACCACGCCGGTCGTCGGCGCGAAGATTTCCAGCACCATACCGCCGATGATGATCCAGCTCAGGAAGTGGGGGAGGTACATCAGCGTCTGGGACACGCGCTTGAAGGCCTTGCTGCGGATCTCGTTGAGCAGGATCGCCAGCACGATGGGCACGGGGAAGCCCATGAGCAGCCCCATGAAGTTCAGCACCAGCGTGTTGCGCAGCGCGATGGGGAAGTCGCGCATATTCATAATGAACTCGAAGTTCTTCCAGCCGACCCACTTGCTGCCCCAGATGCCCTTGAACAGGTTGTACTTCTGGAAGGCAATCAGCACGCCCACCATGGGCTTGTAGCAAAACAACAAGTACCAGACGACAGGAATTGCCAACATTGCATACAACCGCCAATCCCGCTTGAACCAGTTCACCCGGCGGCGCGGCGCTTTGCTCGTCGTCATCCTCACATACCTCCCGACTGACCATGTTGCATCAGGTCAATGGTCGTCCTTATTCGCCATTTCCATTTTCTATGCTCATTATAGCGCACCTATTATGCAGATTCCACGCAAATACTGCTTGTTTTTGAGCATATCCTGCACAAAGGGTTTTTTCGGCAGGAGAAAGGCATCCCCATGTGCAATAAATTCTTATCAGAAGCCAGATTATCCTGATTAGAGGAGGTGAGCCGCTTGCCAAGGATGCTGGACGCTTCGCAGCGCTCCGCCTATTCCGCAATGGGCATGAGCCGCTATGACTATGAGGCCTGCTACGGCAATGACAAGGAATGGGGTCTCTATGGACTGCACTGCCACGATTTCTACGAGTTTTATATTCATTTCCATGGGGCAAAATACTACTGCATCGACAATCAGATTTACCCGCTGGAATACTGCCACCTGATGGTGATTCCGCCCTTTCGCATGCACGGGTTGATCGGCGACCATACCCCCAAGGATTATGAGCGCTGCTTCCTCTACATTTCACCCACCATGCTCAAAAACTGCGGCGGGGGGCAAATCGACCTGACGCAGTACATGACCACCCATCTGCGCAACGGACAGCATCAGTTCCGCATGACAGCGGAGGAGGGCGAGGCCTGCAAGCATCTGATGCAGGAGCTCAAGGCTTCCCAGGATGATACGTCCTCCCTGGGGCGCTTTAACAATTATTCAAAGCTGCTGCAGTACATCAGCATCATCTGTCAGGTGATGCACCGCACCCAGGAAACCATCAACCCCATCGTGGTCAACGAGGCCATGCAGGAGATCCTGGCCTATGTCAATGAAAACTACACCAACAACATCAAATTGGAGCTGCTGGCCCGTGAATTCGGCGTGAGCGTGTCCTTTCTGTCCCACGAGTTTGTGAAGTACACCGGCCGCAGCGTCTATGATTATGTGCTCCATCGCCGGGTGCTGCTGGCCAAGGAGATGATTCATTCCGCCGTTCCGCTCAGCGAGGTGGCCTTCCATTGCGGCTTCAACGATTATTCCAGCTTCCTGCGGGCGTTCACCAAAATGGCGGGCATGTCGCCCTCGGCCTACCGGAAATGCTCCCAGACGAGTATGTAGCCGCATTTGAATCCATACAGCAACACAAAAAGCCCCCGTGCAGGTGGTCCATGACCCTCCGCACGGGGGCGATTTTCACTTGTTCCACAATCGTTTCACTGCCCGCCCGAACCACATCGGCCCTTCCGAGAGCAGCAGCACCAGCAATATCATCACCAGCGCATAGGCATAGATGTCCTGGTATTCGTTGAAGTACCCGCTCATGTGCACCGCCTTCCCCAGGGAATCGCGGGTTTGCACCAGGTACTCCGTGGAGACCGCCAGCTTCACGCCCATGCCCACGGCGTTCACATACGCCTGGCGCAGATAGCCCGCCATCAGGGGCAAATAGACGGAAAACAGCACGCGGGGGTTGAAATCCGCGTTGAGGCGGTATACGTCAATCAGCTCCCTGTCGATGCGCAGGCAGCCCTCGCAGGCAGCCTCGGAGATCATCGGAATCAGGATGATGGACGAGGCGATCACCGGCACCCGGGCATAATCGACGATCACCATGACGATGACGATCAGGATCACCATCGGCAGCGAGCGAAGCATGATCATCAGCGGGCGTAAAAGGCTGCGCACAAAGGGGATCATCCCCTGGGCGATGCCCAGCATCACGCCGATGAGGGTGGACACCAGGAGCGATACCATCAGGTGCTTCATGGTCGTCCAGATGAGGGCGTAGGTCCGGGGCGTGGCGATCAGGCGGAGAAAGGCCCGCAGTATTTCGTCCACCCCCGGGAAAACCAGCCTGTCCCCCTTGAGCGCACCCGCTGATTGCACCAGCACGCCGATGAGCACGATGCCCAGGCAGAAGGTGCAGAAATCCCCGATTTTATTCCGCGACATAGTAGAAGTCGTCCGCAGGCACCGCACCGCCGAACTGCACAAGGTCGATGTTCGCGGTGGCTTCCACCTGCTCCTTGGCCTCTAGCGCGCCCACAAAGCGGATGGCGCAGCCGGGGATGGCCGCCATGGCCACCTTCTGATTGGGCAGGATCTCGAGGGTCACGGCAGCGGTGGCAAGGGCCTCCAGGTCAGTGGACGCGGTTTCGCAGGAGGCAGCCACGGCCTGGATGAAGGCCTTCACAGCTTCGGGCTGGGCGTCAGCAGTGTCCGCCTTTACGAACAGCGCCGCCTGGGTGTAGCCGTCATAACCGGTGGCGGCCTTGTACAGCTCGTTCAGGGCATAGCCGGTGACGGCGGGGTTCTTGATCTTGGCGGCGGTCAGCGCGGGCTCGGCGGTCACGACGATGGCGCTGGCATCGGCGAGCAGCAGGCTCTGGGTGTTGACAGCGCTGGCCAGGTACTCGATACGGTCAGGCACGATGCCGTTTTGCTCCAGGGCGTACTTCACGACGGAGGCATTGATGGTGTTCTCACCAAAGATGGTGATGGTCGCGCCGTTGATGTCCTCCACCTGGAAGCCCTCCTTCTGGGAGGCGAAGAACAGATTGCCCCAGCTGACCACGCCCGCCAGCTTGTAGGTGGACTTGCCCATCTTGTACAGCTTGGCGCCTGCGTTCAGGGGCGCGATAATGAAATCGGCTTCCTGCTTGGCAAATTCGGCGGAAATGGTTTCCGCGGCCACAAAGGTGAAGTTTTCCGGCTTTTCAATCGCCAGCATCGCCAGGGCGAGGGCAGGCGCACCGTTGGGCGCAGCGGCGGTCAGCACAGCTTCCTCCGCCAGGGCGGTGCAGCTGAGCAGCAACAACATCGACAGCACGGCACACAGGAACTTCTTCATAGGGAACACACTCCTTTATCAATATGTAGCTTACCCGACCACGCTGGAATACGCGGTTTTGACGCTCACACCCGGCAGATTGCCAATCCGCCCGGCAATGGCGGAAATCACGTTCTGCGGCGCGTCCATCGCGATGGAAATGATGTTGATCCTCTTCTCCCGGTAGGGGATGCCCATCCGCCCGATGATGTACTCGCCGGATTCATGCAGGATCGCGTTGATGTCCTCCACGCTGCTCACGTCCTCAACGATGATGCTCATCACAGCCACACGTGTCTCCATGTGCTTCACCTCCAAAAAAACACCGTACCCGAAGGCACGGCGATATCCACCCATGGGGCGATATGGACGCACCTTTCACGCAGCTTGCCGCTTGATGTCAGGGTCGTATGCATGATGATTTGTCCCGGTGGCCGCGCAGGCATCCCTTTGCGTTCACCATGGAACGGCTCTATTATAGCCGGATTGGCGAAGATTGTCAAGACCGCAGCAACCGTCATTTCAGGGCCTGTTCCCCGCTTTTCGCCAGCTTCTCCATCAGCGCCGACAGATGGCGGCTTTCCTCCTGCACAATGGACATGAAGGCGTCATGCACCTGAGGGTCGGTGCACTTGCTGGCAAAGCTGCCATAGGTTTCCACCGCGTTGGCCTCACTCTGCGCAGCGTAGCGGTACAAGCCCTCCAGGGTGCTCAGCGCCTGCTCGCGCTTCATCTCCATCACCCCGCCGGAAAAGAGCACATCCGCCGCCATGGCAGAAATCATCAGCCGCTCCTCCTCCGCCGGAATCGGGTACTGCGCCTTCATCTGGCGGAACCGCTTCAAATGGGATTGCTCCTCGCATAGCATTTCACGAAGCCCGGCTGCCGTCGCCGGGTCATTTGTCAGCATCAGCGCCCGCTCATACATGCGGATGGCGCGTTTCTCCATTTCCTCCGCCACGCACAGCGCCTGGCCTTCATCCCGCACGACCATTTTCCACACCCCTATACACAGTTTTTGGCCACTTATCCACTCAAAGAACGGCTTTATCCACAGTTATCCACAGAGTTATCCACATTATCCACAGGTAAATCCTTATGAAAATACCATCTTATCCACAATATCCACAGATTTATCCACATGCCCTGTGTATGGCTTTGCACGCGGGGAAAGGCGTGCCAAGCCGGTCTAATCAAGGCTTTGCGGCTTTTCAAGCAAAACGCCTCCCTCGGCCCGGGGCGCGCAAGGAGGCGTTGCTCATCCGCATTTGTTGTCAAAACGCGAATGCTTTGTCACTTATTTCTCCAGGAAAACCTCATTGAGCTGCGCCAGCAGGGTGTCCACGTCATTGCCGTGCACCATGGCGGCCTCTTCGATGGTTTCGGCAGCGGAGTGGGGGCAGAACAAGCAGTGCATGCCCATGTCGTTGAACACGCGCACCACGTCCTCCAGCGCGTCCTCGGAGCAGGAGCGCAGCACCTCGCCAATGGTCATATCCTTCTGGATGGTCATGATTTTATCCTTCTTTCTGCGGATGATTTTGCTCCTCCGCCCTATCATGATACTTCAGCTTGTCCCGTCTGTCAAGAGCAATCCTCAGGGCATATCAATGGGCAGATCGCTCTCGTGGAAGGGATCCTCGCCCTCATAGCCCGCCAGGTCGACGCTGCGCTCCTTTTCCTCCTCCGCAGCGGGCATGGGCGAGGGGGTTTGCAGCGTGATGTTCATGAAGCCATCGTCCTCGATGTCCAGCACGATGGCCTGGCCGGGGCTCGTCAGCGCGACAATTTCCGTATCCCTGGTGCGGCTGCGGCGGGCGAATTCGGTCATGACATCGCCGCGCCCCCAGAAGTGCATGGGCAAGAGCAGCCGCGGCTTGGCGGTCAGCACGAAGTAGTTCACGCCCGCGTCGAAAAGCATGCCCATGCGCGGGTCCACAGGGAAGAAGGCTACGTCGATCTCCACGCCGTTCAAATCAGCCATTTCGCTGCGGAAGTCCTCCTCCGCCTCCTGAATCTGCCGGGCATTGCACACCTCCCGCCAGTGCCAGAAATTCAGATCGCCAGCGTGGAAGAAGCGCATGCCGTCCAGCGTGACCAGGAAGGACACGCCGGAATCTGTGGAGCCGTAGGCCTTCACCTGCACCCGGTCGTTCAACGCCAGCTCGCTGCCCTTTTCCATGCGGTGGCCCTTGGCGCTCTGGGGCAGGCAGTCCGCGATGATGTAGGTCACCGGCGCGTACTGCTCCCAGGTGTAGACCACCTCGTCAAAATGATCCACATGCTCATGGCTGATGAACACAATCACCTGATTGAACCTGGCCAGAAGATCGGGGGTGATGCCCTGAGCCTCGGGAAGCTTCACCTTCTGACCGCGCCAATAGTCGAAAACCAGCAGGATGTCGCCGCTCGCCACGGAAAATCCGCTGTGGTGGTAGTAGGTCACCGTCATCGTTTTGCGCATGTATGAGCCCTCCAATCGCCGCCCATGACGCGCGGCCTTGGTTGCCAGCCTCCGCCCTTCCTTGCTGCGGAGGCATGGCTGTCACTACGCTGTATTATGCCATGGATTTCCCCATTTGTCAAATATTTGGGGGATTTTTGTGCACGAAAACCCCTTTCTTGCGAATAATACCGGCTATTTCTATATTGAATTACCACTTTATTACCATTTCTGACGTAAATCGACGCGTTTCGTCCCACTGGGTCAGATGCGCCAGAGGGTCATTTTCCGCTGATCGAAACTGGCCTGATACTTGCCGCCCAAACTGCGCACCATATCCTTCGCCCGCTCAATGCCGTCGTAATCCCGCTCCACCGCGTGGCTGTCCGAGCCGAATGTGAAGTTTTCGCCCCCCAGCTCCACATAGCGCCGCAGGATACTGGAGTGAGCGAAGGTATCTCCGGTAGATGCATAGCCGCTGGTGTTGACCTCAATGCACTTGCCCAGGTCGATGATGTGGCGCAAAATCGCGTCGAAGGCATCCGGCGCGTCGTCGTACACGATGGCCCGCTCCGGCCCGGTGAACACGCTGAATTTCGCCACATACCCGATGTGGGCCACGCTGTCGAAGTCCTCCCACGCCAATATGGATTCCGCCTTGGCCTCCGCGTACTCGCGGTAGGCCTGGTTGCGGCACTTCCCCATAAAGTATTTCGCTTGATTGTAGGGGTCCACGCCGTTCACCAAATGGAGCGACAGCAGGCGGAAATCCAGCGCCAGCGCGTCCAAATCAGCCTTGATTTGCCCGCGAATCGGCGGATTATCCCCGATTTCCACCCCCGCACGAATCGTCAGCATGGGGTACTTTTCCCGCATT
>JAQXLU010000058.1 GCA_029012285.1 Clostridiales bacterium | reverse complement strand
CGACGGCGTCGTCTACGAGCTCAAGCAGTACGACGGCCTGTACGTCGGCATGGGCGCGAAGGAAATCAAAATGGAGAGCGAGGACGGCCAAAACCCCGCCAAGTTCTACATCAACACCTGCCCTGCGCACAAGACCTACCCGAATGTCCATATCGACATCGACAAGGCCAACAAGCGCCCGCTGGGCAGCAGCGAGACCTGCAACAAGCGCGTCATCAACCAGTACATCCATCCGGCGGTCATGCAGTCCTGCCAGCTGTGCATGGGCATGACCCAGCTCGCCCCGGGCAGCAACTGGAATTCCATGCCCTGCCACACGCACGAGCGCCGCATGGAGGTCTACTTCTACTTCGACGTGAAGGATGAGAACGTCATCTTCCACATGATGGGCGAGCCGAAGGAAACCCGCCACGTCATCCTGCACAACGAGCAGGCCGTCATCTCCCCGTCCTGGTCCATCCACACGGGCGTCGGCACGAGCAACTACACCTTCATCTGGGGCATGTGCGGCGAGAATCAGGAGTTTGACGACATGGACAACCTGAGCCCGCTTGACCTGCTTTAATCCTGCGACAACCCATATTCAACATGCTATAACCATGAAGGAGGTTTTTCCAATGAACGATTATATGAACAATTTCCGCCTGGACGGCAAGATCGCGCTGGTCACCGGCGCTTCCTATGGCATCGGCTTCGCCATCGCCAAGGCCCTCTCCGCCGCGGGCGCGACCATCTGCTTCAACGACATCAAGCAGGAGTTCGTCGACAAGGGTCTGGCCAACTATGAGCAGGCCGGCATCAAGGCGCACGGCTACGTCTGCAACGTCTGCGACGAGGACGCGGTGAACGCGCTGGTCAAGCAGATTGAGGAAGAAGTCGGCGTGATCGACATCCTGGTCAACAACGCCGGCATCATCAAGCGCATCCCGATGTGCGAGATGACCGCCGCCGAGTTCCGCCAGGTGGTGGACGTGGACCTGAACGCTCCCTTCATCGTGGCCAAAGCTGTGATCCCCTCCATGATCAAGAAGGGCCATGGCAAGATCATCAACATCTGCTCCATGATGTCCGAGCTGGGCCGCGAGACCGTCTCTGCCTACGCTGCGGCCAAGGGCGGCCTGAAGATGCTGACCAAGAATATCGCCTCCGAGTACGGCGGATACAACATCCAGTGTAACGGCATCGGCCCGGGCTACATCGCCACCCCCCAGACCGCGCCCCTGCGCGAGGTGCAGCCTGACGGCAGCCGTCATCCCTTCGACCAGTTCATCCTGGCCAAGACTCCTGCCAACCGCTGGGGCGAAGCCACCGACCTGGGCGGCCCCGCCGTGTTCCTGGCCTCCGAGGCTTCCGACTTCGTCAACGGCCACATCCTGTATGTGGACGGCGGCATCCTGGCCTACATCGGCAAGCAGCCCTGAGTTTCACCTGACTAAAAAGGGACGTCCCATGGCGGGGCGTCCCTTTTGACATGCTCGGATTTCCTCGAATGGTGTGGTCATACCTTCCTGACAGGATGACGGATCACCGTTTTCCATTTTTCCGGCGCAACCTTTCTGGCGTCCGACAAGTAGATTTCGTGATGCAGTCTGTCCTGGCTGAAATCGTTGACATAACCGTTCTGTGCCAGATAATCATCCATCAGCGCAACGGTTGCAGGCTCGTCATCAAAGGAACCCGTGTGCATGATCTGCACGCACAGACCTTCTTCCATGGTCAGATATTCTACTGACGAGCAATCAAGCTTTTTCTTTTTGGTCGCTGCTTCAACCGCCCACGAAAAATCAGCCGCTGTCACAAAATCAGGCAAACGGATGACTGAAATCCAGTTGAAGGTGGATTTGTCGCTGTAATCCACGCCATCCGTATGATCCTGCCACCAGAAGCCCTCCAGAGGCGGCACAACATAGTCGAAGAAGCCCTCGATCCGGTGGTCTGTCTTGTAGCTCATTTTCAGCGTATAGGCCACTGCATACAGAACACCGACTGCCTGCTGATAAGCGCCGCCCTCTTCGTTGGGGTTGCCTTTTCCCCTGACAGCGATGTAATTCGCCCTTGGAACATGCACGATCTCCGGCTTGTTTTTGGGCATGTAGAATTCCTTGTATTCCTTCCTGAAATCAAATGCCAAAGGACTCGCCTCGACTTTCTTTTGTTCCCCGGATGCAGGGGACTGCCGCGTTCGTATGGGAGGAGGAACGCAAAAAAGGCTGTGCCAAGCGGCTACAGCCTTATTGCGCGTGACGCGTGGATCAGGCTCAGGCGAACTTGTCCAGCACCAGCATCAGCAGAGACAGTACCACAAACACCGCCGCGGCGATCTTCGTGCCCAGGGCCAGCTTGGCCTCCACGCTCTTGGCCTTGTTCTTGCTGAAATAGCTGTCCATCTGGCCGGCAATCGCGCCCAGACCCTTCACGTTGCTGCTCTGCAGCAGCACGGTGACGATCATGAACAGCGCGGCCAGAATCAGAATCACGGAAAGAATGATATTCACAACACCCATGGTAATAACCTCCTTGCGTATCAAGCCCTGTTATTCTAACACAAAGCACGGTAGAACGCAAGCATTATTTGCGTTCGGCCCGCCGGGACGCGCACAGCGCGCAGAACTCGTCGATGTCCTTGCGCACAACCTCCAGGCTGGAGCGCCAGAAGTCCACGCTGCGCACGTCGATGCCCACGCTGGCCGCCACATCCGCAATGGACGCGGAGCCGCAGGAGCGCAGCAGCTTGCAGTAGTCCTCCACAAAGGCATCGCCCTTCTCCAGCCACTGCGCGAACACGCCCTTGCCGAACAGCTCACCGAAGGCATAGGGGAAGTTGTAGAAGTTCAGGCCGGAGGAGTAGTAGTGGCTCTTGCAGGCCCACATGTAGGGATGGCGGACGTTCTTGTCCAGGCCGTCGCCGTAGGTGGCGTCCTGGGCGCGGAGCATGGCGTCCTTCAGCTCGTCCACGGTCATGGCGTGGTCGGCGCGGGTGTCGATAACCTCCGTCTCAAACAGGTAGCGGCTGTAGATGTCCACCGCCGTCTGGGTGATTTCCATCAGGCTGCTCTCCAGCAGGGTGAACTTCTCCTCGGGGGTGGCGGTCTTGAGCACCTGGTGGGCCAGCATGGTCTCGTTGAAGATGGAGGCCGTCTCCGCCAGGGGCATGGGGGCGTTGGTCATCATGCTGGGCAG
>JAQXLU010000057.1 GCA_029012285.1 Clostridiales bacterium | reverse complement strand
CAGGAATCAGCCGAACTTTCAGGGCAGCCGCGTGCGGAATCCGGACGCCTATCTGCTGGACATCCGCGCGATGAACGGCACCGATCTGCACACGCTGGAATTGCAGAAGGACGATGTGCTGGACGTGCTGTTTGAAACGACGAAGGGCGCAATCAACCTGGAAATCAAGGGCCCGGACGGCACCACGCTGTATCGCGGCAACGGGCGGGACACCACATCCTTCACGCTGAACATCCCCGACAGCGGGGTGTATCGCATCATGGTGGAGGCCAGGCACGCCAAGGGGACCCTCCACATCCAGCTCCGGCACACGAAGGAGGCGGACGGCGCTGTCTGAGAAAGACGCACAGCCAGGCGCTGATCCGCAGAACTGGGCGTTGAGTGGGAGTCACAGCCCCCCTGCGCCCACTTGACAATGGAGGATATGAAGATGAAACAGGAATTGCTCGCCGGGATCGTCATTGGAATGATTGGTCTGGCGCTCTGCCTTTTTCCGGCGCAGCTTTGGAAGCTGACCGAGGCCTGGAAGAACAGGCAATCCGGAACGCCAAGCAATCAATACAGCCTGGTGCTGCGCATCGTTGGCGGTGTGTTCTGCTGCATCGGCGTGCTGCTGATGTTCGGTATCCTGTAAGCAGCCAGGGAGGGATGCTGTGATGAAGAAGAGCCGCAAAGCCATCCTGTGCCACATTGCTGCGGCGGTCTGCTTCGGCATGGTCAGCTACGGCCACCTCTACCGCGGGCGGATGGGCCTTGGCTGGATTTTCGCCATCATCGCCGCGATGCAGGTGGTGCTGGCGGTGACGGGGCTGATGCCATCCAGAAGCTGATCTTGCCGGAAGGAGCAGCTTCTCCCAATATGCAGCGACCGGGGGCAGAAAATTGCCTCCGGAATTTTAGATTTTCCCCCTTGACTCTCCCACAGTGTCAGGTATTACCATGATGCTGAGCTCAAAACCGCCAGATCTGGAGGACGTCCCATGCTGAAAATCGGAGACTTTTCAAAACTGTCCAGAGTCAGCATCCGTATGCTGCGCCACTATGATGAGATCGGTTTGCTCCATCCCGTGTGGATCGACCCGGAATCCGGCTATCGCTACTACACGGCGGAGCAGCTGCCCATCATCGGGAGAATCAACGCCCTGAAGGACATGGGCTTTGGCCTTGCTGCCATCGGGGAAATGCTGCCCTGCTATGACGACCGGGAGACGCTCGAGCGTCAGCTGCGGTGCAAGCAGGCAGAGCTGCAAGCGCTCTGGGAGCAAACGGCATACCGGCTGCGGTTGCTGGACACAGCCCAAAGACGGCTGAGAAAGGAAGATGTGACCATGAATTATGATGTGATTATCAAGACCTTCTCCGCGCGCTACGCTGCTACCGTCCGCATGATGATCCCCTCCTACGAGCACGAGGGCATGCTGTGGAACACCCTGATGGAAGAAACCGCACCCCTGCATGTGACCGACGGAGACCCCTGCTACTGCTGCGCGATCTTCCATGACAAGGAGTTCCGCGAGGCCGATGTGGACGTTGAGGTCACCAAGGATGTGAAGGGCGTCTACCCGGATACGACCCATGTCAAGTTCCGGGCGCTGCCCGAGGTCACCGTGGCCTGCGCCACCTGCAAGGGCTCCTATGAGCAGATGGGCGAGGTCAACGCCGCAATCGCCGCCTGGGTTGCGGACAATGGCTACACCTTCGATGGGCCCATGTTCAACATTTACCATGTCAGCCCCCACGAGACCAGCAACCCCGACGAGTATGTCACCGAGGTTTGCTATCCGGTGCGCAAGGGCTGATTCCCCTCTATCCGGGCAAGGGCCGGGGCACGCATGGGTATCTGCGCCCCGGCCCTGTCCGGAGCATCCGAAAGGCTGCCGCCGCGCAAAAAAATTTGAAATGGTGGGAACAAATGCCAGGTGATCTTCGTTTGTATAGGTGAAAGGGTCTGCGCACAGCGCTTATTCCGGGACGCCCGCCCGGAGCGCTGCACGATGGATGATGAAAGGAGCGTATCTGTGATGAAACGCGTTTTTGCCCTGCTTATGACTGTGCTGATGCTTCTCTCCTGCGTGCCCGCCCTGGCGGACGGCATGACCTATGGCTCTGGCAGCACCCGGCTACTTTCCCTGAATCACAACTGCCCCAACACTGGCATCATGCTGCCGGAGCAGTTCAACCCCAACGAGAACACCTATCTGCTGACTGTGGCGGACTGGGTTAGCCGGGTGATCTTCACCCCCGTGGCGGAGGATCCCATGGCGACCATCACGGTCAATGGCCAGGTGGTGCGCAGCGGCCAGGCCGCCCCGGAGATTGGCATGACCGACAAGCCCCAGGTGGCCTACATCACCGTGAGCAACGGCAGCTCCTACAACGAGTATACCGTGTTCCTCCAGCGCCGCCCCAGCGAGAAGCGCACCCGCGTGTCCGCCGGTTACATCAACAGCATCACGCAGAAGAATGGCAAGTGGTATATCGACGCTGACCTGGTGACCCTCAGCTACCTGAGCAGCGACTACTCGACCGGCAGCCAGTCCACCTTTACCAACAAGGTCAAGGAGGTCAATACCTACAAGTATTCGGTGAATCCCCACTGCGACCTCTTCTACGGCAGCGAGGAAAACCCCACCTACTGCTACACCATGTACCAGTTCCTGAACAACTACGAAAGCATGGGCAGCGGGATGTACAAGTTCGTTTACATCGAGGACGAAATCGTGGCGGTGTACCCCTACACGCCCTATTGATGCGCCATCGCCGGCTTTTTGCCGCCTCCCCTGGTCACATGCACCGGGGAGGCGGATTCTTTTTGTTCAGGCGCGGCCAAATCGGGCGAGGGCAGATGTCGTTTTTCGTCGGAATCCGGAGAAAGGTTACATGGAAGGTTGCATGCGGGGCATGGATGTGTTATAATGAAGTGAATTCTATCCAAAAATCTCCTCGGGTTACCGGAAAGGACAAACGCATGAAGAAGTCAATCGGTATCAAACTGCTCTCCCTGGCCGCAGCATTGGTGATGCTGCTGTCGTTGACTGGCTGCCAGTCCAATCAGGAGGATGCGGAAGCCGCCAATACCATCACCGTGTATGTGTGGAGCACCGCGATGATGGATACCTATGCCCCCTACATCCAGGCCCAGCTGCCTGATGTGCATGTCCAGTTCGTGGCGGGCAACAATGACCTGGACTTCTATAAGTTCATGAACGAGCATGGCGCGCTGCCGGACATCATCACCTGCCGCCGCTTTTCGCTCCATGATGCCTCTGCGCTCAAGGATCAGCTGATGGATCTGTCCACCACCGACGCGGCGGGCGCGATCTATGATGCGTACATCACCAGCTTCACCAATGCGGACGGCACCATCAACTGGCTGCCCCTGTGCGCCGAGGTGGACGGCATTGTGGCCAACAGGAGCCTGTTTGAGAAGCACAACATCCCCCTGCCCACGGATTACGAGAGCTTTGCCGCTGCCTGCGATGCCTTTGAGGAGCTAGGCATCCACGGCTTCATGGCGGACTTTGCCTATGACTACACCTGTATGGAGGTGCTGCAGGGCCTGTCCATTCCGGAGATCACCTCCCTCCAGGGCCGCCAGTGGCGCACCAGCTATGATGATCCGGCGGATGAAAACGTCGTGGGCCTGGATGATACCATCTGGCCGGAAGCCTTTGCCCGGATGGAAAAGTTCATCCAGGATACCCGGCTGACCGAGGATGTGTTGAAGCTGGATTACAGCCCCATCATTGAGATGTTCCGCAAGGGCGAGGTCGCGATGATCCGTGCTGGCGGCAGCAATGCCGTCGGGTTCAACAAAGAAGGCGTAGACGCGGTCTTTCTGCCCTACTTCGGGCAAAATGGCGAACAGTGGCTGCTGACCTATCCCCAGTTCCAGGTGGCGCTCAACCGTGACCTGACCAAGGATAAGGCCCGCCAGGAGAAGGCGCTCAAGGTGCTGGATGTCATGCTCTCCGAGGGCGGACAGAACGCTCTGGCCAAGGGCGAGGACGTGCTGAGCTACAACCGCAACGTCAACCTGACCATCTCCCCCTATCTGAGCAATTTGCAGCCCCTCATCGAGCAGAACCACCTGTATATCCGCATCGCCTCCAACGACTTCTTTGCCGTGTCCAAGGACGTGGTGAGCAAGATGCTAAAGGGCGAATACAACGCCCAGCAGGCCTACGAGGCCTTTGACGCCCAGCTGCGCCAGCCCAAGGGCGCCGCGGCGGAAACGATCCTTTCCCTGGATAAAACCTACAACAATATCTTCCACAAGAAGGGCGGCAACGAGGCCTTCTCCGTGATGGCTAACACCCTGCGTGGCTTCTATGACAGCGATGTGCTGATCGCCCCCGCCATCAGCTTCAGCGGCACGCTGTTCAAGGCGGATTATCCGGCGAAGATGGTCGGCTACATGGTGATGCCCAACGCCCTGGTGGCCTATAAGCGCGAGATGTCCGGCGCGGAATTGAAGGAAACCCTCAAGGCCTATGTGGAGGGCATTGAAGGCGGCTACATCCCCTACAACGTCAGCTCTCTGCCCACTGTCAGCGGCGTCACCCTGGAGGTGAAGCAGAGCAAGGACGGCAAGTTCACTCTGACCCGCGCGCTCCGCGATGGTAAGGAGATTGCCGATGCCGATGTGTTCACCGTGGTCGCCCTGAACACCTCCACCTACATGCGCCCCTTCCGGAACAACCAGGAGCGCCCCTACGAGAGCGCCGGCCTGGTGAAGAACGCCTGGGTGCAGTACATCAAGGATGGCGGCACCCTCGCGAAGCCGAGCAGCTATATGACCGTGAAATAAGCAGAACGGAGATCAATCAGCATGAAACATGCCCAACGTTGGATGGCCGTCCTGCTTGCGCTGGCGCTGCTCCTCAGCCTGACGGGCTGTGATGCCCGCAAGGATGAGGGAAAGGTTGCGCTGACCATGTACCTGTGGGACAGGCCCATGGCCCAGGCGCTGCCCCCCTGGCTGGAAAAGCAGTTTCCGGACATTGACTTTACCTTCGTGGTCGGCTATAATACCATGGACTTTTACACCGACCTGCATGAGCGGGGCGCGCTGCCGGACATCATCACCTGCCGCCGCTTCTCCCTCAATGACGCGGCGCATCTCTCCGAGATGCTGCTGGACCTGCGCGAAACCGATGTGGTCGGCAGCTATTACGACAGCTATATCGAGTACAACCGCGAGCCAGACGGCGCCATCCGCTGGCTGCCCACCTGCGCCGAGGTGGATGGTTACATTGCCAATGTGGATCTGTTTGAGCGCTGCGGCATCCCCCTGCCCACCAATTACGCGGAGTTTGCCGATGCCTGCCGCCGCTTTGAGGAGCTGGGCCTGCGCGGCTATCTGAACGACTATTGGTTTGACTACTCCTGCATGGAGGCGCTCCAGGGCAACGCCATCTCCCAGCTGATGTCCCTGGAGGGCATGCAGTGGCGCATGGCCTACGAAAACGCCACGGACGATGCCCCCGTGGGCCTGGATGATACCGTGTGGCCTGCTGTGTTTGAACGCTTTGCCCAGTATTTGAAGGATACCGACGTACTGGCGGAGCACACGCAGGTGAAATACCCGCAGATGCGGGATGCATTCCTGGCGGGCGAGGTCGCGATCATCCGCGGCACAGCCAATGACTGTGTGCTGCTCAGGGAAATGAGTGGCTTTCATACCGTCATGCTGCCCTACTTTGGCGACACGGCGGAGGACAGCTGGCTGCTGACCTACCCCGTGTTCCAGGTGGCCGTTAACAAGCAGGTGAGCGAGGACGGCAGGAAGCAGGACGCGGTGATGCGCGTGCTGGGCGCCATGCTCAGCGAGGAAGGCCAGCGCCAGACCGCTGTGACCAACGCAGTGCTGTCCTACAACAAGAATGTGAATATCCCCATCAACGATGTATTCTCCCAGGCGATGGATTGCATTGAGCGCAACCACCTCTACATCCGCCTGGCCTCCACGAAGATGTTCTCCGTCTCCCGGGACGTGGTGCAGAAGATGATCTTTGGCGAATACACCGCCGAGGAAGCCTGCCAGGCGGCCCATGCGCAGCTGATTGCTGGCAAGAGCGTGGAGCAGCCGGAAATCATCACCACCCAGGAGAAGGCCTACGCTTACGCCGACGGCAAGGGCGGGCATCCTGCGGCTTCCGCCGTCATGAATACATTGCGCAAGGCCACGCAGAGCGACCTGGCCGTGGGCTTCTCCAGCCTGGTGACAGCCCCCGTCTTTGCCGGGGCTTACACCGAGCAGCAGCTGAACTGGCTGCTGGTGAGCCGCCTGGGCATGCGCAAGGGTACGCTCACCGGCGCGGAGGTGCGCACGCTGATGCAGTGGCTGGTCAATCCGCAACAGGACGGGGCCAACCCCATCCGCCACAGCAACCTCATCCCCGTGAGTAGCGGCATGGCCTATCAGGTTACCGCCCACCAGGACGGCACCTATACCCTGGGCGAGATCACCGTCGGTGGCAAGCCGCTGGACGACGCGGCGGAGTACACCGTGCTGACCGTTGGCGACGAGTACTTCATCACATCGGCATCCTTCTGCAACGCGCCCATGCCCGAGGTGCTGGAAGAGAAGCTGGCGGTGGTCGATGAGCATCCCAATACGCTATTCCAGGAAGCGCTGGCGGGCGGAAATCAAATGGAAGCCCCCGAAAACTATCTAACCGTCAAGCATGAGAAGTGATGCGATCGACAGATTGGAAAGGATGTACCGCATGAAAAAGAGGCTGAGCACGGCCATTGCCGCAGTGGTGCTGCTGATCGGAATTGCAGCAGTCTGCGTCCGGTACTATCTGTTTGTATCGCAGACGATCTACTCCGAAAGCGTCGCCCATCTGACGGAGATCTTCCACCAGGCCAATGCTTCCCTGTATAGCCTGGTGGAGAAGAACTGGAGCAATCTGCACCTGTGGTCCTCGTATGTCAAGGATGTGCCGGACGAAGGGGAGATTGAGCAGTTTGTCGCCCGCGCCCAGGAGGAAACAGGCTTTACCGACTTCTACTTCGTCTCCCGGGAGGGGGACTACCGCACGGTGGACGGCAAAACTGGCTACCTGGACCTGAAGGATGACCTGCTGGAATTGGTGCTCAACCATCAGGACATTGTGGTCAATTCCGTCGTGCCGGGGCATCCGCAGATCATGGTGTTTGCTACCTCCGCGCAGCCGGGCACCTATCAGGGCTTCGCCTACGAAGCCATCGCCATGAGCTTCAACAATGCCGACATTGTCAAGGCGCTGGAAATCTCCGCCTATGAGGGAACCGCCAGCAGCTTCGTGATCCATGCGGACGGCCGCGTGCTGGTGAATAACGCGGCCCAGTCTCAGCAGGATATCTACAATTTTCTGGCCATGCTCAGGAAGTATTCCAACCTGGACGAGCAGACCATCCTGCATCTGCAGGAGGATTTCCGCCAGGGTTGCTCCGGCGCGCTGAAGGTCAAGCTGGGCCGTACGGAGTACTACATGATCTACGAGGCGGCCCGGGTTGCCGATTGGGCCATGATCGGCCTGGTGCCCGCCAATGTGGTCAACGCCAGCATGAACAGCCTCCAGGGCAACACGCTGCTGCTGGTGTCAGGCGTGATGATCAGCATCAGCGCCATCTTGCTGATTTCCATCGCCCGGCATAACCGGGTCATGCTCAAGCGCAAGGATCGGGAGATCCTCTACCGGGACGAATTGTTCTCCAAGCTGTCAGTGAACGTCGATGATGTGTTCCTGATGCTGGACGCGAATAAGCTCCGGGTGGATTACGTCAGCCCCAACATCGAAAAGCTGCTGGGCATCCCCCTGGAGATGGCCCGCGAGGACATCACGGTGATGAACCGGCTAATCACCGATGACGACGCCGTCCATGTGCTGGACCGCCTGCCGGAAATTCACCCCGGGCAGCAGGCCGAATGGGACAGGGAGTATACCCATGCGAAAACTGGCGAGCTGCGCTGGTTCCATGCCTTCGCGATGTGCAGCGATATGCAGGGGGAGAAGAAGTACATCCTCGTGCTGTCCGACCGCACCACCGACAGGAAGGTCAACCAGGCGCTGGAGGCTGCCGTCAATGCCGCCGAGAGCGCCAACAAGGCCAAGAGCACCTTCCTGAGCAACATGTCCCACGACATCCGTACCCCCATGAACGCCATTATCGGCTTCACCACGCTGGCGACGGCCAGCATCGGCAACGATGAGAAGATCCGGGATTATCTGAGCAAAATCCTCTCCTCCGGCAACCATCTGCTGTCCTTGATTAACGATGTGCTGGACATGAGCCGCATCGAAAGCGGCAAGATCAACCTGGAGGAAACCGAGGTCAACCTCTCGGACGTGCTGCATGACCTCAAGACCATCGTCGGCGGCCAGATCCACGCCAAGCAGCTGGAATTGTACATGGACGTGATGGACCTGGTGGACGAGGATGTGTACTGCGACAAGACCCGCCTGAATCAGGTGCTGCTGAATTTGCTGTCCAACGCCGTCAAGTTCACCATGCCCGGCGGCACGGTGTCCGTCCGGGTGGCGCAGCTGCCCGGCGCGCCGGAGGGCAAGGGGCTGTACGAATTCAGGGTCAAGGATAACGGCATCGGCATGAGCCCCGAGTTTGCCAAGAGAATCTTCGAGCCCTTCGAGCGGGAGCGCACCTCCACGGTCAGCAAGATCCAGGGCACCGGCCTGGGCATGGCGATATCCAAGAACATCATCGACATGATGGGCGGTACCATCGAGGTGCTAACCGAGCAGGGCAAGGGCACGGAGTTCATTATCCGGGTGGCGCTGCGGCTCCAGAGCGGGAAGCGCAGCGTGGAGAAAATCAGGGAGCTGGAGGGCTTGCGGGCGCTGGTGGTGGATGATGACTTCAACACCTGCGACAGTGTGACGAAGATGCTCCAGCAGGTGGGCATGCGCTCCGAATGGACGCTCTCCGGCAAGGAGGCTGTCCTGCGCGCCCGCCACGCCCTGGAGATGGACGAGGCCTTCCACGCCTACATCATTGACTGGCGGCTGCCGGATATGAACGGCATCGAGGTCACCAGGCAGATTCGCGCCCTGGGCGATCATACGCCCATCATCATCCTGACGGCTTACGACTGGTTCGACATTGAGGACGAAGCGAGAGCCGCCGGCGTGACGGCCTTCTGCGCCAAGCCGATGTTCATGTCCGACCTGCGTCAGACACTGATGTCCGCCCTGGGGCAGATGGAGCCCGAACAGGACAGCGCGCTCCTGCCTGATGATACGCACAGCGCCTTCCGGGAGAAGAAGCTGTTGCTGGTGGAGGACAACGAGCTGAACCGTGAAATCGCCCTGGAGATCCTGAGCGAATACGGCTTTATCATCGACATTGCAGAGAATGGCTTGGAGGCTGTGGAAAAGGTGAGCGCCGCCAAACCGGGCGATTTCGACCTGGTGCTGATGGACGTGCAGATGCCCATCATGGACGGCTACGAGGCCACACGGCGCATCCGTGCGCTGTCGGACCCGCATTTGGCCAGCATCCCCATTCTGGCCATGACCGCCAACGCCTTTGACGAGGATCGCAAGGCTGCGGCTACATACGGCATGAACGGCTTCCTGTCCAAGCCCATCGACATGGATGAGCTGGTGCAGACGCTGCGAAGCATGTTTGCGGACGAATTCAGGTAAAATCAGCGATGCGCCTCAATCCGGCGGGATCAGCAGATGCTGGGAAGCCGGGTTGAGGCGCTGCGTATTTCGGAGGTACAGATATGTCGATGTGGAAGCCCTGGCGGGGCTGCAAGCGGTGCAGCGAGGGCTGCTTGCATTGCTACATCCACAAGGGGGACGCGAAGCGCGGGGTCGATACCAGCCTGATTGTCAGAACGGAGGAGTTCTACAAGCCCGTCGAACGGCTGAAAAATGGCAGCTACAAGCTCAAGCCCGGCCTGGTCTACACCTGCTTCTCCTCGGATTTCCTCCTGGAGGAGGCGGACGCATGGCGCGGTGAATGCTGGCAGATGATGAAGCAGCGCCCCGACTGCACCTTCCTCTTCCTCACCAAGCGGATTGAGCGCTTCATGGACTGCATCCCGCCGGATTGGGGCGATGGGTACGAGAATGTGGTGGTCTGCTGCACGGTGGAAAACCAGGAAAACGCTGACCGGAAGCTGGCGGTGTTCCAGTCATTGCCCATCCGGCACAAGTGCATCACCGCCCAGCCCCTCATCGGCCCCATCGACCTGGAGCGCTATTTGGCCCAGGTGGAATTGGTGACGGTCGGCGGTGAATCCGACCGGGACGCGCGTCCCCTTGATTACGACTGGGTGCTGGACATCCGGGCGCAGTGCATGCGCCAGCATGTCAGCTTTGAGTTCCGCCAGTGCGGCACGCACTTGATCAAGGATGGGACGATGTACAAGCTGCAGACCCGCGACCTGTGCAGCCAGGCCAGGAAGGCAAACATCAACTACCAGGCCGATGCGGACGCGGCGCAAGGCTGAGTTTACCGGTCAGCTTCCCGCAGCTCGGCGCACAGCGCCTGGATGCGCGCGGGAATCCAGGCTTTCAGCTCCTCCCAGGTGCAGAGCGTTTCTGCCGGGAGGAGCTTTCCTGCATCAAAGCGGAGCGTGGGGGTGAAGCTCAGGTGCGCCCGGATGTGGGCGGCACAGCGCGCGTCGTCCTCCGGGGTGGAGGCGTAGGTCCCCTCAAAGGGCCCACCGACCAGTATCTCGCCGCCGGAGGCTACATTGCAGCTTTCCTGCCAGCCGGGAATCAACCGGAACAGCGCCGCGTCCGGCAAAAAGGCGTGCTTGCCGGGCTGGCAGTAGGCATGCACATGGGTGTTCTCTGGCTCCTTTGCGAAGGGCATCTCCGGCCCCCACAGCATCAGGTACTTCCCGTGGAAGCTCGCCTCCGCCTTCGATACCTGCCCGTTGGGGGCCACCCACACCCAGATGTGCTCCAGGTCGTACATGTGCTGGATGTCATAGTCCCAGAACAGGGCGTACTCGATCACCAGGCCGTAATCCTCCGGCTTTACCGTGCGCTTGGGGAAGGAGTCACTGCGCGCTTTCTCCCGGAACACGGTGTACCCGACCCTTTTGAGGGGGATGGTTTCGCCCAGGTCAAAGTGAATGATGGGCGCGTATTTGAGCGCCAGCTGCATATCGTCCATGGCAATCCTCCTGCGTAACAAAAGGACGGCGGAGCTGCCGCCGTCCGAAGCTTACAAACCGGTCTTTTCCGCGATGTAGGCGCGGGCCTTTTTGGCGTACTCGAAGGGATTGGCCTTGGCGGGATCCTGCTCGGCTTCCACCACCACCCAGCCCTCGTAGCCGGACTTTTCCAGGATGTCGAAGATGGGGGCGAAATCCACATCGCCGTCGCCGGGCACGGTGAATACGCCCTCGCGCACGGCCTGGAGGAAGCTCCAGCCCTCGGCCCGGGCCTTGTCGCGGATGGACAGGCGCACGTCCTTGAGGTGGACGTGGCGGATGCGGCTGATGTACTTTTCCAGCACCGGCACGGGATCAATGCCCGCGAAGGTCAGGTGGCCGGAGTCAAAGTGGACTGTTCCCAGTCCAACGGACAGTAGAAAAAAGGGACCTCCTGTTGTAGAATAGGAACTACGACAGGAGGTTATCTGTATGGCAAGAAAGTACACAAAGATAGAGCAACTGGCTGAAATTGTAAGAGAGCGTCATCGG
>JAQXLU010000056.1 GCA_029012285.1 Clostridiales bacterium | reverse complement strand
ATCCTCCCCCACGGTGGCAACAATACCCACATGGCTGACGTTGACGCTGCTGGCAGCGTTGGTCCAGCGGAAGTAGATATAGTCGCCGGGGGCAGGGACATAGGCTTCCTCAGCGGCAGTGAGCTCATCATCCAGATGGTTCACAGCGCTGTAGTTGCTGATGAAGCGAGCCTTGTGCTCGGCGTTCTTGAAGTGGAAACCGCCGCTGTTGGCATTGTTGATGAACCAGACCATGCCGGTGCCACAGTTCGAATCGTTGGGGATCATGTCCATGGGCATGCCCGCGTTCATCGCCAGCCAGTCAGCGAAGCGATGGCACCATTCACCGGAGTAGCCGTTGAAGTAAGCCACATCATCACGACCCAGTTCAGGCGTCACCATGAAGAGCATACGATCCACGATGCCGGCATGCACGGGGGTATCCAGCACGTTGATGTAGTCCTTGGCGACGTAAGCGGGCTGACCACGATACAGGGACTCATACCAGCCCTGCACCGCATCCTTGATGAGGACAATACGGTTTCGTGGCCAAACGTTGTTCCAGCGGCCAGCAGAGGTGCTGGGCTCGCGGCGAACGTTGAGTTCAGCCACGTTGACCTGGCCATACGTCCAGTTAGGAACAGGCTGGGACACGGTGACATACTGCTTCATGACATAGCCGGTGTAACCGTTGTAGTCGGTGATATACCACTGGCTGTCCGCATCGAAGTCGATGACGGTGATCGCAGTATTGTTGGGGATCTGAATGAGGCGATCCGCAGAGGAAGAAGCGGTTCGGCGCATATTCAGGGAACCACCGGTGACCTCACCGGACAGCTCGGTAGCGTTGGCCAGGTTCAGCAGGGTGATGTACTGCTTCATGACGAAGCCGGTATAGGAGCCGTAGGTGGTGGCATACCAAGTAGCATTGTGCTCGGTAACAACGAGCAGGGTTTCATTGGGAATGCTCGCGAGGATGGAAGCGGAAGAATCCGCAGCCGCGCGAAGATTGAGGCGACCGCCAGTGACGGCACCGAAAATGCGAGTGATCATTCGTAAGCGTCAAACCATCCCACGAATAAACACGGCCAGCAGGGAGAAATACCCCTGCTGGCCCAATCAAATTAAGCGGAAACCCTGCAAGAATCCGGAGCCACCCACGGAAGCAGACCGGCTGCATCCTCATCGCCCTTAGCAGCCATGTCAATCACCCAAGATAGATACCGCCAGGGATCCAGCCCGTTCTCAATGGCCGTCTGAATCAAACTGAAGATGACTGCGCTGCCCTGAGCGCCGCCCGGCGTGTTGGCAAAGAGGAAGTTCTTCCTGTCGATCACGAAGGGCTTGATACTGCGCTCGGCACGGTTGTTGCTGATCTCCAGCCGACCATCCAACAGGTAGTTCAGCAGGTAGGCCTTCTGGTTTTTCAGGTATTCCATCGCGCTGCCCCAGGGAGACTTGGGCGAGTAGTGAACCGATTCAACCCACCTGAAAAGCTCGTCCAGCACAGGCTTGGCCTGTTCAAGACGCTGTTTGTATCGTTCTTCTGCGGGCAGGTTGGTCAGCTTCTGCTCAATGGCGAAGAGCCGGTTGCAGAAATCAAGCCCCTTGCGGATGTTCTTCGCAGAGGCGTGTCCCTTGGCAATGGACTTGAGCGCCTCGTCGAACTTGCGCCGCGCATGTGCCCAGCATCCCACCACCGTAATATCCTCCGGCAGCTTGTGGTAGCCCGCATAGCCATCTGTGTGCAGATAGCCCCGGAAGCTCTCCAGGAAGGCTGTTGGATGCTTCGCGCCCCGTCCCGGCTGGTACTCGTACAGCACAATGGGACGCTCCACGTTGCCGTCACAGCTGAGCCCGCCAGTCCGATACAGCCACATGTAGCTCTCCGACTGCGGCTTTTTCCCCGGCTCATGCAGCACCTGCAGCGTCGTTTCGTCTGCGTGGAGCACCTCCCGACGAAGAAGCTCCCTGTGGAGTGCATTGTAAACCGGCGTCAGGTAGTCTGCCGCAGCACGCAGGATCCAGTTAGACATGGTCTGTCGGCTCAACGGAATATCTGGTTGCACAACTTATCGCAGCCTGCATTTTGTCAGTTTAGTCACATGAATCTGTATACATCTGAACATATCCATCTGCAACTTCACAAACATGGTGTACACCGACCAGCCAGTGGTCTGGCTGACCAGCGACACACGGGGCGTCATGGTGGCGGGCACGGGTGCACGGATGATGCTGCCGATCTGCAGGTACGTCCACTTGTCGCGCTCGTCCAGCGGGTGGGTCATGGACAGCTCCCACTCGCCGTTGAGGGTTTCCGTGACGGAGCAGGCGGTGGGCGTGAGGACGCACAGGCCGTTGCTGGCGAAGTCGGTAGCGTTTGATGGGAATACGCAGATCATGGGCTATCACCTCCTTCATGGGATAGAAAAGCGCCCTGCCCGAAGGCGGACGCATATGCGGCAAACTGAAAGTTGTCGATTTCTTTACATAGAAAAATTTCAGTTTATCATTCTTTTTCTACAGCCTTCTGATCCTGATACAAGCTGTTTTGCATCATTTCCGGTTCCTCTCCTGTGAAAGCACCTGCCGCATATTCATCTCCCTGAAGCTGCCACATAAACCACGCTGTAACATACCCATCCGCAGAATAGAGCATATCACCGTGTTCGGCGCCTGTTCTTCTGGCCATCACTTTGAAAGGTGCTTGTTCGGCAGAGTCATAAAGTTTATACATTCCTTCCAGAGTACAAACCAGCTCCGCATCGGATTTTTCGGTTCCGGCAACCATCAGAAAAGGGATATGTAGGTCTGAAACATCATAATCCCATTCTAATGAAGCGGCTAAATCAGGATGCGCGGGACTCTCTGCCACCACCGTTTTGTACATATCCTTATGCTTGGTATCGGTAACGGTATTGAACGCACCGACACCGCCTTGCGAATGACCCAAGGCACCGATATTACCGGTATCGATCCTGTTATAGAAAATGCTGTCAGGATTATCGTTTTCCCGGAGCAGATACTTGAGGCTCATCTCTGCGGAGAAGCCGTTCCAGGAATACTCCTCCTCATTACCGATGACGATAAACCCCCAGGAAGCAAAATGTTCAAACATGGTTTTTGCTTTTGAACCTTTCACGCCTGTACCGTTATTCACTACGATCACGGGATACTTTCTGCTTTCGGTTTCCAATTCTGCCGGGTAGTACACCTCATATTTCTTGTAATTCTCCAAAGCTCCCTGCTCTGTATACTTGACCGTAAAGCTGCCGTGAGCCAGATATGTACCTTCTATTTCACCGCCGGTTTTTACAGAGGTTTCATAATTCTTAGGGACGGCAGGCTTTTGGGCTGCATACAGAAATAAAAGCGCAACCATAAGAATCACAACGATCAGTATTATGCAAATAATCTTCATAGTTATTTTCATACCATCACTCTTTTGCCAAATTCCGATTTATCGACATCATTATATCATACCGAGACACAAAAGTCCACCGCTTACAGCATCCGCCAATCCGGGGTAATCACGATTTTCTCCATGTTGCCCGTCCAGCTGACATACGCGCCTGCATCCGGGATCTTCGGATAATCCCCGGCCGTGCAGGCGTTTTTGCTGGTGTAGTCCTGATCACATGCCAGCCTGGGGGTGTCGATGGTCACGGCGCCCGTCACGCCAGTCAGCGAAAACAGATACCCGCCGATGGTAATTTCGGCATCCCCGTCGAGCGTGACCCTGACCACTGGCTCGGACGCGATACAGCCCGGATTGGCAATGAAGGTGCTCGTGATCGTGATGTCCTCTGCCTTCGCAGCTTCTCATCACGGCAATGGAATGAGCGCTGTGATGCGGAACCAGGTGTCCTCCTGTTCTAGGTTGAGATGGCCGCCGTATTTCTCTATAGCCCGCTTCATGCTCTTCACACCATAGCCATGCATCTGACTGTCTGTTTTCGTCGTCACAGGTAGACCACTGTCGAAATTGACCGGCTCCTCACAGTAATTCTCCACTCGTATCAACAGGAAACGATTTTGCGTGTAGACGTTCACCTTGATCAGGCGTGTTTCCGGATCGCCGTTTTTCTGCTCACACTCGATGGCATTGTCAATGGCGTTGCCGAAAATCGCACAAACGTCCATCGCATCCATGAAGCCCAAATCGTGAGCGTCGGCAAAGCAGGTCATGGTGATGTGGTTCTCCTTGCAGACGATGTTTTTGCTGGTCAACAGCGTGTCCAGCACGGAAGAACCGGTATTGACCTCAGCCTCATACACATGAATCGCCTGTACCAACTCCGACAGATAGCTTTCCCGCTTATCTTCATTCTGCTCCGTCCGAATAAACGCCAGCTGGTGCTTCAGGTCGTGATAAATGCGATGGAGCGTGCGATTGTTGCGCTCGAACTGCCGGTATTGTTCATACTGCCTGTTCAGCAGGTTTTCCATCGCCTCCAGCTCCAGCCGAAGATTCATCTCCCGGCGGGATTCGTCGTGGGCAAAGAGCATCACCATCCCACCGAAATCCACCAGCGTGCGGGAATACAGCACGCCCGCGCCCAGCAGTTGGGTGAAAACATTGTCCCGGAATGCAAAGTTGAAATTGCTGATCAGATAGGCAGCCACCACGATCATCATCGCGCTGAGCATTTCACGGCTATTAACCAGCATATGCTCCCGGGAACGCATCTTCCGCTGATTGATCCAGAACACCAGCCCATAGACCAGCGCACACACCACCAGCAGCCCGATATAGGTCTGCCATCCCGGGCTGATCACACCCGCAGCGATCAGGTAGTAGTTGATCTGCCATTCCAGCGATGCGGTGAACTCTGAGGTGATGAAGGCATAAGCCCAATAATACCCGGTTTCCGTCCAGGACAGCTTGCCCCCCGCGCCGATCATGACCATCATATACAGGATGTCCAGGAGGATGATCAGCAAAAATGGCGCTTGATCCTGATTCGTGACCAGGAACACTGCCAGCACCCCTGCATAGAGCAGTCCCAGCTGCCAGTTCTTCAGCCGCTTTTTCATTGGCAGCATGAACATGATACACGCCAGCCACTCCGCTATCGCGGTATGCGCCCTGGGGAAATAGTCGACCATCATCGTTTGCATTATGCCTTGATGCCTCCGATATATTTGGTCAGAGCAGCCATGAATGCCTTATGGCGTGGCCGTGAGATGGTCAGGTGGTTGCCTGCTACCACGACAACGCTTCCATCTACCTGCTCCACATGCGCCAGATTAACCAGATAGCAGCTATTGCAGCGATAGAAATCATGCGCTGTCAGCAGTTTTTCCATGGCATGCATGGATTCCCGCAGCCGCCAGGTTCCCTTTTCAGTGTACACCTGGACAGCATGGTTCTCCGTCTCCACATAATAGATCTGGGATGCTTCCAACCTGGTCAGGCCTTTTTCTGTGGGCAGGGCAATGAACTTGCGCGTCTTTGTCGCCAGTAGCCGCTCCACCCGCATCAGCAGCTGACGCAGCATCAGGTAATTCACGGGCTTGAGCACAAAATCCAGCGCATTGACACTGTAACCCTTGATGGCGTAGTTGGCCATGTTGGTGATGAAGATGAGATAGACATTTTCATCCAGCTCCCGGATGCGTTGGGCTGTGGTCAAACCATCGAGCCGCTTCATCTGAATATCCAGAAATATCAAATCGAAATCTGCCTGATAGTTTTCCAGAATCTCGTCGCCATCCGAAAACTGGGTGATCCGGCACAGCTGTTCCCTGCCTGCGAAATACTGAAGGACATAGTCTCGGAGCTGGTTGCTCATGATGAGGTCGTCCTCCACGATTGCGATCCGCATTCACCGTCCCTCCTTTTCACCCGTTTTCAGATCAATTCGACACTATTTGCAGTTTTCCCTGCAATTCAGCTCTGATTCTACCGTGAAGAAGAGGATCATCACCGCGCAGATGGCATAGGCGATGGTTTCAATCCAGATGTAGCTGACAGAAATCACCGCCCGGACGCCCGCCGCCTGTGCCGCTGCGCCAAGCGCGATATCCGCCGCCTGATCGTAACCGCTGACGCCCAGAATCGCACTGAAAATGGCATTGCACACCGGCGTGGCTGCCACCATCAGCGAGGAATAGATCGACATCGTCAAGCCGTCCGTACGGATGCCATGCTTGTATTCGATGTGGTCGATCACGTCAGCCATCATCGCCAAGATCAGATAACAGCCCGGCGCGCTTCCCAGGCACTTGAGAGCAACGCCCAGCGCCACGGGGATGATGCTGCCATTGCCAAATCCTGCGATCATGCCGCCGGCCACGCCCAGCAGCAGTCCCGCGAAGGTCACCATGCGCTTGCCGAATTTGTTCGCCAGTGGAACAACAAAGGCCGCTGCAATCGCCATCGGGATCGCGCCCAGAATCGCCAGCAGGGACTGGGATGCACCCCAGGCGTCCGCTGAGCCGAAGAAAGTGTTGTCAAGCACCCACTTACAGAAGTAGGCCATCGAGCCGTTCTTGATCGCGCCCGACCACTGGAAGAGCATGTAGAAGATCACAATCAACCACCAGAATCGCTCGCTGGCGACCACCTTGAGCTGCCGCCCGATGGAGATGCTCTGCACCTTTTCCTGCGCGCGGCCCATGAGCTCCTCAGTCACGCGTTCCCGGGTGAACTTATACTGGAGGTATGCCGTCAGTCCGGTGAAAACTGCTACCGCCAGCATGGCAATGAACCAGGCATGGACGCTTTCCTTGAGCACAAAGGACACCAGCATCGGGAATACCATCGAGCCTACGCCCATCACGCCCAGCGTCGCCATATTGGCGAAGGAAGCCAGCACGCTGCGCTTCTGGCTGTCACGGGTGGAGACGGCAATCAGGGTCGAATTCGCCGTGTTGTAAATGGGGTAGGCTACCGCGTAATACAGGTTGTAGGCAATGGCGATCCACACCAGCTTCGCCGCCCCCTGGAAGGGCACGATGAACATCAGCAAGCTGGCGGTGGAAAGCGTCAGCGCGGACAGCAGAATCCACGGGCGCGCCTTGCCGGCCAGCGCCCGTGTGCGCTCAATCAGCTGACCAACGATCAGGTTCGCCGCAACGATCAGAATGGTGGAAACAAGCTGCAGCGTCGTCAGGAAGGCCAGATCCAGCTTCAGCACGTCGGTGAAATAGCTTTGAAGCATGCTGGTGAAAATGCCTGAAGACAGCAACGCACCAAAAGGCCCGATCAAATAGCCCAGCAGCATCTCTGGCAGCCGGACTTCCGCTGTCCGCACGGCGGAGACGGTCAGCGGCTTTTGCCAGAACGTAGCGTTCTCTTTCATTTTCATAACATCAGTCCTTTCATATGCCTTTGCGTCAACGGTCATTTCAAGCGTTTCTGCTGCCATGCATTGAGGATCAGGTTCTTCACAAGCTCATATCCCGCCTTGCACAGGCCTATCACCAGGAAGCCCTTCAGCTCCATCACCAGACCGTCGATCACGCCCATGCTGACCCAGCCGTTCGTCATTTTGGCGATGGCACGCAGGGGCATGTTATGCAAAAAGAGGAAGTTCAGGTCGACGGTACCCTTCTTCTGCTTGTGGACAAGCATCAGGTTCATCAGTCCGCCGATCGCCCAGCCGATGGGGACACGGCTATGGTGCAGCTGGCCAAGGACCATGTTGCGGTCAATGGCGGGCTTGTCCGCCGGAACAGGACGGCCCAGCAGCTTTTCAAACTCCGCCTGCGGGACGTTCTGCACCCTGCCGGAAAAATAGCTGGGCAGGTCAGCGGCATCATAGGGGGCGGGTGCACCGGTTCCAGCCACCGTGACCGTCTTGTTCAGGCGGATGTCCTCGCTGGATGCGCCGATGCGGATTTCGTATTCGCCGCCCTCGATCTCCCAGCGGTTCGTTTTGACGTTCCAGTAGCGGAAGGCCTTGTCGTCCAGCGGGATGCAGACTTCTCTGCGCTCCCCCGGCTGCAGGAAGACCTTCACGAAGCCTTTCAGCTCCTGCACGGGCATGGGGAGCTTGCTGTCAGGCTTGTGAACGTAGAGCTGTACGACCTCTGCGCCCGCGCGCTTGCCGGTGTTGCGGACCGTCAGCGTCGCGCAGGAAGGGTTCACTGTCAGGTTTTCGTAGGCAAAGCTGGTATAGCTCAAGCCGAAGCCGAAGGGGAACAGCACCTTCTTCCCTACCTTCTGATAATAGCGGTAGCCGATGAAGGGGCCCTCGCGATATTCGACATTCACGCCGTTGCCGCCGAAATGGTGCAGGCTCGGCGTGTCCTCATAGTGGCTGGGCCAGGTTTCCGCTAGCTTGCCGGAGGGATTGACCTTGCCGGTCAGCGCATCCAGCATGGCGCTCGCGCCCGCCTGTCCGCCGAGGGCCGCATGGAGCAGCGCATCACATTTGTCCAGCCAGGGCATCTCCACCGCGCTGCCCGCATGGAACAGCACAACGACCTTCTTCGCCTTTTCGCGCACAGCGGTCATTAGGGCGATCTGATTCTCGGCCAGCCGCATGTGAGTCCGGTCAAGGCCCTCACATTCGTCCAGCTCCGTCAGACCCAGGCACATCAGCGCCACATCCGCATTGGCGGCCAGCTCGACAGCGTCCTTTTCCAGCGCGGCATTGCGTGCGCCGCTGCGTTCGTAGCCCTTCGCCATGCCGATGCAGTCCAGCCCGCTTCCGGCGATCTCCTCCGCCAGCGACGCTACCTGCGCGGCGTTGACCACGCTAGAGCCCGCGCCCTGATACCGGGGCGTGAAGGCAAAATCGCCAATCAGTGCGACCTTCGTGCCCTCCGCAAGGGGCAGGAGACCGTTCTCGTTTTTCAGCAGCACGATGGACTCTGCTGCAGCCTTGCGGGCCAGCATATGATGTGCATCCATGTCGGCGGGCCTGGCGTTTTGCAGGGCAGGCTGCGCGTCCAGCACAAGGGTGATCAGCTCGTCAAGCCGCGCGTCCACGTCGGACTCCGCGATTTTGCCGGACTGCACCGCCGCCATCAGCTCGCGCACGCTGTCCAGGCCCGGCGCGGGCATCTCCAGCGTGGAGCCGCACTTCACGCCCAGGGCGTGGTCATTGCTGCCGCCCCAGTCGGTCACGACGGCCCTGTCGTAGCCCCACTCCTTGCGCAGAATGTCCACCAGCAGGTGCTCGTTCTCGTTGGCGTAAGTGCCGTTGACCTTGTTATAGCTGGTCATGATGCAGCTGGGTTGACCTTCCTTCACAGCGATTTCAAAGCCGGTCAGGTAGATTTCCCGCAGCGTGCGCTCGTCCACGATGGAGTCCGTGGCCATGCGGCGCAGCTCCTGATTGTTAACCGCGAAATGCTTCGGGCAGGCGGATATGCCCGTCTCCTGGATGCCGCGTACATAGGCTGCCGCGAGCTTGCCTGCGAGGTATGGATCCTCCGAGAAGTACTCGAAATTGCGGCCACACAGGGGATTGCGCTTCATGTTCAGACCAGGGCCAAGCACGACTGCCACCTGCTGCTCCGCCGCTTCCGTGCCAAGCGCACGGCCGATTTCCTCGCCCAGCTGTTCATTCCAGCTGTTGGCGATGGTCGTGGCTGTGGGGAAGCAGGTCGCCTTCCGCGAGGAATGCAGGCCCAGATGATCACTGGCACCCTCCTGCTTGCGCAGGCCGTGCGGGCCGTCGGACAGCCAGATAGAGGGCACTTCCTTCATACCACGCGTGCGGAAGGTATCTGCGCCGGACAGCAACGCACACTTTTGCTCCAGCGTCATGCTGCGGATGGTTTTTTCGTGCTTCATATTGTTCGCTCCTTATGCGATGGGCAGGCGGGTTTCTGCATGATGCTTGCCATCGTCTGCGGTGATGGTCATGTCCTGCTCGGGCAGGACGATGGCTAACGCCTCGCCGTAGTAGGTGTCGCTGGTGGCGTCAAGGTAGCTTTCGGGATAGAACGGGCACGCGCTGCCCAAACCGAGCAGCTGACCGCCGGTGACCGTCACCTGGATATGGCCGCGCTCCATGGGCTTCAAGATGCCGTTTTCGTCCGTGTAGCGCAGGCGCACCCAGCAGAGCTTGCCCTGCTCCGGAGCGGCTTCCGGCTCAATGCGAAGCTGGGTCGGCTCACCTGCTGTGACAAGCGTTTTCCGGCCGATCTCCCGGCCTGCGCGATCGTAGGATACAGCGGTCAGCTCGCCGTTTTCATATGGAATGTGGAAGTGGGCCAGACAGGTGTTCTTCAGCGCCTTCGTACCGGCGGATTTGCCGTTGAGCAGCAGCTCCACCTTCGCCGCCCGGGCGTATACCTCCACAAAGGCCATGCGTCCCTCGCAACCGCGCCAGGACCAGCTGTCCATGGCGTTGGTCATCTTCCACGCGGAGGGAGAATGTTTCTCGCCCTCGTGATTCACTGGACGGACTGCAATGTAGGGGCCAATCTCCTTTTCCAGCGCAACGCGGGTATAGAGCGCCTCGCCCAGGGGCTTGCCGGTCAAGTCGATGCGGCCAGAGCCCGCCAGCATCCAGCCCAGGCCCTCAAATTGAGGCGCATACTCGCGGTACTCCCAGGAGCCAACGCCCACCTCGCCCATGTAGTCCATGCCAGCCCAGACGAAATCGCCGACCAGGCGGGGTTCCTTCTTTGCCAGCTCGCGGAAGCGGTACGCATCGTTGCAAAAGGTTTCCGAACCGAGAATGAGCCGTTCGGGATACTTCTTCAGGTCATGCTGATAGCGGTAAATGCCGTAGTTGTAGCCGGCGATATCCATCGCGGCAAAGGCGCCCCGGGTTTTGACGTCGCAGCCGTGGAGGGTCGCGCCGCGCTTCATGAACTCGTCGCCCAGCAGGCCTGCCATGTCGTTGAAAAACTGGCTGCCGACGGCCTTCTTCTTGGCGGTCTGCTTCTTTGCCTTTGCCTTCTCAGCGGCCTCGGCTTCCTTCTTCGCCTTCTTATCCGAGTACACGCCAAAGCCGATAGAGGACAGGAAGTTGAAGAAGATGTTCACGCCGCAGGTGACAGGGCGGGTGCTGTCCAAATGATGAAGGAAGTCGGTCATCTGCCGGGTCAGAGCGATGCCCTTTGGCTGGGCAGTCTCGCTGACCTCATTGCCGGTGGAGTACAGAATGACGGAGGGGTGGTTGTAATCCTTTTCGACCATGTCGGTCAAGTCCTGCTGCCACCAGTCGGCGAAGTACTGCACATAGTCATGCTCGGTCTTGTGGATGTACCAGTGATCGATGTACTCGTCCATCACCAGCATGCCCAGGCGGTCGCAGGCGTCCAGCAGCGCCTTGGAGCAGGGATTGTGGGCGCTGCGTAGGGCGTTGTAGCCGTTTTCCTTCAGCAGGCGGACGCGACGTTCCTCGGCTTCGGGGAAGCACTTTGCCCCCAAGAAGCCATGATCGTGGTGGATGCACGCGCCCTGGATGATGACCCGCTCGCCGTTGATGCAGATGCCGTCCTTGCCCCAGGTGAGGCTGCGGACGCCGAAGCTTTCCTCTACCTGATCGCTGCCAAATGACACGCGGCAGGTATACAGCTTGGGATGGTCAACACCCCAGAGTTCCGCTTGAGGCAGCACAAATTCAAATTCCGCGCGCGCCGCCTCCGCGCCTTGCTGCCGGGAAGCGGCTGTGGCGGACGCCAGAACCGTTGATCCATCCAGCACCTCTACATTCACGAAACCCTCCAACGAGGTATCTACTGTAACCGAAATGGTCGCCGGAACAATAGAGGTTGTCCGGATCTTCACACCGTTGACCAGAATATGCTTTTCGCCGCCTAACCACAGGGTCACCGGGCGGTAAATGCCTGCGCCGGAATACCAGCGGGAGTTGGGCTGGTCACTATTGCGGGCAATCACGGACAGGGTATGCTCGCCAGGGGTGAGCTTGCCCGTCAGATCCACATAGAAATTGGTGTAGCCATAGGGACGGAAGGCCAGCTTTTCGCCATCCAGCATAACCTCAGCATGCTGATACACGCCCTCAAACTCCAGCAGGAGGGCCTTGTCCGCCCAGTCCGCCGGGGCGATGAAGGCCTTTTCGTACAGGTAGTCAAAGCCCGCAAACCAGCAGCCGTTCTTGCCGGAGGGAGCAAGGGCGTCACGGTGCTCCTCCAGCATGGCGTCATGAGGGATTGTCACAGGCTGAGGTGCATTGGATCCATCGATGTGGCGGCAGGTCCATCCAGTGTTGAAAGAAATGGCATGCATGGGGATTCCTCCTTCAGGGTGGTCAGTTGTCGGCTTCTCCCGGCATGGTGCAGCATCTACAGCATGCCGGGAAAATCCGGCGATGAAAAGGAAAGCCCCGCCCGGAGCGGATGAGAGTTCCGGGCGGGGCAGATGGGTTACTCCTTGGCGAAGCCCTTCACCGCCGCGGTTATGACGGAGACGACATACATCGCCGCGCCCACCAGGGAGATGTAGAGGCAAACATCCTCAGATGCGGGACGGTTGACGGGGATGAACCACACATCCGCCGCAACACGTACACGATCCATCGCGAACAGGGACAGCGCCCCGATCAGCGCCAGCGCACCGGCCACCAGCAGCACATCTTTGCAGAGGCTGCACTTGATCTTATCGCCGACCACGATCAGCGCCGCGCCAGCCACCGTGCAGATCACGGGGATGGCATTAAAGGGCGTATCGACCAGATAGCCGGTCAGGGAGGTGATCAGGTAGAGCACCAGACCGATGAGCGCCGTTGCGAGGATAACCAGCGTCTTCTTGTTCTTCATTACTTAGCGCTCCTTTCCTTCTTGCACTTGCCAATGACGTAGCACAGCACGGACAGGGCCAGCAGCACGCCGCAGGCATACTGCGCCACGGTGTAAGCGGTACGCCAGGAGGTGGGCAGCTCCTCAGTGTAGAAGCCGGAGCCCTGCACGCCGTTCAGCGCCGCAGAATTGGCCAGAGAGTACAGCACATACTTGATGTCGTCCTTGATGGCCAGCAGCATGTCGCGGTCGCCGGCGAAGGCGTCAGCACTCCAGTAATCCACAGACACACCGAAGCCGCAGAACGCAGTGGTGCCGAACAGGATGGACTCCTTGGGCGCAGCCTTCAGAGACACGCCAGTGAAGTCGGTCACGTTGTAGCCCTGGAAGCCCCACTCGTCGCGCAGGATGGCCTGCATGGTGCCGTAGTTGGCAGAGGCGGCTACAGCACCGTGACGGTTGTAGGAACTCATCACGCCCAGGGCGCCGGTGGTGTAGGTATCAGCCTTGGCAGGATCAGCCACGAAGGCGGCGGGCTTGCCCTTACCCTCGAAGGCCTGCTGCAGGTTGCGCATTTCCAGCTCACGGGCCTTCTGCTCGGTCATGAAGACCGCCACGCCGGAGCGGTTGATCTCCTGATCGTTGAAGCCGATGTGCTTGATGTTGACCAGACAGCCCTTGCTCTGGGCGCCCTGGACAACCGCGCTGCCGATGTAACCGGACAGGATGGGATCCTCAGAGTAGTATTCCATGCCGCGGCTGTTGTAGGCATGACGGTGGATGTTCATGCCGGGGCCGATCATGATGGGCAGGTTCAGCACCAGGGTGGATTCACCCAGGATGATCTCGCCGTTCTCGTAGGCCAGCTCCTTGTTCCAGGAGTAAGCCAGGTTGATGGGCGCGGGAGCAACACGGGTGCCGCCCTCGTACTCAGCAGCGTCCGCATAGGGCACGCCCTGGTACTGGCCTTCGTTGAGGTAGTGGGAGTCGGAGCCGCCGGGGCCGTCGTCTGCCGCGAACTGCGGGAACTCCACGGAGGGGATGGCTGCGATGTTGTGGAACGCGGACTGGGCAAAGGCCAAGAACTCGGAGACAGGCACCTTGTTCACCAGTTCCTCCCAGCGGGGATCATCAAAGGACGCGCCCTTCAAGTCGGCAATGGTGAGCTCGGAGGTGGTGTCGCCAAACACCAGGTCGGAGACGTCCTCGCCGGTGGCCAGGGGGATGAAGTCGTTCTTCAGCAGCTTGGACACCTGTGCATTGGCGGTCAGGCCGGCGTAGGTCTTGGGCCAGGTGCCATCCCAGTCGGAGCGGCTCAGGTTGGTCACGGTGCCGGGCTCGAAGGCGTTGTAATCCATGGCGTAATCGCCCTCGGTCAGCTGGTTGGTGATGGCCACGCCGGTATCAGCGGTGGCGAAGGTGGTGGCATCCACATCGCCGATCCAGGTCCACTTGTAGGTCTTGGACTTGTCGCCGTCAGCGGTCATGCCGTCCTTGACGGTCTTGCCCTGGGCAGCCAGGACGTTGTTCATCGCGTCATGCGCGCTCTCGCCGATGGCGAAGTAGTAATCGCCGGGATCGACGATGTAGGTCTTTGCGCCATAGGCGTCGTAGGAAGCCAGGTTGGCCAGATCCACGTTCATCACGATGGTCTGCTTCTCGCCAGCCTTCAGAGTGACGGTCTTTTCAAAGTTCATCAGCTGGATGGCGGACTTCTCCACGCCGTTCTGCTTGTCATACTCGGTGTAGGGCACGGAAGCATACAGCTGGATGACAGACTTACCAGCCACGTCGCCGGTATTCTTGACGGTCACGGTGACAGTCGCAGTCTTCTTGTCCTCAGCGATCTTCACGCTGTCCAGGGTCTGCTCGAAGGTGGTGTAGCTCAGGCCGTAGCCGAAGGGATACACGACTTCGTTGGCGTAATCCCAGGCGCCGTCAACGGTGGCAATGGTGCCGTCCGCATTGGCGTAGGTGCCAGCAGAAGCCTTTTCGCCGCCATTGCCCAGCACGATATCGGCATAGCGGGTCTCGTAGTAGCGGTAGCCCTGATAGATGCCTTCCGCCTGGATCAGGTAGCCGTTGACGTTCATCTCGGGGGTGAAGTCAGCAGCGTTGGCCCACGGGATATTGCCGTAGTTCATCATGGCAGGCGCGAGGGCACTGTTCTTGGCCATGATGTCGCCCAGGTGAGCGGAGGGGGACACGGTGCCGTTCAGCACGTCCGCGACACCGTAGAAGCCATAGGCGCCGGGGAAGCCAATCCACATGATCGCGTCAATGGCGGGATCCTCAGCCAGGTTGCCGATTTCCATGGCGCTGGCAGAGTTCACCAGCACGATGACCTTATCGAAGTTGGCCTTCGCCTCTTCGATCATGGCCATTTCCTCGTTGGACAGGGACAGGATGTTGCCGGTCACGGTCTCAACGCCCTCGGCCAGGCCATCCTTGCCGGGGTAGAAGCCGTCGCCAGACTCGCCGCCGGGACGGCCCACGATCACGATGGCCGCATCGCTGTACTCGGCGTAATCCTTCTTGAAATCAGGATTGAGCGCCAGCAGCTCGTCCATGGTGAACTCGCTGGGATCGTTGAAGGCGGTGATCTCCTTGTACTCAGGAATGATGCCGCCGCCGAATCGGGGCTTGGTCCACTCCTTGTCGGCGAAGAACTTCTCATACGCCGCCAGGGTGCTGGGGTTCAGCTGGAAGCCGCGCTCCTTGAAGGCGTCGAAGATCTGCACAGTGGACTTGCCATCGGTGATGGAGCCGCCGTTGGAGCCGTACACAGGCGCGTAGGAACGAACGCCCAGCAGGGTGATCTTGGCGTCCTTGGCAAGGGGCAGCGCACCGTTTTCATTCTTCAGCAGCGCGTAGGTCTCCTGGGACTCGCGGATGGCGAATTCCTTCAGGCCCTCGTAGGCCTCCTTGGCCGTCTTGAACTCGGACTTGAAATTCCAGGCGTCCTCGCCGGATTCGTCCTCAGTGGTAACGATCTTCTGGCTGCGGGTGCCGAAGAATGCGTCAACAGCCGTACGGTACGATTCCATGATGGAACCGGCCATCAGGCTCACTGCCAGCAGCAGCGAGAAGACGATCGTCAGGCCCCGCCAGAGATTGGTTCTCTTGAACATGGTGATCCTCCTTTTGTGTTTATCAACCCGGCATAGCTCGTGCACCATGCCTTAACTGCTTGGAAACTCGTCCCAAACAGTTTGTTGATATGAGGATACCACACATTCCTTTAATTAGGCCGTTCATAGCGTAATCTGTCAATTTTTCGACCAACTCTGTCACTTTCTTATTGGTTTTGTTCCGGATTGCCCATGTTCCTTCGTGTGGCTGGGGGTATCAGACACATTCAGCCACTTGCGCAGCTTTCATTTTTCTATTCTGCTGAATAGAGGAAAGGAATGATAAAAAATCATGCCCGTGCATAGATTAAAAGTCATAGTCACGCTCCGATTTGAAGTGTAGACTGTGGTTTTTATTTTACAGGTTCTGCACTTTCAGCCATCTTGATGATTTCGGAATCATCAATTTTGCTTGGAGTGTATTCCAGAATATAAGTGACTTCCGGAGAATAAGTCCAACAGAGAAATGCCGTGTCATCTTTCTTGTA
>JAQXLU010000055.1 GCA_029012285.1 Clostridiales bacterium | reverse complement strand
AATGGGTCGAACCCTTACCGGTGGTAATGACGGAGAGGTCCCACCTGTTCCCATCCCGAACACAGTCGTTAAGCTCTCCAGTGCCGAAAGTACTTGGCTGGACACGGCCCGGTAGGATAGGTCACTGCCGGTTCCCTCTTTAAGCATCTCGTATGGGATGCTTTTTTGCTATTCAGGCAGTTTTCGCATCCTGTCAACATACAGTTCATCAAAGGCAGATACAATCAGCCTGTCAGGTTGGATCACATCCACCGTCACACGCGAAAGGAGGGTCTCCCATGGTCATGTTGCGCCCCATGACAGCCGTGTACATCACCCGTGGCAGTCAGATTCTCCTTCTTTACCGCATCGGCAGCCGCGTGGTGGCGGACAGCTACACGGGCAGCGCGGGCGGACATATGGAGGCAGATGAATTCCGCAGCCCGCGTGACTGTGTGCTTCGTGAGCTGCGCGAGGAAACCGGACTCACGGAGGACGACCTCCAAGGGCTCATCCTTCGATATGTCACCCTGCGTCAGAAGGGCGGCGAGATTCGCCAGAATTATTACTATTTCGCCGAATTGAAGAACTGCGCGACCGTTCATGATAGTACAGAGGGCCGCCTGGAATGGCACGACATCCACGCGCTGGACGGATTGCCGATGCCCGTGACAGCGCGCCATGTGATTGACCATTACCTGGCGGTCGGCCGGTTTGACCACAAGCTATACGGCGAGATTACCACGGCGGATGGCCCGGTGTTCGCTGCTTTGGACGATTTTTGATTGAGGAGGAAGCCTATGTTCTATTACGACTGGACGTATCTGCTGATTATCCCCGGATTGCTGCTGGGCATCTGGGCGCAGATGAAGGTGAAGTCCACCTACGCGGAGTACAGCCGCAAATCCACCCGCCTGGGGCGCAGCGCTGCCAGCGTGGTGGATGATCTCCTGCGCCGCAACGGGAACAACAGGGTGTCCATCGGGCGGGTGAGCGGCGAACTGACCGACCATTACAACCCCGCCAACGAGACGCTGAACCTTTCCGATGGCGTCTATGCCAGCGATTCCATTGCGGCCCTGGGCGTCGCGGCTCATGAAGCCGGCCATGCGATGCAGAAGCTGGAGGGTTATGCACCCCTTCGTATTCGGACGGCCATTGTCCCCGCAGTGAATATCTGCTCCGGCCTGTCCACGCCGCTGTTCATCCTGGGGCTGGTGATGGCCTGGGAGCCGCTGACGACCCTGGGGATCGTCCTTTTCGCTGCATCCACCGTGTTTGCCCTGGTGACGCTGCCCGTGGAATTCAACGCCAGCAACCGCGCGGTGGCGATGCTCACAGAAGGCGGCTATGTGAATGGCGAGGAGGAACGAGGCGTTCGCAAGGTGCTGAACGCCGCTGCGTTGACCTACGTGGCTGCAGCGGTAACGAGTCTGCTTTCCCTGCTGCGCCTGCTGCTTATCGCGCGTAGGAGGAATGACTGATCAAACGGGGCTGTCTCTTCAGGCGGAGACAGCCCCGTTTTAGTATGCAGATTTAGTATAAGGTGAGCTGATGCACGTCATTGCGCCTGCCTGGCGTAGGACTTGCTGGGCGTGCAGTCGTAGAACACGCGCTCCACGTCAGGACACTCGCGCATGATCTCCGCGGTGACCCGTTCCAGCAGGTCGCTGGGGATGCGCGCTGGCATGCCTGCGCCCCCCTCGGCGGATTGCACTGCCCGCAGGATCACCATCAGCCCGCCCTGGGGCAGGGGAGACAGCGCCAGCGCGGCGTAGTATTGCCACAATCGACGGTTCAGCCCGGCATCTTCCACCTCACGGCGGAAGATGGCGTCTGCGGTGCGCAGCACGGCCAGGCGTTCGGCGGTCACGCTGGTCATGACGCGGCAGGCCAGTCCGCTGCCCGGGAAGGGCTGACGGCTCGTCATCGTGCCAGGTAGCCCCAGCATCTCGCCCACATGGCGAATCTCGTCCTTGAACAGCTCCTTCACCGGTTCCAGCACCTGGATGCCGGGGCCGTAGTCCCCGTCGCTTACGTCCAGGGGCGTGTCGGCGTAGTTCGTACCCAGAAGGATCAGGTGGATGCCCGGCAGCGCTTGTGCCTCCCGCCGCACAATGCCCTGCAGCACGTCGTGGATGATGCGCGCTTTTTCGTCAGGGTCGCTTTGCGCCCCAAGGGCCAGCAGACATTCCGCCCGCGCGTCGATCCGCCGGACGTTCAGCCCCATTTCCCCCTGGTAAGCCGCCATCACCTCGTCGGCCTCGCCCTCGCGGAGCAATCCGGTGTCCACGAAGATGCAGTGCAGCCGCTGCCCCAGTGCTTGGTAGCCCAACAGCGCGCTCACGCCGCTGTCCACGCCACCGGAAAGGGCGCAGAGCGCATCGCCGTCCGCCGCTGCCTCGCGGATGCTTTCTACGGCTTGGTCGATGAAGGCCTGCTCGGTCCACCAAGGGGTGCAGCCGCACTTGTCCCGGCTGAAATTCACCAGCAGATGGGCCGTGGCAGGGTCGTTGCGTTCCAGGGGGAAGGCGAGGCCCCACACGTCCCGTTGGCGCGCATGGAAGCCCACCACTGCGTCGTTCGCAGTAGCACAGATATCCCCCTGCTCCGGGCCGAATACCATCCTCCGGCATAATGGCAGATAGCGCTCGCCATCCTCCACGCCCTCAAACAGGCTTTCGCCATGGTCAAAGGCCACGGAGACCACGCCGCTCTCTGACTCGGCAGCTATCTCGCCGCCCAGGGTCTGGCACAGGGTCAGCGCGGCGTCCCCCAGGCAGAGCATGGGCAGGCCCGTTTGCAGATAATCCATCATCCGGGGGAAGGCCACCGGCTGCCCGGAGCATCCCCTGGCCAGGATCACCCCGCGAGGCTCCTGGCGGAGCAGCTCATCCGCCGTCGTCGTGGCGGGCATGATGCGGCAGTAGATATGCTCCGCACGCAGCCGCCGGGCCAGCGCGTAACAAACGCTGTCCTCCAGGTTCACAAGAATCACATCGTCATGCATTATTTCACCCCATCGGGTCAAGTGGAGGGCGGATCATCCGTCGACACCACAGTTTCTCCACTGATTCTGTATGATATTCGCCGTCCGTGCGAAAATTCCTGCTACTCAAGTCGGTGCGCTGTGTTACAATCAGTTCCGGTGGGATCACCATGAATATGGAATTGACAGGATTCCGAAAGTGTGCTAAAGTAATAACAAGGAAGTGACGAAATAAATCGCGAATTCGTGTTTCACTTCCCGAAAAATCTGTTATCATAGTAACAGGCGAAAGCCCAAGCACGAAATTCATTGATAGGAGGAAATTGATATGAAGTGGGTTTGCAGCGTTTGCGGTTATGTGCATGAGGGTCCCGAGGCGCCGGCGCAGTGCCCGGTTTGCAAGGTGCCCGGCAGCAAGTTCGTCCTGCAGGGCGGCGAAAAGACCTGGGCTGCTGAGCATGTGGTCGGCGTGGCGAAGGGTGCTCCCCAGGAGATCATCGACGGACTGCGCGCCAACTTTGAGGGCGAGTGCTCCGAAGTCGGCATGTACCTGGCGATGGCCCGTGTGGCGCATCGCGAGGGCTACCCCGAGATCGGCCTGTACTGGGAGAAGGCCGCCTTTGAAGAGGCCGAGCATGCCGCCAAGTTTGCCGAGCTCCTGGGCGAAGTCCTGACCGACTCCACCAAGAAGAACCTGGAAATGCGCGTGGACGCCGAGAACGGCGCAACCGCTGGCAAGTTCGAGCTGGCCAAGCTGGCCAAGTCCCTGAACCTGGACGCCATCCACGACACCGTGCATGAGATGGCCCGCGACGAGGCCCGTCACGGCAAGGCGTTCGAAGGCCTGCTGAAGCGCTATTTCGGCAAGTAATTCCAAGGGTTTTCACGAGGTCAGTCCTGCAAGGGGCTGGCCTTTTTGCGTGCCAGCAGTGGAAGGTAAGTGGAATCCTCGGCTTTCTGGATGGAAACCTGATTTGAAAGTGGAAGCACACCAAAGCGGAAGATACAGTCTGATTATAGGTGTAGCGAATTTTCCTGTCAATCAGGCTTTACTTACAAAACAGGGCGAAGCACTGATTTTGCTCAGGTGCTTCGCCTTCTGTTATTCGTATCTCTCTGCGATATCTTGAAGAGCCTTCTTCATCTGTTCCTTCACACTTTCAGGGGCGACGATTCGCACAGCCTTTCCCAAACCGAAGACCCATGCGAAAAACTGCTGGCTCACCGCGACGCTGACGCTGATTCTGAAATGAGTGTTGTACTCTTTCATGGCCACGATCAGCATTATCTTGGTGTCCAGAAACGTCCCGAAATCGTGAACAATGAACACTTTTCCCAGATTGATTTCCGGATCAACCGCCGTCCCCACAGTCTTCCCAAAGTCAGTGACAATGCCATCGATTGGGAACGCTTCATTGAAAATTGTAAATCCTCTGTACGCTGCAAGGTGGAACACGTATTCCGGATCATCAAGTGTCAGTTTGGCTACGGGAAAACGGTGTATCGTGGATTGAAGAAGAACGAGAGCCGGCTCTATGCCATGCTTGCCTGTGCCAATTTGTACATGCTCGTCATCGCAGGACGAAAACTTTCTTTTGCCTGATCAGGGGCGAAGTCTGCCCTTTTTCAGGGCTGCGGGCAGAAAAAGTGGGGATTAGACGGGAAATATGCTGCATATTACCAATTACTGGGCGGGATGCTGCGCAGATACCGCCTTTTGACCCGACTGGTGAGTGTTATTCAGAGGTTCCCTCGATTTACATCCAGTAAACCTTCGATATCTGCAATCGCATCTGGCAGAATTCCGCTCACCACCGCACCACCTCATTTATTCTGAGTATCCTTAGTATAAGCAGCTTATTGTATACTTTGCTCTCCTTGACATAAAATCTCCCCCTGAAGCTCACTGGTTTTGTTCCAGTGTTTACTTCAGGGGGAGCAGCATATCACTGCGGGCGGGCGTTTTGTCTGTGCGTTACTTGTAGATCAGAAGTATGTCGGAGCCGCATCCCTCGAAGGCGTCATCGGGCAGCTTGCCCTCCAGCGCCGCCGGAAGGAAGACGTAGCGCAGCAGCTTGCAGTCCGCGAATGCGCGCTCGCCGATGGTTCTGCAGCCGTCCGGCACGACGATGGCCTGCGCAGATGTGCCGGCAAATGCCTCTTCCTTGATTTCGATGAGCGAAGCCGGCAGCGTCATCGTCTTAATTCCGGTCAGGCTGAAGCTCATGCCGCAATCGCTACAGACGGAGTTCACCGCGTGATGGATGTTCACCACCGGAATCACCCAGCTGTCCTTCTCCACTTCGGTATAGCTCTCGCCATCCTTCACGAGGAACGCGCCGCAGTCATCGCAGGTGTAGTATGCGGTGTTGCCGGGCTTTACGCAGGTGGGATCAGATGCTTCGGTCGGGGTCAGATGTAGATGTCCGGTGGCGGGAATCTGCCAAGTGGACATTTCCAGCTTGTAATATTCTCCGTCCTCCGCCAGCGTAAAGTGCTCGCCGCAAGAGTTGCAATCGTAGCATTCGATGTGGCCCGGCTCGGTGCAGGTGGGAGCCTTCGCCTCCATCAGGGTCTTGTCCTTATGGCGGAGAGGCATGATGTAGTAGTATGTGTGGTACTGCGCAAAAATAGCAGGGTCATAGATATCTTGATATTTGATGGCAACCGTCTCGCCGTCGACGTTAATGATTATACTTTCACAGTCCTCGCAAAACGTGTAAGCCTTAAGGGCACCAAACTCGCAGGTGGGCTGTTGCTCATCCCGCTGTTCCGTTTTCAGATGCGTACACCGGATGGAGACGGAGAAACTGTGTTTCGTGCCCCCAAAGTCGCACACAGTAAAGCTGTGGCTATCTACGACACTGTTCCCCGCGCAGAGAACGCCATTCTCAAACCAGAAATAGTTGCTGTAAACCATGTAAGCATAGCTGCCACGGTCATCGACCAGCTTTTCGCCGTCGACGTCCACATAGATGTTCAGCGGAGCGTTGAGCACGGCGACATACTCTCCCGACGCTTCATCATACATCTTCGAATCCAGATACGGATCGGAGATACTGTTGTACAGCTTGAGCGTCACCTCGTGGGACACGCCGCTGGGCGCAGTGATGCGGACGACCGTTTGGTCTCCCGTGGCGGGCGCGGTCAGCCTACGCGTGTGCTCCGTGCCGATATAGACCACCTCGCCGTCCTGAACCCAGGTCAGCCTGCCGACGGAGTTCTCAGACGCAGGAATGAGCGCCTCGACGATGAACTCCGCGCCCCGCTTGGCAATTTGGGCCGAGATAAGATCAAAGCTCTGCAACGCCGGATGCACGGTCAGCTGAATATCCGAGGTATACTTGCCGTCCAGCGTCACCTTCAGCGTCGCTTCGCCCTCCTTTAGGGCCGTGATGGCGTTGCCCTCCAGCGTCGCCGCGTCGCCCTCCAGCGCAAAGCTGTATGCGCCGCGGTATCCTGCGGGATAGGGGAAGACAGTACAGTCCTCCGCGTTCAGCGTGTACACCTCGCCCACGTCCATACCCAGCGTCGTACTTCCGTTCAGGCGGATGGTGTACGGATTCTCCGAGTCGACCGCGCAGAATTTAAGCTCGCGATATTCGGCCCAGTCCTGCGCACGGCTGCCCGCGCTGCCATAGACCACGGGTGCGGTTGAATAAATGAGACTGCCATACAAACAGGATGGTTCAACGTTGTCCGGCAGCCAGATCTTCTCGATAGAATCAAAATTGAGAAGATTCCAATACGTTGCACCCTTACACTCAGGAATGGTGACGTTCCGCGCCTTGAGCTGGAAGGTGCATTGGTAATCCAGCGTATCCGGCAGCCACAGGTTGACAATTTCAGTTGTCGTATCAGTCCATTGGGTGACGTAATCCGGAATCACCACATAGTTCGTCGGCCCGCTGTACGACACGACTTTCGCACTGGATTCGCTAAGCTGGATCAGCTTGAAATGCGGGTTGGATTTCAGAATAAAGGGATAACTGCTTCCCAGGTTTCGTGCGGCTTTCGTATGCACCTCGCAGACGACGGCCTTCACATTTTCGAAAGTTCCAATAGACGGGATGACATCGTCCGGCAGCGTGATCGTCGCAGAGGTGCAGTCCTTGAAGGTGTACGACCAGATTTTTGTAACGCTGTCCGGAATGGTCACGTCCTTTAGGCCGGCGCAGCCCTCGAAGGCGCGTTCGCCGATACTCGTCACGCCCGAGGGAATATCGATGCCCGTCAGGCTGGTGCAGCCCTTGAAGGTGGTATTTAAAATTTCCGTGATCCCCGACGGAAGCGTCACGTCCGTCAGGCTGGCGCAACCCTCGAAGGTGCTGATGCCGATACCCGTCACGCCCGAGGGAATGCTGACGCTTTTCAGGCTGGCGCAGCCGTAGAAGGTGTGATCTTCGATGCGCGTCACGCCCGAGGGAATGCTGACGCTTTCCAGGCTGGAGCAGTTGTAGAACGCGTTCTGGAGAATCAGCGTCACGCTTTCCGGAATCGTCACGCTTTTCAGGCCGGTGCAGCCATTGAAGGCGTTCACCCTGATCTTTGTAACGCTGTTCGGGATCGTCACGCTCGTGATCTTGTTGCAGCCCATGAAAGCGCCGTTTCCGATTTCTTTTACACCTGCCGGAATTGTAACCGCTCCGCCCGCGCCGCTGTAGCTCTCAAGACAGATGTCGCCAGAGGAGTTATACAGTAAGAAACCGGGAGCGCCCGGCGCGGAAAAGTATTGGCCGTCAGGCATCACGGTCGCCGTCGTCGAGGCCGGATTGCAGATAATCTTATTGACATTGGCGAGCGCGCCGGCTCCGATTGTGCTGATGTTGTCCGGCAGCGTGATCACCGCGGAAGTGCAATCATAGAACGCGTACTCTCCGATGCTGGTTACGCTGTCCGGCACCTCCACCGCTTTGAGCATTCCGCACGATATGAATAAGTTCTTGGAGATTGCTGTAAAGTTCTCGTTCTCCGGCAGCTTCACGCGCGTCAGGTTCGCATTATTGTAGAACGCAGCATTCCCGATCGTCTCCACAGTATCGGGAAGATCTACGCTCGAAAGATCGCATTGGTTAAAGGCGGTATCTCCTATGCTTTTCAGGCAATTCGACCAGGGATAGCTTTTCAGAGCGCCGCACTTCACAAACGCGTCTTGTCCGATAGTCTCCACGCCCTCTGCGCCCGTGACGCTCGAAAGTGCGTAGCAATAAGCAAAGGCCTGCTGTCCGATGCTCTTCACGCTGGACGGAATGCTCACCGTGCCAAGCGAGGAGCAGCTGGCGAACGCATGCTCTCCGATGCTCGTCACGCCGTTCGGAATCTCCACCGCGAGGAGATTGGAACAGTACATGAACGCATCCGATCCGATGCTCTGTAGGGTGGACGGAAGCACCACCGCTTCGAGAGCGCTATAAGAATCGAACGCACGCGCTCCGATGCTCTTCACGCCTTCCCCCACCACGACCTTCTTGATCGAGGAGCTATAGATTGCGAGCGCTCCATCCTGCATGTCTCCGACGCCGGAAATCGTCAGCGTGTAATCGTCGCTGACCGACCAGGTCAGGTTGTCTCCCCACGTTCCGCTGTGGATTACCTCCGCCAGCGCGCTGCCTGCCGCCGTTAGCAGCAGCACAACGAGCAGCGCAATCAGTGTCCTTGCTATCTTGTTCATCTGCATCCCTCCTGCGTTCGTTTCGAACATTTGACCACTACTGTCGCTATATCGGTTTAGGTATATTCCTACATGTAGCAATTATACCCTATTCTTTCTCCGGATGCAATAGACATTGCGCATATTAAGCCTGAATGTGCTGTAGAGCTATAATTCATATTGGACAGTAGCCAAGGCTTTACTTGATGAGACTCTTGCAAAAATTAGAAGTACCTTTGCAGCAATGAAGACAAAGGTTGAAGAGAAGCAGACTACAAGAAAGATGACACGGCATTTCTCTGTTGGACTTATTCTCCGGAAGTCACTTATATTCTGGAATACACTCCAAGCAAAATTGATGATTCCGAAATCATCAAGATGGCTGAAAGTGCAGAACCTGTAAAATAAAAACCA
>JAQXLU010000054.1 GCA_029012285.1 Clostridiales bacterium | reverse complement strand
GGCGAAGCTGAACATGCTCAGCACCATCGCCAGCGCCAGGATCAGGGTAACAATGCGCTTCATAGGGGTACCTCCTTAAATGATGTATGATTATGGCGGATGCCTTCCGCCAAAAATCCGTTGGGATGCGGCGCGATCAACCCTTCACGGAGCCGATCATCGCGCCCTTGACGAAGTGCTTCTGCACGAAGGGATACACGATCAGGATGGGCAGGGTGGTCACCATGATGGCAGCGGCCTGCTGCACCTCGGGGTTGGTCACCTGTACGGAGCCCTCCGCCATGGCGATGGTCTGTGCCTCGCTGGCGTTGGTCACCATCTGGTAGAGCAGGTACTGGATCATCTTGAGGTTTTCATTCAGCTTGATGTAGTACAGGTTATCGCCGTATGCGTTCCAGCGGCCGACGGCGTAGAACAAAAGCAGCGTGGCGATGATGGGCTTGGAGAGGGGCAGCACCACCTTGAAGAGGATGCGGAAGTAGCCCGCGCCGTCCAGGAAGGCGCTCTCCTCCAGGGACACCGGGATGGTGCTTTGCAGGAAGGACTTCATCACCAGCATGTTGTAGGGGGAGAAGATCAGCGGGAGAATCAGCACCCACACGGTGTCCAGCATGTGGTAGGAGTTGTAGAGCAGGTAGGTGGGGATCAGGCCCGCGCCGAAGTACATGGGGAACATCAGCAGGAAGGACAGCACCGGGCGGAAGGGCAGATCCTTCTTCGTCAGCGGGTAGGCGGCGCAGATGGTGACGCACACGCCCAGGATGGCGAACACCACCGTCACGATGGCGCTGTACACGATGGAGTAGGTCATGCGGCCATCCTTGAGGATGGAAGCATATGCCTGGGTGTTGATCTCCACCGGCCAGAACACCACCTGCTGGGAGGCGACGGCTGCATTGGAGGAGAAGGACTTGGCAATGATGTGAATGAACGGGAAGATGCAGGTGCAGCACAGCAGGGCGATGATGAACATCATCAGGGCGTCGGCAAAGCTGAAGTGGGATACGGCATGCGTACCATCGCCGGAGATGCTGTCATTGTTGACCTCGGCAGTCTTTTTCTTGAACAGGCTCATACGCACACCTCCTTACAGCAAACCATCTTCGCCGATGATCTTGGCAAAGCGGTCAGCCAGCAGCACCAGGATCAGGCCCACCAGGGACTGGAAGAGGTTCACCGCGGTGGACATGCTGTAGTTGCCGCCTGAGCCCAGGCCCTTTTCATACACATAGATGGCCAGTTGGTACTGATATTCACGCACTTGAGAGTTGCCAAAGACCTTCAGCGCCTCGAAGTTGGAGCCCATCAGGCGGCCCAGGTTCATGATCAACAGGGTGATGATGGTTCCCTTGATACCGGGGAGGGTGATGTGGAGCATGCGCTTCCAGCGGCCGGCACCGTCGATCATGGCGGCCTCATAGAGCTCGCCGTTGATGCCGGTCAGGGCAGCCAGGTAGATGATCGTGCCCCAGCCCATGCCCTGCCACACGCCGATGAGCAGGTAGGTGACGGCCCAGTGGGTCTTTTCGGTCAGGAAGGGGATGCCCTTTTCGATCCAGCCGGCGCGCATCATCAGCACGTTCACCAGGCCGGTGGTGGGGCGGAAGAGGCTGTAGGCCAGGGAGCCGATGATGACCCAGGACAGGAAGTGGGGCAGGTATAGGATGGTCTGGGAGACCTTCTTGAAGCGGGGGTACTTGAGCTCGTTGAGCATGAGCGCCAGAACGATGGGCGCGGGGAAGGACAGCGCCAGGCCCAGGATGTTGAACACCAGGGAGTTGCGCAGCGCGCGGTAGAAGTCACGGTCACGGAACACCTTTTCAAAGATGTCCCAGCCGACCCACTTGCTCTTTGCAAAGCCCAGGGCGGGCTTGTAGTTGTAGAACACGATGCGCAGCCCCGGATAGGCGGCGTAGTTAAAGACAAACACCAGGGCCAGAGGGATCAGGATCAGCACCAGCAGCGGCCAGTACTTTTTGATGCGCTTCCATAGGTCGCGCGAGCGGTTCATCTGCCGCAGAGATTTTCTCTCCACACGCTCCATCGCAACAGCCTCCTTCAGATTAACCATCAGAAAAAACGCGGTGCGAGTAGCCGGTCACGTTTCTTCTCTTCTTGCTTATGATTATTATATCTCATTCGCCCTTTCCTGCCCACCTTAAAGCAATCGAACACTGCTCAAAAACAACCCTTTATCCATAATTTTGTCTTTTCATTTGACAAAAATCATGCTATACTGGTCAAGGAATGAACAAAATGCACAATGGAAAAGGAGCGGTTAGCACATGGCCAGGACAAAAAGGGATGTAGTTGAATACCGCATTTATGACCTTCCCGTGGATCTGCCGGTGTTCACGCTCTCGGGGGATCAGTGGCGAATCTCCGATACGCCGTCCTCCCGGCTGCACTTTCACAACTGCCTGGAGATTGGCTTTTGCCATTCGGACAGCGGGTATATCCGCTTTGAGGACGAGGTTGTCCCCTTCACCAAGGGGGATGTGTTCCTCATTCCCCGCCATGTGCCCCATACCACCTGCTCGGTTAAGGGATGCCGGAGCCTGTGGTCCTACCTGTATGCCGATCTGGACGCGCTCTCCCGCACAGTGCTGGACGCGGCCCGCTCCGCCGCGGGAAAGACGGTGCAGTGGTCCAGCCGGTATCTGAAATTCACCGCCGCCCAGCAAACGTCGCGCATCCCCTTCCTGGCCCGGTGCATGATGGACGAGGCGCTCCATCCCCAGGCGGAATCCACCCAGCTTCTGCGGGTGTATGCCATGGCGATGAACATGGAGCTTTCCCGGCATTTTTCCTCCGACGCGCAGCCCATGAGCAAGCCCAGCAAGCTCTTCCCGCTCAAGCCTGCCCTGGAGTACATCCTTGACCATTACATGGAGCCCTGCAACACGGAGACCCTGGCCTCCATGTGCCATCTGTCCCAGACCCACTTCCGCCGGTTGTTCCTGTCCTGTATGGATGCCACGCCGTTGCAGTTTGTCATTTCCACACGCATTTATCAGGCATGCATTCTGCTGGCCAACACCAATGATCCGGTGCTGACCATTGCGCAGGCGGTGGGGATGCCTTCCGCGTCGTCGTTTAATCGTAATTTTCAGCAGCTGATGGGGATGAGCCCCCGTCAGTATCGGGCGAGTCTTGACCAGGCAGGAGACAATACCCGCCGCAACGGCGAGGTGTTGGCTTACAAAGGCTGGACGCTCCCCGACAAATAACCCTCGCGCAGCGAAAATGGGTCAAGGGGCTAAGCCCCTTGCGGGGTGGAGGGGCGGCGCCCCTCCCCGTCGGAGACCCCGGGCCGCAGCCCAATAACGCCCCGCGCGCCTTTCGCGAATCAAAGATTCGCGAAACAGCTCACCCAGCCCCTTATATCCCCATGCCCGTCGAACCCCTTGATTTCCGCCAAACAAGAAAACGACCGAACGCTTCAGCCTGCAAATAATGTGGCTGTTCGCGACGGTCGTTTTCTGTTCAATTCTGTTACCGCGATGCTTCAGTTGCGGGAATAAATCCCGGTCAGCACCTCCCGGATGAAGGACTCCCGGTGGGGAAGCTGCTGGTCCTGGCGGGCAATTTCCGCCGCAGCTTCATTGTCGTAGGGCACGGAGAGGATGGTCATTGACAGGGGTGCGGCGGCATGGCTGCCCACCTCGCCGTCCAGCAGGAGGGCGTGGGCTTTCGGGACGCCCATGCTGTTGCCCACGCTGCCCGTGTTGAGGGCGTAGCCGTCGTTCAGCGTGCGGACAAAGGGCCGGTGGCTGTCTGCGAAGATGATGCCGGTGTAGGTTTCCCCGTTGGCACGGAAGGCCTGGGCGAAGAGCGTCTTGTCATCCTGCACGCTGATGAGGGGCGTGACCGGCCGCCCGTGGAAGAGGCGGAAGTGCACGCCGCTGATCCACGCATCGGTCTCGCGGGGGAGGGTACGCAGCCATTGCATGCGCTGCGGGCCAAGCTGACGCCAGAAGTACCCGTCCTCGGGGAATTCCTGGCCGCCGATGCCGTAATCCCAGTTGCCGCCGATGCAAACCTTGCAGTTGGCGCGCACCCAGTCGCAGGTCAGGGCGTTCTGCGGGCCCTTGCCTACCGCGTCGCCCAGGAACCAGATTTCCTCCGCACCTTGGCGGCGCAGCTCGGCCTCCATCGCCTGGGTGGCGAGATAATTGCCATGGAGGTCTCCAATGAAAGCAATTCTCATGTTCGTGTCCTTCCGCAACAGGCTCAGTCGGGGTAAACGAGGGCGTCCGGGGTGACGTGGGAGAGCAGCTGCACATAGGCCGCAGCCTCCGCCTTGGCGCCGGGCAGATCGTGCTCCAGGTAATTGCCGCATTCAATGCGCCTTGCGCCGGGGATTTCCCCCGTGAAGTCCGCCGCGAAGGCGAAAGCCGCCTTCACCAGGTCGATGGCCTGCTGATGGGTCACCGCGTCCCGCAAAATCAGGTAGAAGCCGGTGCGGCAGCCCATGGGGCCGAAGTACACCACCTGCTCCGACCAGGGGGAGGAGCGGACAAAGGTGGCCACCAGATGCTCCAGGGTGTGCAACGCGCCCTGGGCGAGGTAATCCCCGCGGTTGGGCCACTTGCAGCGCAAATCGTAGGTGATGCAGTCCCCGTCGATGCGGGAGATGTACATGCCCGGCGCGAGGGTGTCGTGATTGATGGTGAAGGATGCGATCTTCCGCAGCATGGCGAGACCTCCGTGATTTCATTTCTATATATTATAGCACAGTGTACCGTCTTGCACAAGGGCCGCAAATGGGGTACAATGGGGGTAAAGGAGGAATCTGCTATGCAATATACCGCTGAGGAACTCATCCGCCGCTTTGGCCTTGTGCCCCATGTGGAGGGCGGCGCCTTCCGCGAACTATACCGCGACAGCGCCGTGCGCACCGGGGAACGCCCGGCCCATGGCGTGATCTACTACCTGCTGGGGGAGGACGAGGTGTCCGACTTCCACGTGCTGGACGCGGACGAATACTGGCTCTGGCATGCCGGGCCGGACGTGGAATTGTGGTCCTACGGCGCGGACGGCGTGCTGCGCGTGGATCGGCTGGGCCTGGGCGAGGGCGCGCAGCCCTGCGTGCTGATGAAGGCTGGCGTGACCTTCGGCGCAAGGCCCGTTCCCGGCGCGAAGGGGGCGATGCTCTGCTCCTGTGTGTGCGTGCCGGAATTCATGTACGAGCATTACCGCATCCTGACGAAGGCGGAGGTGCTGCGAGCATGCCCGGAGGCTGCGGGGTTCTTTGCGTAAGGGATGGCCCTCTCTCCAAGGCAGGAGAGAGGGCCGCGTCTCATGTCAGGGGCTTGACGTATACATCCGCCTGGTTTCTTGCGCTGATTTCCCTGTGCAGCGTGTATCCGCGCTGCTGATAGAACAAAGGCGCGGTATCGGTGGTCAGTATGGCGTATGCGCAGCCTTGGGAAGCCAGCCATTCCTCTGCCATTTGGAGCAACGCTCATGCATGCACGATGGCGTACACATAGGTATCCTGCCAGAGGGGCTGGCTGCTTTCGTCCCTGGTGAAGAACACATTCTGATGGAAGTGGGCTTCCCGCTGAAAGCCGGCCTTCTCCAGCAGACGCCAGGAGCAGGTGTTGCGCGGGTCGCACTCCGCATACAACCGGTGCACACCATGGGAGAAGGCGTGGCGCATCACGGCGGACAGGGCCTCCAGCGCATAGCCCTGACGCTGGTAGTCCTTGTTGACGATGTAGCCCACCTCCCGGGCGTCGAAGGGGCGGCTGCCGTAGTAGATGTTGCCGATGACCTTGCCGGTGCCCTTGAGCGCCATGGCGAAGAATTCCTCCGAGCCCAGGCGGTAGCGGAGATGCTCCCGGCCGTTCTCGTAGGTGATGCCGGGATAAGCCTCGAAGGCGTCCTTGGCGCGCTGGGACAGGAATTCGTACAGGTCGTCATAGTCCGCCTCGGTGAAGGGACGGAGGATGAGGCGATTCGTTTCGATCTGCTCCATGTGGTCCTCCTGGCGGTTACTGCTCATTATCCTGGGGCTGCGATCAAGTGCTCCAGGTCGGTGGGATGATGGTACTTGAACGAAGTTGCCCTGCGAGGATGATTTCATTCAGATCCAGGCTGTTGAGCGCTTCGATGGTGACCTTCATGCCACCACCACCGTCGTCCTGACCCATTGCAAAGCCGGATCGAGATCCATCTCCTCGGTCATGTCCAGCACGGGGAAATCCTCGATGCTAAAGTGTACCCGGCGGATGCCGGAGGAACGCGCACCGAAAATCACCTTCTCGTCCACCCGCTCGCTGCTCGAGCCCTGCTGGGTGGCGTAGAAGCCCGGACGGGCATGGTAGGTGTTCCAGACCAGACCGTCCTCGTCGGTGACGTAGGCGTTGTGACCCGGGCCGTATTCTCCCTCCACGCTGCGGGAGGACAGGAGGGGGTAGTTTTCCTTCGTCCAGCTGGCGGGGTCAAGGGGATCAGCGCCGTCCGCCATGCTCAGCATGCCCACCACATAGGTGCTGTCCACCAGCGCTCCGGAGTAGGAAAGGTAGATGCGTCCGCCGTGGTAGAGCGCGAAGGGGCCCTCGGCTACAAAGACGTGGTTGTTCTCCCAGCCGTATTCGGGCTTGGTCAGCACCTGGGGCTCGGTTTTGAGCTGCCAGGGCTTCTTGGGGTCAATTTCGGCGATGTAGAGCCACGCGCCCAAATCCACCGGCTGGAACTGGCGCTGCGACCAGGCTGCGTAGAGCTTCCCCGCCGAGTGGAACACCGTCATGTCCAGCGTGATGCCCTCAGGACCATAGAGCATGCTGCCGTCCGCCTTGACGACCCGGCGGGGCATCTCCCAGTCGCTGGCCTTGATGGGGTTGCCGCCCTCCTTGAGCGCCATGACGTGGCACTGCTCGCAGAAGAAGCTCTCCGGCGTGCCCGCGTGGAAGATGTACAGCTTGCCGTCGATGATGTGCATTTCCGGGGCCCAGAGGAGATTGCCCAGGTGGGGGTACATGGTGGTGTCCAGGATGCAAATCTGCTGGGCTGTCGCCAGGGCGGGGATGCTGCTGGCCTGACGGATGTACAGGCTGTGGTTGCCGTCCAGATCGTTGGTGGAGATGAAGTAATACATGCCCTGCCACTTGCAGATGGCGGGGTCGGCCTTGTGCCATGCGACGGGGAATTCGTAGCGATCCTGGTGGACGCGGCCCTCGACCTCATACGTCCCGGGGACGGTGAAATCCACCGTGTCCAGCAGCCAGTCCACCCGCTTTTTGACCGTGCTGCCGTCGGAATACCGGGCCACGGCTTTCACCCGGGCCATGTCGGCGGGGGAGGCGGCTTCCACCCGGGCGGGAACCTCGTTGGCGACGTTCACCGGTGGGAGGAAGCGATGGCGCATGCGCAGGGCGGTTTCCTCCGGGATGTCGATGATGCCCGCCGGGATGCAGCCCTCGGGCAGCGCCAGGCCATCGACGGACGCAGCCGCCCGCCCGGCGTAGGCCCTGGCCAGCTCGTCCGTTTCGGGCAGGAGGGGCTGCTGCGCAAAGTGAAGTAGATCCTCTGACACAAAATGCAGCAGATGCCCCGCGCTATCGGCGTCGGGCGCACCGTCCACCTCGATGCGGCGGGCCAGGAGATGCCATGCGCTGCCGATGCGCGTCATCCAGGGGTCGCGCAGGCTGTAGGCATGGAGCAGGCCCTGCGCCCCGGGCTCGGCTTTGGCATACACAATGCCGGAATTGTGCAAAAGCGCCAGGCATTTGCCGTCCTCAATCAGGGCGAAATGAACGCTGTCAGCCAGCTTGGGCGCATAGATCGCCTCCTCCAGGGGCTGACGGGTGTAGTACAGGAGCTTCATACGGGGCCTCCTTCGTGATGGTTTTCTCCATTGTCGCACATTTGGGCGGCATTTTCAAGTGCCATCTTGACAGGGTTGGCGCATTCCACTAAAATATTGGCAAATCCGGTGCGTTAGATAAAGGAGGAGTATCCATGCAGCCCCAGCTGGAAAAGCTCGACCGTGGCCTGGTGGCCGTGAAAACAGAGGACGGCGTGTATCTGTCCTGGCGCTTTTTGCGTCAGGAGGCGCGCGGCGCAACCCAGGAACGCCTGATTGGTGCGGATTTCATCGTGCTGCGCAATGGCGAGGCCATCGCCACGGTCACCGACAGCACCAATTATCAGGATGCCAATGGCACGGCGACGGATGTATATGCCGTTGCGGCCATCCTGGATGGCGCGGCGTTGCCGCCCTGCAAGCCCGTCAAGCCCTGGGCCAACGGCTACCTGGATATCCCGCTGCACAAGCCCGAGGGTGGCGTGACTCCCGCGGGCCAGGCGTATGAGTACACCGCCAACGACCTCTCCGTGGGCGATGTGGACGGCGACGGACAGTACGAGCTCTTCGTCAAGTGGGACCCCACCAACTCCCAGGACGTGTCCATCAAGGGGTATACCGGCAAGTGCTATATCGACTGCATCCACCTGGACGGCACGCTGCTCTGGCGGGTTGATATGGGCGTGAACATCCGCGCGGGCGCGCATTACACCCAGTTCATGGTGTATGACTTTGACGGCGACGGGCGGGCGGAAATGGCGGTCAAGACCGCGCCCGGCAGCTGCATCACCCGCTATCGGGCGGATGGCAGCACGGTGACGGACTACATTACCCTGCCGGAAAGGGACGTGGCGGCGGGCGTGACCCACGGGGACAACTACGTCTGCTCAGCGGAGGATTACCGCCGCCACATGGCGGAGGTGTTCATGGGCTGGCGGCAGCATCCCGAGGTGGTGGCGAAGCACTGGCCCGCGACCCTGGAGGAATGCTTTGGCATCGAGCCGCGCTACGCCTATCCCCTTTGCGAA
>JAQXLU010000053.1 GCA_029012285.1 Clostridiales bacterium | reverse complement strand
CTGAACGCGGGGTATCTGCCGGAGGAGGAAATTGCCGTTTGCAGGCGCACTCGCCGGAAGCTGGAGGAGCTCTCTGACGAATTCCCGGGGCTGACCTGTACGGAATCCGCCCTGGAGCTGGTCGAAATGTGCGATATGGTCATCCTGGCCGTCAAGCCCCAGCACCTGGGGGACATCCTGGTGGAAATTGGCGAGGCGCTGAACGGCAAGGCTGTGATCAGCATTGCTGCTGGCTGGACGGTTGAGCGACTGGCCCAGGCGCTATCCGGCACGGACGCGACCTATCTTCGCGTGATGCCCAATACGCCCGCGTTGGTGGGGGAAGCGATGTCCGCCATCTGCGAGGAAACCACCTTCGACCAGGATGATTTCGACTTTGCCAAGGGCATATTTGACGCGGTGGGACGCACCGTGGTGCTGCCCGAGCGGCTGTTTGACGGCGTGATTGCCATCAGCGGCAGCAGCCCGGCCTATGTGTACATGATGATAGAGGCCATGGCGGATGCGGGCGTGAAGGAAGGCTTGCCCCGCGCCTGCGCCTACGAGATGGCTGCGCAGACGCTGCTGGGCAGCGCACTGATGGTGCTGCAAAGCGGGACGCATCCCGGAGCGCTCAAGGACGCTGTGTGTTCGCCCGCAGGAACGACCATTGAGGCCGTCGAGGAGCTGGAACGCAAGGGCTTCCGGGCTGCCATCATGGATGCAATGAAGGTGTGCGCAGAGAGATCACGCATGATGTCCAAATAATCTATTGAAATTTGTGCATAATGACGAATGAGGAGGCCTTGCTTTGTCTGAAACCCGTCCACGCAAGAAGGTCAACATCTATACTGACGGCGCCTGCTCTGGCAATCCTGGCCCGGGCGGCTGGGGCTGCATCCTGGAGTTTGGCCCACATAAAAAGGAAATGAGCGGCTACATGGCCGGCACTACGAACAACCGCATGGAGCTGTTTGCCGCCATTAGCGCGCTGGGCGCATTGAAGGAGCCCTGTGACGTGATGCTGTATTCCGACAGCAACTACATGGTGCAGGCCTTCAATGACCACTGGATCGAGGGCTGGCAGAAAAGGGGATGGAAAACGTCCTCCGGCGGCCAGGTGGAGAATCAGGATCTGTGGTTCATCCTGCTCGCGCAAACGAAGAAGCACAACGTGACCTTCGTGAAGGTCAAGGGCCACGCGGATCATCCGCAGAACAACCGCTGCGACGAGCTGGCGACGGGCGCGATTGAGGAGTACCGCCGCATCAATGGCCGGAAGGATGAGGTTTGATGGCGGCCACGAACGAGGAACGCCTTGCGCGTTACGAGCAGATGCAAGCTGCGATACAGAAGAACTACGACGATGCAGAAGCCGAGATGTGCAGTCTGAAGCGCGAGGGAAAGGAAAAGACCGTGACATTCCGTACGCTCTTTGGTAAGAAAACGCTGTACAAGCAGATGCTTAGCCTGTATCAAGTCTACGGATTGGCAGAGCAGGGAACGGATGTATCTATTCGCTAAACCACAGTTTTGCGAATAGATATGCCTAAAACAAGCGAAGGAGAGGTGCAGATGGCCGATCAAATGTCATACCGCGAGAAAATCGACGCGCAGCGCATTGTGCAGATTCGCTCCGTTGCACGCGAGCTTCCGCCAGCATGCGGTGATTTTTTCTCTGCAATCGCTGTCACAACCGGTACATTCACGCGCTTGGCCTATGCCATCGACCTGAAAACCTTCTTTCAGTTTCTGCAAACGGAGCGCGTCCGTTTTTCACACAAGCCGCTGTACGCGTTCACGGACGACGATTTGGCACAGGTCAACCAAAGCGATCTGACAGCCTATGTGGAATACCTCACCTTCTATTACAAAAATGAACCGGACAGCGATGCGCCGCTCAAGCCGATGGTCAACCACGATTTGTCCATCAAGCGCAAGTTGTGCTCCATCCGGTCGTTCTACGATTATCTGTTCAAAAACGGCCGCGTGCCCGCCAATGTGACGACCCTGGTGCCGCTTCCGAAAATTCACGAAAAGCCGATTCTGCGCCTGACGCAGTCTGAAATGCAGCGCATGCTGGAACAAGCCGCCACCGGTGACGGGATGACAGCCCGCCAGCAAGCCTGGCATAAATTGACAGTCAAGCGTGATTTTGCGCTCCTGTCCTTGTTTTTGGGCACAGGCGTTCGCGTATCTGAATGCGTTGGCTTGAATATTAGCGATGTCAACCTGGAAAACAATGCCTTCCTTGTGACCCGCAAGGGCGGCAACCAGGTGGTTCTGTACTTTCCGCCAGAGGTGGCAGAGGCGCTGGCTGACTACCTGGAGGATCGCGAGAAGATGGAGGCCCAGCCCGGGCATGAGGACGCGCTCTTCCTATCCATGCAGAAGCGGCGAATCACCCAGCGGGCTGTGCAGAACTTGGTGAAGAAGTACGCCGCGATTGCCGCGCCCCTCAAGCCGCGCATCAGCCCACACAAGCTGCGCAGCACCTTCGCGACCAATTTGTACAACAAAACCGGCGACATCTACCTGGTGGCGGACGTGCTTGGGCATACCTCGGTGGATACCACGCGCAAGCATTATGCCGATATGACCGACGAGCGCCGTCGCATGGCGGCTGAACAGGTGGAATTACCGACTTTTTACGACGTCACTTCGGACGATACGCCGCCGACAAAGGAATAAGCAGCATGTAAATAGGCAGAGGAGCCAAGCTCCCCTGCCCTTCTTATTTCTGATACCCCAGGCTTGCCATGAACCGCAGGAAGCCGTTCAGGCCGTTCTCGTCCTGCTTGAACACGCCGGCATCCGCCAGCACCTGCGCACAAACCTTGGCGACCTCGCTCCGGAGCAAAGCTGCCGTGTCCGCATGATCCTTGCACAGCCCATGCGACGCGACAATCTCCTGCACCCAGTCGAAGTGCTTAGCGCTCATATCGCTTTCATCGGGGCGTACCAGGGCGCGCTCGCCGGTCAGGAAGTCCTCCAGCGCGGCAAGCTCGGTCTTCAGGCGGCCAGGCAGGATGAACAGACCCATCACTTCGATCAGGCCGATGTTCTCCTTCTTGATGTGGTGCAGCGGCGCGTGCGGGTGGAAGATACCCAGCGGGTGCTCATCGCTGGTGCGGTTGTTGCGCAGCACCAGGCTTAATCTGTACTCGTCGCCCACCTTGCGCAGGATGGGCGTGATGGTGTTATGGGGCGTGCCGTCCGTCTGGGCAAGGATATCGCAAGACGGGTCGGAATAGCTGCTCCAGGCGTTCAGGATGCGCTCAGCCTCGTTGATAAGGGCGCTTTCGTCCTTGCCGCGCAGCTGGATGGCGGACATGGGCCAATCCAGAATGGATGCCCGCACGCCGTCCACAGGCGTATTCAACTTGACCTTGATGGGCGCCTTGTCCATCGGGAAGGAATAGCGGCCGCCCTGGAAGTGGTCGTGGTTGAGGATGGAGCCGCCGACGATGGGCAGATCCGCATTGGAGCCCAGCACATAATGGGGCAGCTGTCGCACAAAGTCAAACAGGCGCTCAAAGGTGCCTCGGCTGATTTTCATGGGGATGTGCTGGCTGTTGAACACGATGCAATGCTCGTCGTAATACGCATAGGGCGAATACTGCACGAACCAGTCCTGCCCGGCCAGCTTGATGGGTACAACGCGATGATTCTGCCTTGCCGGGAAGTTGCTCCTGCCGCGATAGCCGGGATTCTCCACGCACAGCATGCACTTGGGATAGCCGACGCTGGGGGCGTTCTTCAGCTTGGCGATCTCCTTGGGGTCCTTCTCGGGCTTGGACAGGTTGATGGTGATCTCCAGTTCACCGGCAGGGCTGTCGGCGAAATAGCGCACATTCTGGGCGATGGCGTCCACCTTGATGTAGTCGCAATCGCGGCACATGTGGTAGAAACGGTCGGTCGCCTGCTCGGCGCGGCCAGCGGCCACATCCTGGAGGAAGGCTTCCCGCACGGCCTTGGGCGAGGGCGTCAGCAGCCCCATGATGCGGGTGGAGAACAGATCGCGGGCATAGCCCATGTCCTCGATGAGACCCTTTTCCACGGCGAGGTCGCACAGCGCCGACAGTAGCTTTGTGGCGGTGGCAGGCACGGCTTCAGGGATCGTCGGCTCCCCTTCCGGCGCATCCAAATCCATCACATCCAGCAGCAGATTGCGATAATACGGCAGGTCGACCTGCTCGATCAGCTGCTTGGCTTGTGCAAAACAGAGCAGCTCCTCAATCCGTTGCGTTACCGTTTCAGACCAGTTCATCGTCAGTGCCCCTTTTCATAGGCGGAAAACCGCCGTTATTTCATTGGTTATTATACAGAATGAGCGCTGGAAAGTCAATTCTATCGCTGGACATCGCGGATGGTGCTTGACCCATCATTGCCAGTACTTTCCGTCCAGCTCGCGGTATTGGATGGCCTCGGCTACATGGGCGGTGCCAATCTGCTCCGTGCCCTCCAGGTCGGCGATGGTGCGGGCCACCTTCAAAACGCGTCCATAGGCACGCATGCTCATGCCCATGCGTTCCACTGCCATGTGGAGCAGTGTTTCCGCCTCCTGCGTCAGGGCGCAGTAGCGGCGGCTCAGCTTTGCGTCCAGCTGCGCGTTGCAGTGGATGCCATCCTTGCTGTAACGCGCCTGCTGCATTTCGCGGGCTTTACGCACCCGCGCGCCGACCACCGCGGAGGACTCCCCCGCCGCGCCGCTGCTGATTTCCTTCACGGGCACAGCGTCGACCTCAATCTGTATGTCGATGCGGTCCAGGAGCGGGCCGGACACCCGATCCAGGTAGCGGCGAATCTCATGCTTGGAGCACCGGCACTGCTTCTGCTTGCTCCCGAAGAAGCCGCAGGGACAGGGGTTCATGCTTGCCACCAGCATGAAGCTGGATTGATATTGCGCCTGGTTCTGCACCCGTGTGACCGACACCACGCCATCTTCCAGCGGCTGGCGGAGGGCTTCCAGCGCGTTGCGGCTGAATTCGGGCAATTCATCCATGAACAGCACGCCATTGTGGGCCATGCTGACCTCGCCCGGGCGGGCATTGGAGCCGCCGCCGATCAGGCTCGCCACCGACGCGCTGTGGTGGGGCGCACAGAAGGGCCGCGTCACCATCAGCCCGCTGCCGGGGGTCAGCTTTCCGGCAATGGAATGAATGCGGGTGGTCTCCAGGGCCTCGTCGAAGGTCAGCGGAGGCAGAATCCCCGGCAGGCAGCGGGCAAGCATGGTCTTGCCTGAGCCGGGAACGCCAATCATCAGCATGTTGTGCCCGCCTGCAGCAGCGACCTCCAGGGCACGACGCGCGCCAAGCTGCCCCTGCACCGAGGCCATGTCCATCATGCACTGAGCGGAGGACACGATCTCCTGATAGGAGCGCTGGCACTGGGCTGGGATGCGCTCCTTGCCCTTGAGGTGCATCACCACCTGGCGTAGATGCTTGGCTGGATATACGCGAATGCCCTGGATGCAAGCGACCTCCTCCGCGTTTCCCTCCGGCAGGATCACGTCGATGATGCCCTGCTCGCTGGCGCTGATCACCATCGGCAGCGCACCGCGCACCGGCTGGAGGCTGCCATCCAGGGAAAGCTCGCCCAGCATCAGCGTGCGGGTCAGATCCATCTGATCCAGCTGGTTGGAAGCCATCAGCACACCTACGGCGATGGGCAGGTCAAAGGCAGGGCCTTCCTTCTTCATATCTGCGGGGGCCAGGTTGACGGTCAGCCGGGAGATGGGCATGGAAAAGCCAGCGTTCCTGATGGCTGCGCTGACGCGGTCACGGCTTTCCTTGACGGACGCATCCGGCAGCCCGATGATCTCCAGCGCGGGCATGCCGTTGGCTGCGTAGACCTCCACCTTGACAGCAAAGCCGTTGACGCCATTCAAACCATATCCGAGCGTGCGCGCCAGCATGGCTCCACCTCCGTTCATCATTTGTCATGTACAACCATTGTAGCGCATAATCCGTCAAAATGCAATGCGAACAGGCGAAAAAACCTCCTGCCGGGGAAGCGGCAGGAGGAATCATCAATGGTGATAAACGTTCGGGAGGATTGGAATCTTTTCCAGGATGAGGGAGAGGTTCTTAAGGAAACCGTTCTTCCAGTAATCCGGGATGAGAGGAATGTAGGGATAGTCGCGGATGGCATCCATCCACCAGGTGGGCGTCATCACGCCGCTGGCATAGGGGAAGAGCAGAATAAACCATATAAGGCACAGCGCCAGGTAGACGATGCAGACGATCTTCCCTGCCCTGGGCTTGCAAAGGGTGAAGTGATGCAGCATCAGCATGGTGCCGAGAATCAGGAAGGGCACGCTGGCGAAGTAGTGGTAGATGTACGTTCCGCGCGGCACGAGCACCCACGGCAAGAACTGCGCCAGCAGACCAACGAGGATGAACGCTGGCGCGACATCCCAGCTATCCCGATGGACATGGAAGGGCCCCTCACTGCCTGCCAGGGTGTAGCGATGGCCCTTCCCCCACTGCCAGGCGGTATAGAGGATGCCGCCGATTCCGACCACCCACACCCAGGGGTTGCCAAAGCAGAAGATGGCGTAGGTCTTCCCCGCAGGCGTAAAGGCGGCGGAGGCATAGTACATGGGCTTCATCATCAGCGGCCACTCGTACCAGGGGGAATAGAAGAAGTGATCCATGCCCAGGCCCGGCGTGCTGTGGTAGGACATCATGCTGTTGTACTTGCCGAAATTGGTGTTGTACACCGTTTTCAGGAAATCCCACAGGCTGTTAAAATGCCTGTCGGAGAAATGCACGGTGTAGGACAGCAGGTAGATCACCAGGGGTACGGCCACGAAGAACAGCAGACACCACAGGCACAGCACCACAAAGCGGGGGAAGGCCTTCTTCTCCCGGCGTTCCAGAATGGAAAGCGCTTCGGGGGTGTATGGCTTGCCATCCTGGAGCATGCTGGCGGCCATGCGGCCCAGACGCAGGTGCCGGAAGCAGGTCCAGAAGTACAGCACGGCCAGCCCAGCGCCGGCATACACGCCAATCCACTTGCTGGCGATGGAGCAGCCCATGAAGAACCCACTCAGCGTCAGGTCGGGCAGAACGCGCTTCACGTCCTCCAGCACAATGTCCCGCTGCATAAAGCGCAGCATGAAGAAGTAGCTGAGCATGATGAACAACACCGGGTAACTGTCGATGGTCGCCAGCTGGGTCTGGGTGAGGTGCATGCAGTCCAGCGTCATGAGCAGCATGGCGGTAAAGGCCATGTCGGTGCGCTTGGTCAGCTGCTTCACCAGCAGATACATCGCTGGCAGCATCAGGATGCCGCACAGCGCGCCGCCAAAGCGCCAGCCGAAGGGCGTCATGCCAAAGAGCGCCACAAACCAGCTCATGATGATCTTCCCCAGCGGCGGATGCGTCCACTCATAGGCGTTGGTGTGCTGCGTATGCTCAAAGGCGGTGCGGGCATGGTAGATTTCGTCAAAGTAGGTGGAGTTCCACCAGCCGGGTTCGCCCTCCAGGGTATCCTGCTCATCCAGCAGGTGCTCCGGCGCGGAGTACAGGGGCGAGCTCTCATTGGCGTTCTCCCGGCCGACCACGGTTGCGCCGGTAATCAACTGCCCCGATGTGTCCTTGAAGATCAACTCGTTGATGACCAGGCCCACCTGCATCGGGTTGATGCGCACATAACGGCCGGACAGCTTTTGCACATCCGCGAAGGTGGAGGCGTCGACGAAAACAGGTGACCCGTTGGATATGTAGCTGCGCTTGAGGTATTTCCATTGGAAGCACTGGCCCTGCTCCATCTGCGCCGGGTAATCTGCCGACCAGCCCTGACCCTCCATGTCGTCGCTGACCGCCACGGCGAAATTGCTGTAACTGACCTGGCAGAAATACAGCATGCTGAAATCATCGTAATGCTGTCCCAGGTCAATGTACACATACTCATTGGGTGCGGTGGACTTCCACGGCTTCTGCGGCGCCTTGGTAGATCCGAGGGTCGTCAGCGTCACGAGGGAATACACCAGCGTCACACCCAGGATCAGCAGTGCGTCCACGCGGCGCAGCCCCAGCTTGGCGTTGCCCTGGAAGGTCAGCGGCGTGCAGGGATGCTCCTGGTAGACCGGGCCGGACTGATTCTCCTGGTAGCGCACCTGAGCGTCCTCCACGCAGATGCGGTGGCAGGTCCACACGGAAGTCAGGGCAATGCCCACGTTGCACAGGGACAGGCAAATCGCCAGCACGCGGTTATCTGCGTTCAGGTGTCCCATGGTGGCGCCCAGCCGCAGCGAGTTATCCAGCACAACGCCCTCGTTGATGAAGAGCATGCAGGACGCGCCGATAAGCAATCCCAGGATGCGGCGGTCGCGGCGGATGGCGTAGGCCATGCCCAGCAGAAAGATGGCCGGGAACAGGTAGCGTTCGTGCATCTTGATGCCAAAGACATACAGCAGCAGGAAGAGCACCGCGCCGCAAAGCGGCAGTTGCGCCAGTTTACCGGAGCGGATGTACATCGGCAGGACGAGCGCGAAGGCCATCGACATGGTGACAACGCCCAGCTGCAGCCAGGTGCAGACCACGAGGCCCAGCACCAGGTAGACAAGCGCGTACACCGCCATCAGGATGGGCTCAAGGAACCACGCCCTTTGCCGCCCGCGCTGGCGGATGAAGGCATATACACCCCATGCAGCCGCCATATCGGCGAAGAACAGGCAGGCCCCGGTGGAGGCCGGATTGGCAATGCTGTCCCAGTTGCCGTCAAAGAGATAGAACAGGTTGGCCGTGTTGAGCGTCGCGTAGGGATAGGAGGCCAGGGTGTCCTGATAGAGATTGTACAGCCACAGCGGCGAGGTCTGGTGGAAGCAGAACGGTAGAATGATCACCAGCGCCACCGCTGCGGAGATGCCAAGGCCGATCAGCATATCCCGGTGGTAGCGCCTGCCCTCATCGTCCGTGGCGGGATGGCGCACCCATTCCATGATGAGGGCGGACAGCCCCAGGAAGCCAAGCATCAGCGCCTGGGGCTTCATCAGGATGCAAAGCACATACAGGGGCAGCACAACGGTCCATTGACGGTGCACCGCGAAATACGCCACCAGCATCAGCCCCACGCAGAGCACGCTGTCGATCTGGCACCAGGCCGCGCTGTTGAGGAATACTGCCGGGTTGAAAGCCATCAGCAGGGCGAAAACGCCCGCTTGACGGCGCGTGTATTCATGCTCTACCGCCAGATGGTAGACCATCCATGCGCTCAGCAGATCGCAGGTCATGGGGATCAGCTTATGCACAAAGGCTGGACTGACGATGCCCTGAAGCACCTGGGCCACCAAGCCGTTGAGGCCCATCACATAGATGTAGCCCGGCACATAGTCGCACCAGTTGCTTTGGTAGAACAATCCAGGCCCCACCTTGGCCATGGTGTTGCCCCAGGCCGTGAAGCAGTTCACATCCACCTGGTAGCCATCCACCCGCAGTGCCACAAGGATGCGCGCAAGCGCCGCGATGCACAGGCCGATGATGGCGAAGGCGGGCATCCTGCCAGCCTTGTGCTGGATGCGCTCGAGATGGGCAGCTTCCCGCTGGTCGCTTTGGAAAAGCGCCATCAGGCAGATGGCGACTGCGGCGTAGCATAGCGCAATGACAATCAGCCAGGGCCAGAAGGGCTTGGCCTCGCCGGTTTCGGTATCGTCCACGGGCTGAACTGCCTGCGCCTGCTTGTCAGCATACCAGGCGTCTGCAAAGATCCCCTCGGGCAGCTCGTCCACCTTCACCAGGGATAGATTGTCGAAGGCTGCCGCGCCCTGGCTTTCGCCGCTGTATCCGCCCAAACGGGCAAATATGGTGAGCTCTGTCTGATCGTCGCTCGTGAGGCCGTAGGTTTCAACGTAGACCCACTCGCCCTCCGTCTCGTAGAAGCTGTCCGAAAAGACATACACCCCCTCCACGGACAAATTGGCGCCCCGTCCCGCATCGGGAATCTCCGAGGCCTTGATCCATCCGGACAGGCGGTACATCGCGTTCGGTTTTACCTTGACGGTTTGGGCAAAGCGCGCGTCGTTCATGTCGTAGCTTTCTATCAGAGCCGCGTGTTCGCCGTCCTGGGCATCCCCGGTCACGCTGAAGCTGGTGATGCCCTCCCGGGTCACATAGGCGTCCGTCTGCCAGCCCACGGGCATGCCTGCGTCCGTCAGCTCCTCAAAACCCGGGTTTTTCAGCAGATTGGTTTCCTCATCCGCAGTGCCCAGGGGCATGGCGATCAGGAGGAGCGCTGCCATCAGCAGCAAAAAACGTCTGAACATCAAAGTCACCTCAAACATGTGAATCCGGGCTGCGTACCGGTTCAGAGGGCGGCCATGAAGGCGTTGGGAATGTGGAGCAGCCCATCCCGCGTGATCTCTACCACATCAAAACGAACGAGACGCTCGGTCCATTGCATTTCCAGCAAATATGCCATGGCCGCGTGGATCATCCGGCGCTGCTTGGCGGGGGTGACGCTCAGAAGCCCTGCTCCCCTACCGCTGCCGGGCCGGGCCTTCACCTCGACAAACACAATGGTTTCCCCGTCCTCCATGATGAGGTCGATCTCCCCGTCCTCCGCCCGGTAGCGCCTGGAGAGCGCCCGCATGCCTTGGCGGCAAAGGTGCTTTTCCGCCAGGGCCTCATACTTGACGCCGGATTCATACTGTTTCATCGCAGAAATGCCGGATAAAGCTGCGCCGGTGCGCAGGACAGGGGCCTGATGCCTTCAACGCGGCGATATGCTCCGCCGTGCCGTAGCCCTTGTTGCGGGCAAAGCCGTAGGTCGGGTACTGCTTGTCCAGCTCGATCAACTGGCGGTCGCGAGTCACCTTGGCAACAATGCTGGCGGCGGCGATCGCGTAGGAGGTTGCATCCCCCTTGATGATGGGCACCTCTTGCCCGGCAAGGCCCAGGCCAGTCACCGCGTCGATGAGGAACACGTCCGCCGGAACCTGGGCAGCGGCGTCCCGCATGGCTTTCTTCGTGGCCTCCAGGATGTTGATTTCGTCGATTTCCTCCGGTGTGGCCTGGCCGATGCCTACATACAGGGCAATGCGCATGATCTCCTCATACACCTTTACCCGCCGGGATTCGGAAAGCTTCTTGCTGTCATCAATCCAGGGCAGCACGGGCTCCTTGGGCATCACGACGCACGCGGTGACCACATTGCCCGCCAGCGGGCCGCGTCCCACTTCATCCATTCCTGCTACCACGCCTGAAAACTGGCAGTCATGCGCCATCAGCAGCTGTGCGCGGGCCTGACGGTCAATCCTCGCCATGGGCTTCCTCCTTCCCAGCACCCGGGATGGTCAGGCGGGGACGGGGCTTCGCCGGCGTTTCCAGGGTGATACGGCCAAGCTTCCCTGCCCGGAATTCATCCAGCACCACATAGCAGCAGCGGTCATAGTCGCACACGCCGCCCTTCATCAGGAAGCCGCGGCCACGGCAGACGGCATCCAGCAGCGCTTCGCCCCGCAGCGTGGCATCCGTGACGCGGAAGCGCTCCATGACCGCCTCGGGCTTCACAGATAGCATGTCTTGGAGCAGATGGATGGTCAGCATGGGTAGATCAACCACATCGTCCTTCACCGTGCCAATGTAGCACAAGCGGCGGGCAGCCAGCTGATCGTCCAGCCTGGGCCAGAGCAGGCCGGGGGTGTCCAACAGATCCAGGTAGGGCGTGATGCGCACCCACTGGTTGGCTCGGGTAACGCCAGGGTGATCGCCAGTCTTGGCAATGCCGCTGCCATGCAGCTTGTTGGTGAAGGTGCTCTTGCCCACGTTGGGCACGCCGACCACCATGGCCTTGACCGTCTTGCGCACCCCCTTGGCAAGGGCGCGCTCCACCGTTTCCTTGGCGGCGCGGTCAATGACGGCCAGGGCATCCTTGGCTTTGCCGGTGGCGGCGTTATAAGGGGCGCAGTCAATGCCCTGGCTGCGGAAGTAGTTCAGCCAGGCGCTGGTCATGCCCTGGTCAGCCAGGTCTGCCTTGTTGAGCAGCAGTACGCGCTTTTTATTGGCAATCAGCTTGTCCAGGTCGGGGTTGCGGGAGGAATACGGCAGACGCGCATCGCAGAGCTCCACCACCACATCCACGCGGCTGAGCTGCTCCTGCAATTGGCGCTTTGTCTTTGCCATATGTCCGGGGTACCAGTTAATATCCATCTGTCGCACCTGCCATCGGTTGATATTGTTCGGGTTAGATCTCGCAGTGTTTACATTCAGGCAGACTGATCGCATAAAACACCACATTATCATTCTACCACGAAAGGAGGCAAAATGAAAGCCCGTACCAAGATTTCATCAACCGGACAGCGTATCTTCACCCGGAGTTCAGCTTCTATCCGATTGGGGGTGGAAAAATTCCCCCATTTGTCGTATAATGAGAAGTACGGGAGAATTCCCTGATCATCCTGGGAAAGGGGCGTGCACAAATGCAGCAGCCGAACCAGCAAGGACGACGCTTTTCGGACAATCCGCCGCAACAGCCGGTTTACCGCTTCCCTCAGAATCAGCCAGTGCAGGGCTGGCAGCCGCAGCAGAACTATGACAACACCCCTGTGCCGGAGCAGCGTGTGCAGCGACGCGAGGCCCGCAGGCACCGCAGAAGGATCTTCACCCTGTGGAACCTGTTTGCGGTGATTGGCATCGTCACCGTCATGATCCAGGGGCTGCGCTATGTGGTGATTCCCCTCCTGGTGTATCTGAATACCCTGACGGGAGGTGCCCTATGAAAGCATTTCTCCGCTGGCTGGCAAAGACCGTGGGCGGCGCACTGACGGCCATCCTGGTGATCATCCTGTTCCCCTATGTGTCCCGCCTGGCGTCTGCGCTCCTTCCCGACGAGGGCGGCGCGGCGATCCGGGCCAGTGCGGTGCTATCCACAAAGCTGGCAAACAGCGCCCGCCTGGAAACCTTGAAGGTCGAGGAGGACGGTGTGCTGCATTATGACATCCGCGCGGCGTTCATCGGCTCGGTGGCGGAGGTCAACGTGAGTTACAGGTATGAAGCGTCCTTTGGCATCGACCTGCGTGAGGTCACGATGCAGCTTGTGGGCGATGAAATCATATTTACGCTCCCCCAGCCCACCCTGATCCAGGATGTGCTCACACCCAGCGAGGTATACAAGGACGATTTCTGGTACAAGGGCTTCTCGCTGGAGGACTACGAGAGGCTGCTTGAATCGGAGCGCCTCGCCCGGCGGGAGGTTTATCTGACGGGCGAAAACAGCGAGCAGCTCTGGGACGCGACGGTCTCTGCCTTTAAGCATACCGTGGCGGCCTGGCTCAAGCAGGTGGATGCCCGTGTGACGCTGACCTGTCTCCGGGCACAGCCCCAATAGTCGATTTCCCGCTTATCGCGGAATCAACGAAACCCCGACGCTTGCAACACGCTGGTGGATGCACTACGTCGGGGTTACTTTATGGAACGTTCCAGGATGTATAAGCACCGGTATTCTGCTTGGCCTGGTTGATGCGGTTCAAAATGGCGTTATACTGCGGTCGGTTGATGACGACGGGCTGCGGAAGCGGTTCGGGCATCACCGGCGCACTGCTGTAAGGCTGTGATGAATCAGAAACATACCGACGGTCGGTTTGGTCTTCGTCAATCAGAGACATCAGGGAGGATTGCTCTGTCCAGGTGACCCAGTCTTCATGGGGATCGGAGTTGATAAAGGGGGATGTTGTGGAAGCATCGCGCATCAAAACGCCTCCTTTCTGCCATCAAGATATGCAGGAATCCGCCGGATGTGTGTCGAATGTTGTGGAAAGAGATTCCGAAGGGAGGAAAGACAATGGATATCAAGCTGAAATCCAGCGCAACCACGGCTGAGATTCGACTCAAAGGCGCGCAAATGGTGTCCTTCAAGGGAAACGACGGCCGCGAGGTGATTTGGCAGGCTGATCCAGCCGTGTGGCCCAACTACGCGCCGGTGCTTTTCCCGGTTTGCGGCATGCCCAAGGATGAAAAGGTCATCATCAGCGGTGTGACCTACCCCATGGCGAAGCACGGCTTCACCCGAAACCCGGACTTCCAGGTAGCTCGCGTCGGCGACGATTTTGTTGACCTGGTGCTCACCCCAACCGAAGAAAGCCGTCCCCAATACCCCTTTGATTTTGCGTTCCATGTGGTCTACACGCTGCGGGAGAACGGCTTCCGCACGGACTTCATCGTGGACAATCACTCCGAGCGGGTGATGCCCTTCTGCGTGGGAGGGCATCCCGGCTTCATCGTGCCGATGGAAGCGGGCGCGGCCTACACCGACTATCAGCTGGTTTTCCCTGAGAAGGAGTCGGGACGCAATCTGCTGGTACCCGGCGGTCGCCTGGTGGACGGCGATGAAATCATCCCCTTTGTGGACGGCAAGGTGCTGCCCCTCAGTCACGACCTGTTTGATGACAGGGACGCCCTGGTGTTCCCCGACCTGAACAGCCGCAGCGTGGACCTGGTACACAAGGACACTGGCAAGGGTTTGCGCTTCCGCTACCCAAAGATGGAGGTGCTGGCCGTCTGGTCAATGCCGAAGAAGAACGCGCCTTACGTCTGTCTCGAGCCCTGGCACGGCATGCCCGGACAGGTGAACGAAAGCGGCAAGTTCGAGGATAAGCCCTTCGTCACGCTGCTGCAGCCCGGCCAGAGCCATCAGTGTGGATACGATGTGGAGCTGATCTGACAATTTTTTGCACCATACAAAGCATCCCGGAGCCGCAAAGTTGCTGCGGTCTCCGGGATGCTTTTGTGTATCAGAGGTCAAGCGTCGGTGCGCTGCTATCGGTTGTTTCCCCGGCAGGTGCTTCCTCCGGTATAGCCATGGTGGGCGCCTGAGGCGCGGGGACTTCCGGCTCGGCCTTTTCATGCGCTACGGGCGCTTCGGCCAGTGCTGAGGCGGCTTGTGCTTGTGCAGCGACCTTGGCAGCCGCCTTCTTTTCAGCGGCAGCAGCCTTGGCAGCGGCCTTTTGCGCGTCGAACGTGGCGACATCCGCAGCATGCGCGTCGCGCAGCAGCATCAAATTCTGATCCAGCGCGTTGAGCTGGTCGATCTCCGAGGCGGTTTCCGCAGGCAGCGAAACGCCCTCCTTGCTCAGGGCATACACATGCTTCCCCAGCTCAGTAATCAGGTCGCGGCGCTTGCCCAGCTCGCTCCACTCCTTGTACTTGAACCGCACATTCTTGACCAGCATGCCGGTACGGGAGCTTACGAATTTGCCGAATCGAATCAGGATATCCTTGGCTTCTTTGAAGAAAGCAGACATGTTCATACCTCCTGTTCATTGGGGGACCAAAACAGCGATAGCGTGCCCTGTAGGACGGTGAAATGAGCCTCATCCAGGTTGAGAATCTCCCCGTCCACGTTCAGCCGCATCCCCTTGGCATACAAATCAACGCTTGTGCAGCGCTTGTGGATGGTGAATGAGAACCGCAGCACGCGGCCCATCAGCAGCGAGGGCAGGAAGAGGGGGATCTTCCAGCGCGGCTGGTGCGGAATGACAATCAGGTCCAGCAGGCCGTCGTCGGGCACGGCGACCGGGCAGATGGGGATGCCGCCGCCGAAGAACCGTCCATTGGCGATCGAGCAGAGCAGCACATCCCGTTCCTGGGTTTCTCCATCGGCGGTGAGGCGAACATGTACCGGCCGGGAATGAACGATGCCGCGAATCAGTCCCACCAGATAGGGCAAAATGCCCCGGCATATCTTCTTGGCAGCTACGGTGTAGTCCAGCACGGTCACGTCAAAGCCGGTGCCGCAGACGTTGAGAAAGAGCCGGTTGTTCAAACCGCCCACGTCTACGGGGTGCGCGGAATGAGTCAGCAGAAAGTCCAGTGCGTCCATGGGCTTGCGTGGTATCCCAACGGTCTTGATGAAGTCATTGCCCGTCCCTGCCGGGATGATGCCCATGGGAATGCCGCTGTTCATCAGTCCGCAGGCGACCTCGAAGGACGTGCCGTCCCCGCCGACAGCTATCACGCCATCGCAGCCCTCCTCCTGGGCAGCTTCCCGGGCGAGCTGCGTCGCGTGTCCTGGCGCGTCGGTATGGACAAAGCGGCACACCAGGCCACGACGAGTCAGCTCTGCTTGCAGCTGGGGCTCGATCTTCATCGTGTACCCATTCCCAGCCACTGGGTTCACAATAAACGTCAGCATCCGGTGTACCTCCCTTCGATGGCGTCGCTCGTACCTTGGCGTCGGCTTCCTTTGAGAAAAGCGGCGCTCCGCTTCATACGGAACGCCGCGGAGGATGGCAAATCACGCGGTTTTATGCATTCATGATCTTCTCGGCGATCTGCTTGCCGGTCAAACCGTACTCCTCCAGGAGATGTGCGGGCTTGCCGGACTGGCCGAATTCATCGTTGATGCCGATCTTCAGGAACTTTTCAAGGCCCATGCCGCACAACGCGGAAGCTACCGCGTCGCCCAGGCCGCCGATGATGGAGTGTTCTTCCACCGTGAAAACCTTGCCGCACTTGGCTGCGTATTCCCGGGTCAGCGCCTCGTCGAAGGGCTTGAGGGTGTGGTGGTTGACCAGTGCCGCGTCGATGCCGTGCTGCGCGAGAATCTCGACGGCCTCCAGGCAGTGCTCCAGCATGATGCCACAGCAGAAGATGACAACATCCTTGCCGTCCTTGATGACATTGGCTTTACCAACCTCGAAGGGGCGCTCCTCATATACTGGAGAGGGCAGACGCGCAGTGCGGATATACACCGGGCCGTTGATCTTGGCAGCGGCTTCCACGCACTTGTAGCACTCGTTGGCGTCGGAGGGCACGAATACGGTCATGTTGGGCAAAACGCGCATCAGGGCGATATCCTCGATGGCCTGGTGAGAACCGCCGTCCTCGCCCAGGGTGATGCCCGCATGGGAGAAGCCGAACTTCACGTTCAGCTTGGGATAGCACACGCCGTTGCGGATCTGGTCGTAGGAACGGCCTGCGAACACGGCGAAGGTGGAGCAGAACGGGATCAGGCCCATGGTGGAAGCACCGGCAGCCATATCGACCATGTTCGCCTCGGCGATGCCGCAGTCGATGAACCGGTCAGGATAAGCCTTCTTGAAGCCGTTGGTCATGGTTGCGGCGGCCAGGTCAGCGTCGAACACGACCACCTTGTCATTCTCAGCGCCCAGTTTGACGATGGCTTCGCCATAGGCGACGCGGATTGCTTTCTTTTCCATCTTCTTACGCCTCCAGTTCCTTCAGTGCAACTTCGGTCTCGGCAGCATTGGGGGCCTTGCCGTGCCAGCCGACCTGACCCTCCATGAAGGAGACGCCCTTGCCCTTGGTGGTGTGCAGGTGGATCAGGCGGGGCTTGCCGGGGCAGGCAGGCGCGTGCAGTGCGGCGAGCACCTGCTCCATGTCGTTGCCGTCGGCCACCTCGATCACGTCATAGCCGAAGGCGCGCCACTTCGCGCCCACATCGCCCAGGGACATGACCTCGTCGTTGGTGCCGTCGATCTGCATGCCGTTGTGGTCGAAGATCACCGTCAGGTTATCCAGGCTGTAGTGCGCCGCAGCCATGGAGGCCTCCCACACCAGGCCCTCCTGGCTCTCTCCGTCACCGATGATGGTATAGACATGGCAGGGGTTGCCAGTTTTCTTTGCGCCCAGCGCCATGCCGACGGCAATGGAGATGCCCTGGCCCAGCGAGCCGGTGGAGGCATCCACGCCGGGGCACTTCTTCACATCCGGATGGCCCTGCAATATACCGTGGAGCTGACGGAAGTGATCGAACTCCTCAGGGCCAAAGAAGCCGCGCTCGCACAAAGTGCCGTACAGACCGGGGGCTGCATGACCTTTGGACAGCACAAAACGGTCGCGGTTGGGATTCTTGTCATCCTTGGGGTCAACGCCCTTCATGACGTCGAAATAAAGCGCGACCAACGCTTCGGTGGCAGACAGCGAACCGCCGGGATGACCAGCGCCCGCCTTATTGGTCATGGTAATGATGTCGCGGCGAACGCGCCGGCAGACATCCTTCAGTTCCAGAATATCCATCAGAAGTACCTCCTCTTTCACGCTCGGCAGCTGACGAAACAAGGGATGTTTGTACGAAGCTATTATATGATGAAGGCCAAGTGCTTGTCAATGCATTTTGAGGGCGAACCTTCTCAGATTGTGCTTATTTGGTCGTAATGTTTGTATCTTGCAACAGGCGGAGGGCTCCCAGGAGGGTAGCTTCCGGATGGCTAAGATAGAGTTGAATGAGCTGGGACTCGCTGATTCGACCCAGTGTGCGCATGCTGCCTGCTTCGATGCAGACAAACTCTGCCATTCGCCTTTGCGGCAATGCTCCAAGGAGCCGCCGCACGGGCGTGGTATGCAGTGCGCAAAGCGTCGTCTGCACCAGACAGCCCTTCCTTTCCAGGCGGATTTTGCGATCCATGAAAGCGCGGAGCTCCGCCATCGCCTGCGTGGTGGTCGCAATGCAGGTGCTGTACAGGATGCAGCAGCCCGCGAAGGCCAGCGACAGATTCCACCCGCCCAGATGCCAAGAGGCATAGATGTTCCCCGCAATCAGGCCAATTCCCGCGATATACCCTAAAGCGCGCATGACCCTGTGTACCCGCCGGAGAGACATGAAGGCCGTCAAGAATACGGATAGCAGCTGTCCCCCATCCAGCGGCAGCACTGGCAACAGATTCATCATCAGGATGGATAGGTTACACATCAGCAGCATCCGCCCGATTGCCGGGGGCATCAGGTGCGCTTCTGTCAGATACAGTGCTGCCAACGATAGCAGCAGCGTCATTCCAGGCCCGGCCAGGAGCACACAGGTTTGCTTTGGTAGTGGCAAACGGGCGGTGTCCTCCAGGCGCATCACAGCGCCCAATGGCGTGAGCTCCAGACTGGGCGGCGGATGCCTGAAGGCTGCCGCAGTCAGCGCATGGGCAGCCTCATGCAGCAGGATCGATAAGCAGGCGGTCAGCATGAACCACCCATGTCCGATCAGCGCCGCATACAGCGCCAACAGCAGCACGCCGGGATGGAGGAATACCGCCGTACCCCCAAGGGTCGCGATCCGCCAGCGGCTCATCGGGAGAAGTAGAGCGCCGGGTCGATACTGCGGCCATCCCGGCGTACCTCAAAGACGAAATCTTGCCCGGGAAGCAGCGTGCCAATCACATCCCCGGCGGACACCGCGTCCCCGGTATGCACCATCACGTCAGTCAGGTTGCCATACAGGCAGGCAAGGCCGTCATTATCCATGATCTGCACCAGGCGCTCGTCTCCGTTGCCATGGTATATCCCGACAACCTCCCCGCCCGAGGATGCCGTGACGGACAGTGTGCTCGTCCGCCAGGTCAGGTAGGGCTCTGCCGCGGACCATGCATGGACGACGGTGCCCGCGCTGATGGGCAGGTCAAGCTGCTTCTGATTGGATTCGCCAAAAACCAGCATTGTTTCCGGGAACAGCGCGCTGACGAAGGACAGCTTGCCCAGCTGCTCATCCAGCAGGGATTGATCGGTCGCAGCCGTCATGACCGCATCCGTCGTTTTGTCCAGCGCCGGGACAGCGCCGGTTCGCAGCACCACCGTACAGAGCACAAGCGCGGCGGACACGGCCAGGTTCTTGACAAAGTCCTCAGCACGATGCTTCTTCGCAGGCTCACGCCACTGGACCTGAGGAGCCTGTTCGTCCTGTGTTGATGCTGTCAGCGGGCCCTGGCGGACGCGCATAGCCGATACCTTCGTTTCCTGATGTTGAGGCATACAAAAACCACCTTTCTGGGCACAGCATATGCCGGAAAAGGTGGCTGTCATGACAGGATCAAAGAGTCAGCGCGCCCTGGTCGACCATCCGTGAGAGCGCCTGTGCGATGGCAATCCGGCCGTGGGCGTAGGTTAGCCCGCCCTGCATATAGGCGGTGTAGGGCTCGCGCATGGGCGCATCGGCAGAAAGCTCCACGGACGCGCCGGCGATGAAGGTACCCGCCGCCATGATAACCTGGTCGGTGTAGCCTGGCATGTCCCAGGGCTCGGGCAGGGCCATGGAATCAATGGGGGAAGCCATCTGGATGCCCTGGCAGAAGGCGATCAGCCTCTCGGGCGTGCGCATCTGGATGGCCTGGATGATGTCGGCCCGGGGTTCGCAGGAAGCGGGGGTGGTCACCATGCCCAAATCCTCAAAGACGCGGGCAGCCAGGCAGGCGGTCTTGATCGCCTGGGCGACTGTGTGGGGCGCCATGAACAGCCCCTGATAGAAGGGCTGGTAGCTGGCTGCATAGGAGCCGACCTCCAAGCCGATGCCGGGTGCGGTGAGCCGGTAGGAAATGCGCTCGATCGCATCCTTCTTGCCCACCACATAGCCACCGGTGGGCGCGATGCCGCCGCCGGGGTTCTTGATGAGGCTGCCGACGCACACGTCCGCGCCGTAATGGCTGGGCTCTTTTTCGCACACGAATTCGCCATAGCAGTTGTCCACCATCAGGCGCACACCGGGGTGCTTGCGGTGCAGCATCTCCGCCAGGGCGGCGAAATCCTCCGGCATCAGGGAGGGCCGCCAGTCATAGCCACGGCTGCGCTGGGCGATGACCAGCTTTGTTTTCGGGGTGATGGCGGCGTCCACCGCATCCACGTCGATGCGCCCATCCTTCATGGCCACCTGGGAATAGCTCACGCCCATCTCCCGCAGCGAGCCCACGGGGGCGTCGCCTTCTCCCCAACCGATGATGCCCTCCAGCGTGTCGTAGGGCGTTCCGGTGGCGGACAGAATGTGATCCCCGGGCAGCGTGAGCCCGAACAGGCACAGGCTGATGGCATGGGTGCCACTGGCGATCTGCGGGCGGACGATGGCCGCCTCCGTGCCGAAGAGGTCGGCGAAGATTCTTTCCAGCGTGTCGCGGCCCACATCGTCATAACCGTAGCCGGTGGTGGGCGCAAAATGGCGGTAGGCCACCATGTGCTCCTGGTACGCCTTCAGGACGCGGCGGGTGCCTGCTTCCTCGATGGCATCGATGCGGGCAAACTGTTCCTTTAGCGCGGCTTCAGCGCTGGCAATCCGTTCATGTATGGTCATGATGATTCTCCTTGTGTGTACCATTTTTCCAGGGTGGAATACGCATCCTCCCGCAATGCATCCACCCAGCAAACGTTCTCCTCGCGGCGCATCCAGGTCAGCTGACGCTTTGCGTAGTGCCGGGTGTTGAGCTTGAGCAGGGAGACGGTGTCCTCCAGGGTGGCCTCGCCCTGCAGATAGGGCACGATCTCCTTGTAGCCAATGGCCTTCATGGCCTGGCAGGCGGCGGGGATGCCGCTGGATAGAAGATCGCGCACCTCGTCCACCAGGCCCTGGGCGATCATCTGATCAACGCGCTTTTCGATGCGGGCGTAGAGCAAGCTGCGGTCCATGATCAGCGTGGCAACCCGGTAGCAAAAGCGGCTCTCGCCCTGCACCTGGGGCTGACGGGAGAAGGGCACGCCGGTCAGCCGGTAGACCTCCAAGGCGCGAATGACCCGGCGCACATCGTTCAGATGCAGACGCGCCGCCGTGTCGGGATCAACCTCTTGCAGCATATCGTGGAGCTGCTGCTTGCCGGTTTCCCGGGCGGAAATAGCCTCCAGCTCGGCCCGGATGGCTTCGTCCCCGGAGACATCCCCCATCGCCATGGGCTGACGCAGCGCTCGCAGATACAGCCCTGTGCCGCCCACCAGCAACGCGCGCTTTCCCCTTTTGTGGATGTCCGCGATGCATTCCTCCGCCATCTCCTGATACCGGGCCACGGAGAATGGTTCATCCGGGTCGGCCACGTTGAGCATGTGGTGCGGGATGCCATCCATCTCCGCCGGGGTGGGTTTGGCCGTACCGATGTCCATGCGGCGGTAGATCTGCATTGAGTCCATGCAGACAATTTCGCAGTCAAGCGCCTTCGCCAGACGGATGGACAGCGATGTTTTGCCGCTGGCGGTAGGGCCAGTCAGGACGTAGCAGGTTTCCCTGTTCATATGCACCTCACGATGGCCGGCGGAAGCGTCGGTCGATGTCCAGATGGGTCAGCGCGACAATCAGTGGTGTGCCGCGCGGGCTGGTGGGGATGATCTTCTTCTCCACCATGCGCACCACCAGCTCCCGCAAAGCGGATTCGTCAAGCTGATCCCCGCTGCGTACCGCCCTCTTGCAGGCCAGGGCCAGGATGCCCGCCCGGCGCTTTTCCAGGGAGATCACGCCGCGCTCCCCTTCCAGCTGATCCAGGATCTCGCGCAGCAGATCCCCTGCCTGGGGCTGCCCCAGAATCATCGGGATGGCGCGGATGGCCACCTCATTTTCCCCGAAGGCTTCCACGGTGAGCCCAATGGATTCCAGCAGGGCGCGGTGGCTCTCCAGCAGCATCTGCTCCCGACGGGTGGCGGGGACAATCAGCGGAAGGAGCAGCTCCTGGCTGCAGCTGTGGGTATCCAGCGCCTTCATCATCCGGTCGAACAGCAGCCGTTCGTGTACACCCTGCTGGTCGATGAGCAGCAGGGTATCGTCGTATTCCACCAGGATGTAGCTGTTGAAGGCTGTGCCGATCATCCGCAGCGGCTTGGGCATATCCGGCAGGAAGGATGCTGCCTTCCTTTCCGGGGTTGGCGGTGCGGTGGGTTCCGCCATCGCGGGGAGCATCGCTTTTGCCTGCTGATAGGACGCTGCGAGGGTCTGCACCGCCGCCAGGGGCTCGTGCAATACCGGTGAGCCAGGGCGGTTCAATGGTTGCAGCGGCTTCATCTGGGGCAGCGGGCGATCCTGTGCTGGCACATTTCTTCCCACAGGCACGGGGGGCTTTTCAGCTGCCTTTGTGGACGCGACTGGGAGTTCCGGCGCACGCTGTGTCGCCGCTTGCACGGGCTCCTGCGCAGTGTCCGCCGTTCTTTCCGGCATGACCGGCGCTTTCGCTGCGGATGCTGGCGCTTCCTGCTTTTTCACGACTACAGGCGTCGCGCTTGCGGGCGCGGACGGCGATAGCTGCATCACCGGCGGCGCATCCAGGGGGCTCTTGTCCGCATAGGCGTCCCGGACGATGGCTTCCACGGCCTCCGCGATGGCGGAATCATTCTGAAAGCGGCATTCCAGCTTGTTGGGGTGCACGTTCACGTCCACCAGATCATAGGGCATGGTCAGGTGGAGCACGCAGGTGGGGTAACGCCCGGGAGCAAGCTGTTCCCGGCAGGCGGCTTCCACCGCGGCGGACAGCACGCTGGACTTCATGTAGCGACCATTGATGAAAAAGGACTGATGCGCACGGGTGGCTCGGGCGCAATCCCCCGCGCCGACATAGCCCCTGAGCACCATCCCAGCCTGATGCCCCTCGACTTCCTGCATGGCGCGGACTTCCTTGCCGTAGATGCTGAACACGGCGGAGGCCAGCTTGCCGTCCCCGGCGGAATGGTAGAGCGTCTTGCCCTGGCTGATGAAGCGGAAGGACACGTCCGGGCGGGACAGGATGAGGCGCATCATCAGGTCGGAGACATATCCGGCCTCGGTCGCAGGCTTTTTGAGGAACTTCAATCGCACGGGGGTGTTGAAGAACAGATCGCGCACCACAAAGGACGTGCCCTCGGGGCAGGCGGCCTCCTCGATGGATTCGATGCGCCCGCCCTGATTGACCACCCTGATGCCACTGGCGTCGCGCTTTGTGCGGGTGGTGCAGGTGACCTTCGCCACCGCGGCGATGGAGGCCAATGCCTCACCGCGAAAGCCAAGGGTGTGAATGGCTGATAGATCTTGCGCGCTGACGATCTTGCTGGTCGCGTGGCGCTCGAAGGCCATCCGGATTTCGCTCTGCGGGATGCCACTGCCATTGTCCGTCACCCGCAGATAGCTGATGCCTCCGTCGCGGATCTCTACCGTGACGGCAGTCGCTCCCGCGTCCAGGCTGTTTTCCACCATTTCCTTGATGGCGGCTGACGGACGCTCGACCACTTCACCGGCAGCAATCTTGCCGATGACCTCATCCGACAGCAGACGAATCTTTCCATCCATGTGCTTCCTCATACAAAACAGACTTCGGTATGGTTAAAACAGACTTTTGGTCTGTTTTATAGCTTCCTTGCCTTTTCCCGGAGCAAAAACAGCTTGTTGATGGCATCCATCGGGGTGAGCGCCATCACATCAATGCTTTGCAGCTCGTTGATGATCTCCGTCTTGGCGTAGTCAAAGAGGTTGACCTGCTCATCCGGGCGCGGCGTGTCCTCCTCCAAGATGTTCCGCCCGATGCCCTTTTGGTTGATGTCGCTGACCTCCAGTCGGGCCTGAATTTCATGGGCGCGCACCAGCACAGGATGGGGCACCCCAGCCAGCCGAGCTACATGAATACCGAAGGATTTGTCAGCGCCTCCTCGGATGATTTTGCGCAGGAAGATCACATCCTCGCCATGCTCGCGCACAGAGATGCAGTAGTTCTCCACGCCCTCCACATGGCCCTCCAGCTCGGACAGCTCGTGATAGTGGGTTGCAAAGAGCGTCTTTGCGCCGGACTTTTCCTTGTCCACCAGGTACTCCACCACCGCCCAGGCAATGGCCAGCCCATCGAAGGTGGAGGTGCCGCGGCCGATTTCATCCAGAATGACCAGGGATTTCGCCGTGGCGTTGCGCAGGATGTAGGCTGTTTCGCTCATTTCCACCATGAAGGTGGACTGGCCGCTGGCCAAATCGTCCGACGCGCCCACGCGGGTAAAGATGCGGTCCACAATCGGGATTCGGGCCTCCTTGGCAGGCACGAAGGAGCCGATGTGGGCCATCAGCGTAATGAGTGCAACCTGGCGCATGTAGGTAGATTTGCCCGCCATGTTCGGGCCTGTGATGATGCACATGCGCTTGTCGTCGCTGTTCATGCTGGTGTCATTGGGGATGAAGCCGCCCTCGGTCATGGACATCTCCACCACCGGATGGCGGCCCTCCACGATTTCCAGCACGCCATCGTCCGTCATATGAGGGCGGACATAGCGGTTGTTGACGGCGACCCGGGCCAGGGAGAGCAGCGCGTCCAGGGTTTTGAGGGCCATGGCGGTGCGCTGGATGCGGGTGATTTCGCCGGCAATCCGCTCGCGAATCTCGGTAAAGAGCTGTATTTCCAGACGCACGGATTGCTCCTGCGCTCCGACGATCTTCTGCTCGATTTCCTTGAGCTCAGGCGTCATGTAGCGCTCGCAGTTCGCCAGCGTCTGCTTGCGGACATAGCGCATGGGCACCATGTCGTAATAGGACTTGGTGACCTCGATATAGTACCCGAACACCTTGTTGTACTGCACGCGTAGGTTGCGGATGCCGGTTTCCTCACGCTCGCGCTGCTCCAATTCAAGAATCCATTGCTTGCCGCTGGTGGACGCGACCCGGTATTCATCCAGCATGGGGCTGTACCCGTCGCGGATGATGCCCCCCTCGGTGATGGTGATGGGCGCATCGGGGTGGATAGCACGCACGAGCAGCTCGGTCAGCTCCTCTAAGGGGTCAAGGCTATCGACGATCTCATGCACCGCGTCGCTCTGACAATTCCCCAGCAGCTCGCGGATGCCGGGCACCTTTTGCAGCGACGCGCACAGCGCCAGGCAATCCCGGGCGTTGATGGACTTGTACGCCACCTTGGACAGGAGGCGCTCCACGTCGTACACGCCCTGCAATTCCTCCAGCAGCGTCATGGTCAGTACATGCTGGTTGGCAAATTCCTCCACCGCATCCAGGCGGCGCTCAATCTTCGCCTTGTCAATCAGGGGCTGCTCGATCCATGAGCGCAGCAATCGTCCGCCCATGGCAGTGGACGTCTTGTCCAGCAAGGCCAGCAGACTCCCCTTCCGGCTGCGCCCGCGGATGGATTCGGTCAGCTCCAGGTTGCGGCGGGTGTTGCGATCCAGCAGCATCGTTTCGCTGCCCTGATAGATGCGCAGCTCGGTGATGTGCTCCAGGGCGTTCTTCTGGGTTTCGGACAGATACTTCATCAGCGCGCCCGCCGCGCAGGCAGCTGCCCGGTACTCGTCCGACAAACCCAGGGGGGACAGGTCGTTTAAGTGGAAGTGGCGGCAGAGCACCTCCGCGGCATTGCTCAGCTGATACCAGGAGGATGGCTGCTCCGAGGCCGTCAGATCTTCCCGGTTCAGGCACTCGCGGAGCTTCACCATGTCGCTGACGATGATCTCCATCGGCGATATGCGGGCAATCTCATCCGCGAGGGAATCGACGGGGCTGCGCACCTCATGCACGAAGAACTCGCCCGTTGATACATCCGCAAAGGCAAGGCCAGCCACGTCCCCCGCAAAGCAGATGGACAGCAGGAAGTTGTTGGCCCGCTCGTCCAGCATGCTGCTTTCGATGACTGTGCCGGGGGTGATGATGCGCGTGATGCTGCGTTTCACCAGGCCCTTGGCCAGTGCCGGATCCTCCATCTGCTCGCAGATGGCCACCTTGTAGCCCTTGTTGATCAGCCGCTCCACATAGCTGTCCACAGCATGATGGGGCACGCCGCACATGGGGGCGCGCTCCTCCAGGCCGCAGTCCCGACCTGTGAGGGTCAATTCCAGCTCCCTGGCAGCAGTTTTTGCGTCGTCGAAGAACATCTCATAAAAGTCGCCCAGGCGGAAGAAAAGCAGGCAGTCCTTGTTCTCGGATTTCATCTCGAGGTACTGCTGCATCATCGGTGTCAGACCAGCCATGGTTGTCCCTTCCGTTTCATTCGTTCGTGTTGCTTAATGTCCGCAGCCGCCGCAGGAGGCGCAATTGCCGGAGCAGCCGGAACCGCCGTCCTCCACCTCGCCCGTGATCACCAGGCGAAGGATACGGTTCACATTGTCCATCATATCCTGGAAGCGCTGCTGCGCCTCCCGCATATCCTTGACCAGGGGGTAGGCGTCCATGGCCTTTTGCGCGTCCTCCAATTCCTGACCGGCGGCGGCGACCTTCTCCGCGTCAAAATCCGGCGCGCGCAGCAGCAGCTCCACATTGCTGCGCTTCTCCATGTAGGCGGCGACCGCGGCGGTGGCGGCCTCGTCCTTCGTCATTTGGTCCTCCAGGGTGTGCATTGTCTGGTAGATTTCGCTTTGCAGGATGGCCTGCGCCAGCTCCTGCGCCTTCATCATGACTTCACGCATATGCTTTCCTCCGGTTCGTCGATGCGTTCGCCCACCAGGGTGTTGTTCTTCATCGCGGTGACGCGAACGCGGATGATGCTGCCGATGTCGCTCTCCGTGCCGGGCAATGTGATGGACACGCCATGCCTGCCGTGGCCGGATACCTCGCTGCTGCTGCGGCGGCTGAGCCCCTCCACCAGTACCTCCTCTTCCATGCCGATAAAACGCGACATGGCTTTGCGCTGGCTTTCCTCCTGGACGGCGATAAGCCGCTGGATGCGGTCGGTGGCCACGTCCTCCGCGACCTGATCTGGCATACCTGCCGCGACGGTGCCCGTCCGGGGCGAATAGATGAAGGTGAACGCGCTGTCGTAGCCGACCTCCCGCACGATGGACAGGGTGTCCTGGAACTGCTCCTCCGTTTCACCCGGGAAGCCGACGATGATGTCCGTCGTCAGCCCGATGCCGGGTACGGCCTGGCGCAGCTTGCGCACCTTGTCCAGGTATTGTGCCCGGGTATAGTGGCGGTTCATGCGGCGCAGGATCTCGTCGTTGCCGTGCTGCACCGGCAGATGGAACTGAGGCAGGATGTGCCTGGAAGAGCCCATGACCTCGATCAATTCGTCGGAGAGATCCTTGGGGTGGCTGGTCATGAAGCGGATGCGCTCGATGCCGATTTCATCCAGCGCCCGCAGCAAGCCCGCAAAGGTCACATGGCCCTCCAGGCCCTTGCCGTAGCTGTTCACGTTCTGGCCCAGCAGCATGATCTCCTTGACGCCCGAGGCCTTGAGTTCGCGTGCCTCGCGCAGAATGGCCTCCATCTCCCGGGAGCGTTCCCGCCCGCGCACATAGGGTACGATACAGTAGCTGCAAAAATTGTTGCAGCCATACATGATGGTGATGTAGGCCGCATCCTTGCGCAGACGCTTGATGGGCAGCTCCTCAGCGATGGTGTCCTCGTCCTCCACCACGACCACCGCGCGATCGCTACTCAGCGTCCGGTACAGCAGCTCGGGCAGTTTATATAGATTGGACGTGCCAAAGGCCAGGTCGACAAACCTGTATTGCTTCAGGATCTTCTCCGCCATGCCGGGCTGCTGAATCATACAGCCGCACACGGCGATGATCAGCCGGGGGTTCTTCTTGCGCACCTCCTTGAGCCAGGTGACATTGCCCAGGGCGCGGCGCTCCGCGTTATCCCGCACGCAGCAGGTGTTGAAGATGACAAAGTCCGCCTCGGTGCGGTCGGCAGCCTCGGTCATGCCCATGTCGCGCAGCATACCGGAGAGCTTCTCGGAGTCGTGCGCGTTCATCTGGCAGCCGTAGGTGACCACATGATAGGATGTGGGCCGGTTCCCCATGGCGCTGACCATGGCGGCGTAGTGAAGCTGCTCGGCCATCTGCTCGCGGGTGATATGGATAATCTTGCGATCAGCCATGCTTATTCCTCCAGTTGATGGGATTCCTTTTTCATCAATTCCCTGAGCGGCGGACGGGAGCGCTTGCGCGTCATTTCCACCAGGCCAAGGGATGTGAAGCCGTGGATGACCGTCTTGACCCGATCCGCGGCGAAGGCACGTTCCAGCGCGTCCAGCACGGATTGATGATGTGCTTTGGACACCATGTCGATCATGTCGATCACGATGATGCCGCTGATGTTGCGCAGCCTGACCTGACGGGCGATTTCCTCGCAGGCCTCCAGGTTGGTTTTGAGCACCGTATCCTCCAGCTCCCGCTTGCCGGTGAATCTGGCCGTATTCACGTCGATGACGGTCATTGCCTCGCAGGGGTCGAATACCAGATTGCCACCGCTTTCCAGCCAAACCTGTCGATCCAGCGCCTTCATCATCTGGGTGGTGATGCGGCCAACCTCGAAGATGGACTCTCCCATCAGCGTGACAGGGGCAATGGCGGAAAGCTGGGTTACCAACTCCTGCGCATTGGTGCAGATGCGGTCGATGCCGCGGGGGCGGTAATCCGCCAGCAGCAGCTCCAGGTTGGAGCGCGCAGCATAGAGCACGGAGGGCACATGGGCTGTGGGCGCGGTGCTGCGGATGGTTTCCCAGCGTTCGCGCAGCTCCTCCACCTCCTGGCGGATGGCTTCCTCCGGGGCATGCAGGGCTGCGGTGCGCATGACGAGGCCAAAGCTGTCCCCGCTGATTTCACCAGCCAGCGCCTTCAAGGCCTTGCGGTCACTTTCCCGGGTGATGCGGGAGGACACGGCCATCATGCGGTTCAACGGGGAAAACAGGACATATTCGCCGCACAGGCAGATGTCCCGGCTCAGAAACGCGCCCTTCACGCCCTGGGCTTCCTTGCGGACCTGCACCAGGACGCTCATGCCCACCTGCAGCTTGGGCAGAGCAGCCGCATTGCGTTCCTCCAGCGGGAGGAATCCGTTCTTCTCCTGCCCGATCTGGATGAACGCCGCCTTCATGCCGGGCATCACCCGTTCCACCCGGCCCAGGTAGATGGCCTCAGCGGAGGCATCCCTGTCGGCGGGCAGATACTCCACCAAATGACCGTCCTCCACCACCGCAGCGTCCAGACCGTCGCTCCGGCGGATGTACAGTTCACGCATTACAGCGTCTCCAGCGGCGCCAACATGCCGCTTTCATCCAGGCCGAGCAGGCCGTTGCGCACCACCATTACCCGGGGCGCTTCCACGCCCGCAAAGGCGGAGAGCGCCTCGATGAGCATATTCGGCTTGCAGGCCAGCCGCTCGGTGAGCGTCATAAGGGCGTGGAGCGCATTGCCCTGGCTGCTCACGCTTAGCAGCAGCGGGCGGATGTCGGTCTCCTTCATGCCAGATTTGGTTTTGCGCATGGCGATGATGTGCTCCTGTGCCAGGAAGGCAGGGAGCGCCGCTGTGAGCTTCTCCCCAGCCTCCGCATTCAGGATGGTGATGGTATAGTCCGCCGCCTGCACCTGGGCCATCAGAGCGACGTGGTGATCGTCCAGCACCCGGGCGGAGGAAAGCTGCATGTCCGGGGGCATGGCGTTGTTCATGGCAGCAAGGAACGCCTCCGGGGTCACATCGCGATCCAGCTGTACGTCCATGATCTCCCGGCGGCCCGCCGCGCCCGTGGACAGGGCGGAGGCAAATGTCAACAGAATATGGGGGTTGAAGCCCTTGGAGTAGCTCACCGGCAGCCCAGAGCGGCGCAGGGCGCGCATCACGGAGCGCTGAATATCCAGGTGGCCGATGTGGCGCAGCCGTTCGCCTTTTTCAAACACAGCCATCATCCGCAAAACGAACACACTCCCTTGTATCGCTGCAAGCCGCAGCCGTTGCAGCCCTGGCGGCAGTCCCTGGTGGTTGCAGCCTGATCGGCTTTCTCCTTTTCTCGCCAGAGGAATTCCTTGGTGATGCCGCAGTCGATGTGATCCCAGGGCAGAATCTCGTCCTTCTCGCGGCGGCGGAAGGCGTAGAAGGCCGGGTCAATGCCGGTTTCCTCGAAGGCCTCGCGCCATGCCTCATACTTGAACTGTTCCGACCAGCCATCCAGAATGCAGCCCTTCTCAAAGGCGCGTAGCAACACCTTGCCCATTTTGCGGTCGCCCCGGGCAAAGCAGGCCTCCAGGTAGCTCAGGTCGGATTCGTGATAGTTGAAGGTTGCGCCCTTGAGCTTTCTGAACGCATCCCGGACATGCTGCTGCTTGGCCTTGACGACCTCCTGGGTGTCCTGGGGCTCCCACTGGAAGGGTGTGAAGGGCTTGGGCACGAACACGGAGGCGCTGCAGGTGACCCGCAGCCCCTTGGCACGCTGGGCCTTGGGAACGGCGAAGTACTGCGCTACCACCTTTTCGGCCAGATCAGCAATGCCGTCCAGGTCGTCGTAGGTTTCCGTGGGCAGACCCATCATGAAGTAGAGCTTCACGCTGGACCAACCGCCCTCGAAGGCGTCGCGCACCTTTTCCATCAGGTCGTCCTCGGTCACGCCCTTGTTGATCACGTCGCGCAAGCGCTGGGTGCCGGCTTCCGGGGCGAATGTCAGGCTGGTCTTGCGCTCCTGCTGGGTTTCCTCCAGCGCATCCTTGAGCACGCTGTCCAGGCGCAAGCTGGGTAGGCTGATGGACACCCGCTTTTCCTTCAGGCGGCGAATGAGCTCCCGGATCAGCTCCGCCAGGCAGGTGTAGTCACCGGAGGACAGGCTGCTCAGGCTGATTTCATCGTAGCCGGTGGATTTTTCCAGCGATTCCGCCAGCTCAATCAGGCGCTCCAGGCTGCGTTCCCGCACGGGGCGATACAGCATGCCCGCCTGGCAGAAGCGGCAGCCCCGGGTGCAGCCGCGCATAATCTCCAGCATGATACGGTCGTGGACGATCTCCGTGTAGGGCACGGGGATCTCCTTGGGATAATAGGCGGAATCCAGGTCCGTGATGATGGCCTTGAGCACCCTCTCGGGGGCTTCGGGGCAGTTGGGCTTCATGGAAGCGATGGTGCCGTCCTCGTTGTAGTTCACGTCATAGAGAGCGGGCACATATACGCCGCGCACGCCTGATAGGCGCTTGAGGATGGTCTCACGGGAAGCCCCTTCCTCGCGGCCTTGCATAATGACGCGGTTGAGCTCGATGATCTGCTCCTCGCCGTCGCCGACCATGAAGGCGTCGATGAAGTCCGCCAAGGGCTCGGGGTTGAAGGCGCACGGGCCGCCCGCCACGATGATGGGCGCGTCCTGCGAGCGTTCCTCCCGCAGAAGCGGAATTCCACCGAGCCTGAGCATCGCCAGCACATTGGTGTAGCTCATCTCATACTGGAGCGTGAAGCCCACCACGTCGAAGTCGCTCAGCACGCGGCGGCTCTCGGTGGAGAAAAGCGCGATGCCCTCCTCCTCCATCAACGCCTTCATGTCCACCCAGGGCATGAACACGCGCTCACAGAGCATATCGGGTTGGGCGTTGATGGCGCCGTAGAGGATCTTCATCCCCAGATGGGACATGCCGACCTCATAGGTATCCGGGAAGCAGAACGCGAAATGGAGCTTCGCGGCCTCCCAGGGCTTGATGTCCGTATTCATTTCACCGCCGGTATAGCGAGGCGCCTTCTGCACCTTTTCCAGCAGCTCCTCGATCTTTTCCTGGTTGTTCAAGCAGGGATTCCTCCTTTGCCTTTCGAAACGCCATCTCCCAAAGGACAGATTGACGCACCTTATAATTTATCATTATTTGCGCGTCAGGTCAATGGCTTTCCGTGGAAAAATGCGGTTTCGGGCAGAATTGGATGCCCGAGCGTATCTTTCAGACAGAAAAATGTACCTTTGGGTCAAATCTCCTTCACAAACATCCCCATTTATGGTACACTCTCACCGTACCCAAGGTACGCTTGAAAGGAGCGAATACGATGAAGAAAGCAAAACTCCCTGTCATTATCCTCTGCGTCGTTGCGCTATTCGCGCTGATCGCATGGAGCGGCGTGTACCGCGTCGGTCAGGGCGAGGAGGCGCTGGTGCTCACCTTTGGCGAGGTCACCGGCAAGCAGGGCCCTGGCATCCACTGGCACATCCCCTTCGTGCAGTCCACTATCAAGGAAAGCGTCACCACCATCCACACCATGGAGTACGGTTTCCGCACTGCCAAGCAGGGCGGCATCGGCACAGCCGCAACCTACCTGGATGAGGATGACGAGGGCGTGATGCTCACCTCGGACAATTCCATCGTGTCCATGGAAGCCATCTACCTCTACACCATCCGTGATGTGAAGCAGTATACCTTCGACGTGGACGATCCCGAGGGCACCCTTCAGCTGGCCTTTGAGGCGGTCATCCGCCGCAACATTCAGAACCGCACCCTCGACGATGCCCTGCTGAACAAGGAGGAAATCGAGAACGAGGTGCTGCCGGACTTCCAGGCACTGATTGACAGCTACGAGATGGGCGTGAAGATCAACGATGTGCGCATCCAGAACATCACCGTTCCCAAGGATGTTGCCCGGGCCTACGAGGACGTGAACAACGCCAAGAACGAAAAGACAAAGCGTCTGGACGAGGCGGAACGCTACAAGAACAACATCCTGCCCACCGCGCGCTCCAACGCGTATTTGGTGACGGCCCAGGCTGAGGCCTATAAGGCGGATACCATCGCATCGGCCCAGGCGGATGTGGCGGTATTCAATGCCATCCTGGAGAAGTACAAGGCTTCCCCCAACATCATGCGCACCCGTCTGCTGATCGAAACGCTGGAGGACGTCCTTTCCTCCTCCGGGAAGCTGTACATCGTCGATGGCGGCGAAACCACGAAGCTGCTCACCATTGGCGAGGTATCCGCAGAGGATGCCGCCGCGGCTATTGGAGGTGACAAGTAATGACCATGAACACGAATATCCCCTTCCGTTCCCCCGCGCAGAAGAGCTTCATGAGGAAGCATGGCGTGAAGGTAGTGCTGGGCGTGATCATCGCCATCTGTGCGCTGATCCTGCTCAGCGAGAGCCTGTACATCGTCGGAGAGTCCGAACAGGCGGTGGTCAGCCGCTTTGGCGTGATCAAGAAGCTGATTCTGAACTACGGCAACGACTTTCACACCAAGTATGAGGACAAGCTGCAGGATGAAATCACCATGCAGGGCGATGTGAAGATCACCTACGGCAGCGGCTTGTTCTTCAAGATGCCCTTTGTGGACAAGGTAGAAAAGTACTCCGGCCGCCTGTTCACCTACGTCAGCTCCAGCGAGGTGGTCAATACCGCGGAGAAGAAGCAGTACTACATCACCACCTACGCCCAGTGGCACATCACCGACCCAGCCCTGTTCAGCCTGAAATTCGCCGGCATGCGGTCTGCGGAAAACCAGCTGGACAACATCATTCACCCGGTGATCGTGCAGGTCATCAACCGCATGATGGCGGATGATTTCATCAGCAACAAGGATGCGCTCAACGCCGCGCTCCAGGAGGGTCTCAGGACCATCAACAACGACATGTGCGTGCGCGGCATCGAGGTGGTGGATATTCAGATTCACCGCACCATCCTGCCCACGGCCAATATCGCGTCCACCTACGCCCGCATGGAGGCTGACCGTGCGAAAGTCGCCCAGCAGCTGCGCTCCGAGGGCCAGGAGGAATACAACAAAGCCGTGGCCGCCGCTGACCTGGAAGCCCGCCAGATTGAGGCTGCTGCTGTGAGCAAGGCCGGTCAGATTCGCGGTGAGGCGGATGCGGAGGCGGCGGATATCTACGCACAGGCCTACGCCGCTGACCCGGAGTTCTACGCCTACTGGCGCGCACTCCAGGCGCTGTGCAATTCCATCAGCGAAAACGCCACGCTGGTGCTTGACCCCACCAATCCCCTGTTTGCGGACATCATGCAGTTCATCACCAAATAAAACCGCCGGGCTGAGCGCGATCTCAGCCCGGTTATTTCTTTGCAGGGGTGGCATACTTCACCATGAGGTGATGATGATGAAGCATGCGTTTCTGGTGGGCGCGGCGGGATATTCTGCGCTGGAAATGCTTTACAGGGGTCGGACGCACTATTCGATGGCACTGGCAGGCGGCTGCGCCATGATCGTTGCTGACCGTCTGCGGCGGCAGCGTATCTCTCCTGTTGCGCGTGCCCTCCTGTTCGGTGCAGCAGTGACCGGCATAGAAGCAATCTGCGGTTGCATCTGGAACCGCCGCTACCGCGTTTGGGATTACCGACGCGCACCGATGAACTGGCGGGGGCAGATCTGCTTGCCGTATTCGCTGCTCTGGTGCGGCATGGGTGCAGCGGTAATGGGCCTCATGAACCATGCAGAAAAAAGCGGGGCTGGATGATACCGGCCCCGTCTTGCTATGAATGTTCATGATCCTCATGGTTGGATGGCTTTTTGCCCACCAAGCCGCCGGTCATTTCACTGAGATTGCGCGCTGCCTTGTGCATCCCACCTCTGAACGATCCAGTGGACAGGCACGCAAATCCGACAATGCCGACCACCAGCAGGATCACGAGGAACCACACACCGTACCCGATGCCCTTTTCGCCGTTGGCAGGTATGGTATCCTCCGCGCCCATAGTGATGCCTCCGGAGGGCTGCTGACTGCTCCCTACATCGCTGGTGATTCGCCCCGCGCTGCCGGTGATGCCGCCAAAGAGCGCCCGGTTCACCACATCCGCCATCATGGGCATGCTTTTCAAGACTTGCTCCTTTGGGAGCGTGTAGGTGCCGCATTCAAAAAGGACGCTTCTGGGCAGCAGATCCTGGTTGAAGGTGCCCTTGCCCAGGTAGATGTCCTTGATCAGCCCCGGGTATACCCGATCCGCCACCGCCTTGATGGTCAGTGCAAACTGCTTGTTGACCTCCGCGTTCTGGTTGCCGCGGCCCACCAGCAAGCGGATCATCGACACCCTTTCCCCGCCGATGGTCGTCTCGTAGGAGGCAGGATCGGGGATGCCGTCCCGGTGGATGTCGATGAGCGCGATTGGCAGCGCGGTTTTGAGCAGCTCCACGGCGGTCTGGCGGGAACGGCGGTAAGCCCCGGCGTCATGGGGATGGTGCAGCGTATCTGCCACGGTTGTTTCGACTCCGTGCTCCCCCAGGGCATCCGCCAGGGCATGCGCCACCTGGTAGATGCTGCCCCGCTCAGTGGTGGTGTAGTAGCCGTCGCTGGGTTGGTAGGATTCGTCGCTGTGGGTGCAGTACAGGGCGATGCGCTTGCTCAGCGCACTGACGGGCAATACCGCGTCCTGATCCAGCCAGTCCACCGAGGGCAGCGCCGCGTCCCCCTTGAGCGCCGCCAAGCATGTCCCGCCTGCGATGCTGACGACTTCATACTCTTTATTGTCCCAGGAGATGTATAGGTCGCCAACCTCTGGCTCGTAGCAGATTTCGGTCAAGAGGGTACCGTCCTCCAGAGTGAGCCGCCATACCCGTTCGGCTTCTGCAAAGGAAAATGCCGGGATAAGCAGCAGCATCAAACAAAGCAGGAGCAGCCGTTTCATTGCCCATCGCCTCCCGTCCGGGCGCGTACAAAGCGCTCGATGGTTTCTCCGATCAGCTCGCACATCAGCACCGCCAGGACGCCGCTGACGACCGCGGCATCCGCAATGCCACCGCCGCCAAGCACCAGCTGGGTCTGATAGCCACGTATCCAGGTGACCAGGGCGTTCACGATGTCCGCCAGCAGCACGCCAGCTACGCCGCAGACGAACGCCCCACGCCTGGAACGCCCGAACAGCCAGGCCACGATGCCGCCGCAAAGGCCATACAGCCACATCGGGTCGATGGTCAGCGCCTCCGGCTCACTGGGCAGTAGCGCCGAGAGCGCGTAGACGGCAGCACCCGTCAGCACCGTTCCCAGGGCGGTGCGCCAGCGCTCCCAGGAGGTGTCCGCTTTCACCATCAGATACACACACACGCCCAATGGAATCAGCGCGCCGCCGATGCTGACCGACACTGGCCCCAGGCGTAACATGGGCAAGAACGTCCCCAGGAGCATGGCGGCAATGATAACAAGCGCCTGTTGGTCCGTCAGGTGCATCCTGTCCAGCACACGCTGGAGCAAGCCGCAAAACACCAGCACAGCGAGTATCAATAGCAGCATGGGCCCGATTGCCATATCGTACCTCCATCCATGTGAATCATCAGGGGTAGAATGACCAGAAAAGTTCAGAAATATGCGCATTTACTGGCGCTTTACCCTTGACGATTCGCGGACAATTTGTTAGAATTGTCACAGGTGGTATTGTATAACAATTTTGCATTGCCTGATGCGCGTATGGAGGCAGCTGATGGATTTCAAACGCAGCTTGATTTTCGCTTACCTCGAGGAAGACAACACCCAGCGTGCTTATTTCCGTGTTCGTCCGCTCCTCTCCCTGGAGGGCGACCTTCGCCAGGAAGCATTGCAGCTATGGCCCAATGAGGGCGGATTGCGCATCGTACCAGATTGCAACGAAAAGCGTACCTTCAAGGCTCGTATGCGCAAGCTTATGTCCTATTGTGTGCTGGATCTTCGTAATCAGCCGGAGGATGCGGACAAGATCCGCACCAACAAAAACTTCAAGCCCGAGCGGGGCGAGGTGAATCAGTATATCCTTTATTCTGATACCGTCAAGGCTCTGCCCGAGCATACCTTCTATCAGCTGATGGAGGGCGACGCAGCGCGCTATCAGGAGCTGGCTGCCGAGGCGATCACGCCCCTGTTCTTTATCCAGCAGGGTGAGACGCTCTTCGGGCCGGTGCGCAAAGATGCCCCCGCACAGCCCGAGCCCGCTGCAGAGGCTGCATGCGTCCTCTTTGAGCTGCCCTGCCCTGATGGCGTGGAACGGAAGATCCTCTGCATGGAGGATGCGCCTGCCGTTGAGGCTCCCGCCGCGCAGGAACAGCCGGAGGCTGCACCTGCAAAGCCCGAAAAGAAAGCCAAGAAGGCCGAACAGGTCGCAAAGGACGAGGAGCTGCCCATTGGACAGGCGTTGACGATCCTTGATGAGCGCGAAACCCACGAGGAGACGCTGCGTCAGCTGGACCAGCCTGTGTCCGAGCATGCCAATCTGCTCCGGCAGAAGGAGAAGCACACGCTGGATGCTTCTTTGCTGAAGCAAAGCGGCCCTCTGTCCGGTACGCCCCTGGTGCGCAAGCCGCTCCATGTGGCCGCGCAACAGCCGAAGAACCGCATCCAGGAGGTCGTCAGCAGCCAATGGAGCGTCGGCAAGTACGAGCCACCGGCGCAAAATCTCCCTACCGGGACGGCTATGCGCACGGTGGAAAACCCCGTGGAGGCTGCCTGTGCAGCCCTGCGGGAGGCCTGGAAGGCCGAGAATGCCCGCGAGCAGCTATTGGATTTCATGCTGTCCTTGGAGGGCGTCCGTACCCCGCTGGAAGCCAAGCTCTGCCATGGTGAGAGCGTCACGGCTATGCAGCAGGTGCTCCGCCAGCGATTGCAGGACCTGGAGGCCGAGCGCCTGACGGCCCTTTGCGAGCTTGACCGTGCCCGTCGCGATTTGGATGCATACAAGCAGGAGCTGCTCAATGCCATGTCCACCCGCATTGCCCGGGAGACCGGCAAGCTGGAAGCCGACAGGCAGGATGCAGCGGTGCAGGTAGAGGGCCTCAAAACGCAAATCAACGCGCTAACGTTGCAAAGGGATGCGCTGCTGGCCAAGGTGAACGAGCTTGGCAGCAGCGCCCTGCCCGAGGCGGTCGCTCGCATCACTGCGGAGGCGCAGATGTGCCTGCCTGTTCCCGGCGTGCCGCTGCGGTTACATCCTGTGTCCGGCCACGATGCCGACCTGGACGAAATGATCGCCCGTGTCACGACTGTCTGCTCTGATGCAGGCATCACCATTGACCGGAATACCGCCATCGCGCTGCTGGTGCTGCTGGCGGTCAGCCCGCGCATTGGCGTAACCTCCGCCACCCCGGCTGCGGCAGCTACCTTGCTGCGCAACCTACATTGCGCCATGGGCTGGCAGAGCAGCTATGCGCACCAGTACGATGCTGAGCAGCATCCGCTATTGGGGCTGCGCCCGGTGGATGCCACGCCGGCGATTCTATCGACCAGCCTGCCTCATTACGCCCATGTGGATGGCATGACGAAGCTGCTGCTCCACCGCAATGCGTCCGGCCTGACCCGGAACGCCGCCTACGACACATGCCAGTGGCCCATCGTAATGCTGCCTTCCCTGCCCTATGTGGCCGAAAGGGCGGATGATGACGCAACCCCCATCAGCGCAGCATCCATCGCGAAGGTGGCCGAGAAAGAATATGTGTCCGACGCGGAGCTGGACGCTGTGCTGTCCCCTGTATTGAACGCTGCCTCGCCCTTGAGCGGTGCCGCCCGCAAGGAGATGTATCGGTTTGTATCCGTCTGCGCGGGTCTGATGGAGGGCGGATTGCCTGCCGCTATGGACTGGGGCATCCTGCTGTGGATCATCCCGGCCCTTGAAAAGGGCGCAAAGAACACCGAGCATGTCAAGGCACGCCTGGATGAGTACCCGCTATCGCTGAGCAAACTGTAATATAACGCGCCCCGGTGGATCGGTTTCCATCGGGGCGCTTGATTTGCTTCATTCCGGGTTGCTCAGGGCAGTCGCGATGGCCTGGGCCAGGTAAGGTACGCCGCTGAGCACCTCGGAAAGCTGGTTGGTGTTCATGCCGCATTCGATCAGCACGCAACAAGGGGCGATGTGCTGGTTGAATCGACCGGACTTGATCTTCACATCCCGGGCGAGGCCGGAGCACTGGCTGTTAAGCGCATCCGTGATCCGCTGGGCAATTTGAAGATTTTCCTCCCAGTCGGGCTTCACCGCATAGCCGCCGGTGGTACCCTTACCTACCAGCACCATGAAGCGGGCCACGTCCTCCCCGCCGATGTGTACGGTTCGCTTGATGGTGGAGGTGGAGGCGAGCGCATCCCGATGCAGGTCGATGTACAGGTCGTAGCGCTCACCTGCGGAAAGGCGCTTTTCCAGCATGGCCAGGGAGCGATCGTAGGCATCCTCCAGCTTGGGCGGCTCAAAGGCGGTGGTGTCGTGTACCACCTCCATACCCAATGCCCGGAGACTCGCCGCCAACGCCTTCCCCACGCAAACGACGTTGTAGTCGAGGTCCTCGGTGCGCCACTTTTCCTTTTGCGAATAGGTGGCATCGGCAGGGCGTTCATACGCTTCATAGGTGTGGGTGTGGTAGATGAGCACCTTTTTCCCAGCAAAGGTGGGCGGCTTTTCCACCTCGCGGATGATCTCCATCCGGAAGGTATCCGCCACTTCGGTTGATTCTGCATTCGGGCTTGTTGAGGGCTCGTCCGTCTGTACCACCACGGCGAAGCCGTCCTCCGCCCATGCGATGGTTACATCGGAAGGAACAAGCGTTATCACCACAGCAAACAGGCAGAACGCGCTACACGCACGAATCAACCGCCACAAAGCCCCCACCGCCTTTCAATCACAGGTTATTCTATCAAGGCGGGGATTATGCCCTTCAGTGCAGGAGATGCGTCAGTTCGTCAAGGGTAACCATGGGCTGCAGGGCACTGTTGATGGACAGCGCCAGCATGTCCGCCAGTCCAGCGACCAGCTCGTCGATGTTCCGGGGTGTGACCACCAGGTCCGTCATGGCCTGGCCGACCAGGTGCTCGGCCATTTCGCAGGCCTCCTCGTCGTCCTTTTCTTTGGATAGGATGGTTTTTAGCGCATCCCGGACGATGGTGGACGCATAGACGACCATCGGGATGCCCATGGCAATGACGGGCACGTGCAGCACCTCCTGGGTGATGCCCTGCCGATGGTTCCCCACGCCGCTCCCTGGATGAATACCGGTGTCCGTCAGCTGAATCGTGGTGCCGATGTGATCGGTTTCCATCGCGGCAAGAGCATCCACCACCAGCACGGCGGCGGGCTTGAGCCGCTGCACCAAGCCGAGGGTCAGCTCAGCCGTTTCCACGCCGGTGACGCCGAGCACACCTGGGCTCATGGCGCAGACCCCCCGTAGCGAAGGGTTCATTTCATCCTTGAGATGGCGCGTCACCAGAATGCCGCTGACAACCCGGTCGCCCAGCGCATCCGCTGTCATTCGGCGGTTGCCCAGGCCCAGCACCAGCACATCCCCTTGGGGTGGCAGCATGATCCGCAGCGTCTGGGATACCTGGCGGGCAATGTCGATCCGCTCCTCCGGGGTTAGGATGGGCAGTTTGGGGTGCATCATCGTCCAGTAGGTGCCCTCGGGCTTACCCAGGCGCTTGGCTGCCGCTGCGGTCTGGATGTGCACCCAGGTAATGACCGCTTCACCATCCTGCTGCGTCTGGATGGACACGCCCGCGCCCGTGCCGCCGGGATAAACGGTGCGCTCCATGGCAAGGTCGGTCCGGTAGTTCATGGAATCACACTCCTTTTTCACCAGCATGCCCGAAGATGGCGGGTGTGATGCACACAACAAAAAAGGAGGACGCTATGTCCTCCCCTTGTATCGCCCCTTGCATCAGCCGATAATCTCTCCCTTGGCGTTGAACAGCGGCAGCTTTTCCAGGTAGATGATGTCGTCACGGCCTTGCGCGTCGCCCTCGGCCAGGATGGCCATGCGGCCCACGATTTCTCCCCCAGCGGTCTTGACCAGCTCCTCCAGGGCATGCAGGCTTTCGCCGGTGGAGATCACGTCGTCGACGATCAGCACGCGCTTGCCTGCCATCATTGCGGCGTCGCTGCCGTCCAGGTAGAGCTTCTGCACGGCGGAGGTGGTGATGGACTTCACCTCCACGCTGACCACGTTCTGCATGTAGAGCTTCACGCCCTTGCGGGCCAGCATCCACTTTTCATCGCCGTTCAGCCGGGCCATTTCCTGCGCAAGCGGGATGCCCTTGGATTCAGCGGTGATGATGTAGTCGTAGGCGGGGGCTTTCTTCAGCAGCTCCTTGGCGCAGGCGGTGGTCAGTTCGCAGTCGCCAAAGATCACGAACGCGCCGATGTACAGATCATCCGTCACGCGGCAGATGGGAAGCTTGCGTTCCAGCCCTGCAATGGTCATGGTATGTGCCAGCATTGGATCAACCTCTTTCTGATGTATTTTGATGAAACGCCGTGCCCGCCAATCCGGAAACGGCTTATTTGTGATACAGCTTATGGGTCTCGTACTGCGGGTCGCAGGTGAGGTTCACGCCCAGGCGCTTGAAGGTGTTGTGATCCACCGGGGACAATATGACGGTGGAATGTACCTCACAGCCGCGCAGCAGCGGCAGCTGCTTCATGGCGATGGCGGCGCGCTCATCCGTCGCGGCGCAGATGGAAAGTGCCAGCAGCACCTCGTCTGTGTGCAGACGGGGGTTGCGGTTGCCCAAATAGTCGCATTTCAGCGTCTGAATGGGCTCGATAACATGGGGCGAAATCAGGTGCAGGCTCTTTTCCTGCCCGGCGATGGCCTTGAGCGCGTTGAGCAGCAGCGCGGCGGAGGGCCCGAGCAGCTTGGAGGTCTTGCCGGTGATGATGCGCCCGTCGGGCAGCTGCATGGCCAGGGCGGGCTCCTTTGTGTCAGCTGCACGGGCGCGGGCTGCGGCGATCACGGGGCGATCGTCGTCCGAAAGGCCGCACTTTTGCAGCAGCATCTCCAGCTTTTCGACTTCACCCTCCGTACCAGTGCCCTTGCGCAGCGCGCAGCGAGCGGCATAGTAGCGGCGGATGATCTCCTGATGGGCTGCGTTGCGGCAAACCTCATCATCTGTGATGCAGTTGCCGACCATGTTCACACCCATATCCGTGGGTGACGCGTAGGGCGAAGTGCCGTAAATTTGCTCAAACACGGCGTTGAGCACGGGGAAAATCTCAATATCGCGGTTATAATTGACGGTGGTAATGCCGTAGGCCTCCAGGTGGAAGGGGTCGATCATATTGTGGTCGTCCAGGTCAACCGTGGCGGCCTCATAGGCCACATTGACGGGGTGCTTCAGCGACAGATTCCAAATCGGGAAGGTCTCAAACTTCGCATAACCGGCCTGAATGCCCCGCTGATGCTCCTGGTAGAGTTGGCTGAGGCAGACTGCCATCTTGCCCGAGCCGGGGCCGGGCGCGGTGACCAGCACCAGGGGGCGGGTGGTTTCAACATACTCATTTGCGCCGAAGCCCTCGTCGCTGACAATATGCTTCACATTATAGGGGTAGCCCTCGATGTTGTAGTGCTTGTACACCGCAATGCCGAGGGATTCCAGCTGCTTTTTGAAGCGCATTGCTGTTCGCTGTTCACGCCAGCGGGTCAGCACCACGCTGCCCACATACATGCCGATACCGCGGAAAGCGTCGATCAGCCGGAGCACATCCGCATCGTAGGTGATGCCAAGGTCGCCGCGGATCTTGCTCTTCTCGATGTCGTCGGCGTTGATGACGATGACCAGCTCGGCCTGATCCTTCAGGTTGAGCAGCATCGAGATCTTGCTGTCCGGACGGAAGCCTGGCAGCACGCGGGATGCATGCGTATCGTCAAAGAGCTTGCCGCCCAGCTCCAGATAAAGCTTGCCGCCGAACTTCCCGATTCGCTCCAGGATGTGTTCGGACTGCATGGCCGTATACTTGTCATGATCGAAGCCAATTCGCATACCGGATCGCCTCCTCAAAATCTTACCCACATTATTGTATTATATCACGTCCCAAAGAGCGATACAAGGGCGAATGGAAATTTTTCTGGTGGATCGCGCTGGGCCGTGGCGATTCCAGGTGAATCGGACGACAAGTTTGATTGACTTTTCGCGCCTGGCTATGGTACACTTAGGGCAGCTTGTGTGCTTTCACAAGGAGGAGGAAGAGCGATGGATATGCTTGGTACGATGCTGCACCGCCGCAGCGTGCGCCAGTACACGGGGGATGGTATAGCGGATGAGAAGCTGAACAGCATCCTGTATGCGGGCTTGGCAGCGGCTTCCAGCAAGAACCGCCGCCCGTGCGAATTTGTGGTTGTCCGTGACAGGGAGATGCTGTCGAAGCTCGGCGATTGCCGCCCCAGCGCTGGGAATCTACTGGGCCAGTGCGATACCGCCATCGTGGTGGCGGCGGATTCGGAACAGGTGGATGTGTGGGTGGAGGACGCTGCCACGGCCATGACGCAGATGCACCTGATGGCAGATGCGCTGGGCATCGGCAGCTGCTGGCTTCAGGTGCGATTGCGCACAACCCCCGACGGCAGCCGGGAAACGCAATCGGTGATCCGCGAGCTGTTGGGCATACCGGACAGGTACAGCGTGCTGGCCATCCTGACGCTGGGCATGCCCGCAAGTCACCCGGGGGCTCGCAAAGTCGAAGAGCTGCCGCTCCAAAAAATCCACCGCGAGCGCTTCTAAGAAGGAGATTAGACCATGAAGATCATGTTTGTCCGCCACGCGGAGCCCTATTACGCGATTGATTCCCTGACCGAGAAGGGGCATCGGGAGGCGGAGCTGCTATCACGCCGCCTGTCCAGGCTGGACGTGAAGGATTTCTACACCTCCCCGCTGGGCCGCGCCCGGGAAACCGCCCGGTATACCCTGGAGAAGGTCGGCCGGGAAGCGGAGGTCCTCCCCTGGCTGGCGGAGTTCCGCGGGCGCAGCCTTGATCCGGAAACCGGAGGCACGCGCATTCCCTGGGATTACAAGCCCTCCGCGTGGATGGATCGGGAGGGCCTTCGCCGCATGGACGAGTGGCTCGACGATCCGCTGATGGCTGAGGGAAACGTCGCACAAATCTGGCAGGAAACCACCCAGGGGCTTGATGCGCTGCTGAAGCGGTATGGCTTCACCCGGGACGGGCACATCTACCGCGCGAGTGACAACAAGCCGGATACCATCGTGCTGTTCTGCCATTTTGGCATCATGATGGCCTGCCTGAGCCACCTCATCGGCATTACGCCCATGAATCTGTGGCACGGCTTTTGCACCCAGCCCTCCAGCGTGACCACGGTCATTACCGAGGAGCGGGTCAAGGGCGAGGTAGCCTGGCGCTGCATGCAGCTGGGGGACATCAGCCATCTGTATGCAGCGGACGAGCCCTACTCCACGGCGGCGCTCTTCCCGGAATGCTACACGGGCGTGGACAGCACCAATCCGCCAGAGTGGAAGGATCTGGGGTACGAATAAGCATGAAGATCATCACGTGGAATGTCAACGGCTTTCGCTCCCTGATGAACAGCAGCTTCCTGGACGCATTCAACACCCTGGATGCGGACGTGTACTGCCTGCAGGAGACCAAGCTCCAAGCGGGCGAGGGCGGTTTGGATGTGCCCGGCTTCCATCAATACTGGCATTATGCCAAGCGCAAGGGCTACGCGGGTACTGCCCTCATCACGCTGCGACAGCCCGAGGGCGCCTACTGCGGCATCGGCATGGAGGAGTTCGACAGCGAGGGTCGGGTCATCACTGCGGATTACGGCAGCTTCTACCTGGTCAACTGCTACGCCCCCCACGCGAATCAGGACTTGTCACGCCTGCAGGAGCGGGTTGCGTGGGACGCAGCGCTTTTGGCCTTTCTCAAAGCCCTTGACGCGCAAAAGCCCGTGATCCTCTGCGGCGATTTGAACGCGGCCTACAACGAAGCTGACCTGCGGGGGCGGAATCAGGGCATGCATGTGCCCGGCTATACCACCGAGGAGCGCAGCGGCCTTACCGCCTTGCTGCAAAGTGGCTTTGTCGATGCTTACCGCCACTATCACCCGGAGGAAATGGCGGGGAAATTCGTCTATCGCAAGGGCATCCGGGCCATGGGAATGGACTATTTCCTTGTATCCGAGCGCCTGATGGAGCGCCTGGTGGACTGCAGGGTGCACAATCGTATCCATGGCTCCGACCACTGGCCGTTGGAGCTGGTGATCTCAGAATAATCGCATGCAAAAAGCCGGACGTTCCCATCCGTCCGGCTTTCACGATCAGATCAGTTCGCTCAGGAGGCTGTAATACCGCAGCTTTTCCTCGTCGCAGGGTATGTCCAGGGCGTCAAAGAGCAAGCGACGGTCGAACTCGCGGCGCTTTCCGCCAAATTGCCCGGTGCTGTTCGCCCACATGCTCCATACGACCATTTCCAGATCGACCCACTTGTCCGCAACACCTGCGTCGCCCAGGTCGATATAGCCAGTCAGACCGTTGTCATCGCAGAAGATATTCGGCAAGCAGTAGTCGCCGTGGCTGAGCACCTTCTCCTCCTTGGGGCAATGCTTGACCACCCAGTCAAACAGCTGCGCGGGGGAAGCAAACCCTCCCGGTCCGTAGGTGTCCTTATGCCGTGCCTGGTCGGTGGTGATTTCACCTTGGCGCAGCCGTTCCTCGATTTCGCGGAGCTTCTGTGCCAACGAGCGGTCGGTGGGGCAATCCCTGATGTCAGTCGCCCATAGCCGCTGCAAGCCATCCGCCACCAGCTCGGCCAGGCGTTCCTGGTTATCCAGGATAGCCTCGTCGCACAGATTGTGGCCGGGCATGCGGCTCATCAGCAGATAATGCGTTCCGTCCACATGAGCTTCCTCCAGGATCTCCGGTACGGGCAGCCGGCGCTGCAGGTAGCGCATCATCCGGTGCTCATTGACAGACGCAGGGCAGTCCGGCGCAATCTTTAGCACCATATCGTCAAAGAGCAGCACCTGCGCGTCGGAGCATCCCAGCTTGTCCAGCTCGGCCTTCCGGAAGCCGATGCGCCGCTTGATGGATGCGGGAATGTTCATCGCCATGTCCTCCATGCCTGTTTTCATCATGCTATCATACCCGGAACATTTCGTCAAGGCGCGGGATTCCCCTTGCTTTCCCTGTTCAGGTGTGGTAAGATATACTTGGCTATCAAAAACACAGAAACAAGGAGGATCATCCCCGTGACCGATATGCACAACAACCCCGAAATGAATGAAGAGGACGTCGAGGACGTGGTCGTCATGACCGACGACGAGGGCAATGAATTCCTGTATGACATCGCGGCCCGCATTGAAAAGAACGACCAGGAATACGTCGTGCTGGTGCCCCAGGATGAAGAGGACGATGAGGTGGTGATCCTCAAGTCCATCCTGGTGGACGATGAAACCGAGGAGCTGGTGCCCGAGGAGGACGAGGACATCACCGATGCGGTTTTCGAGGAATTCAAGGAGCTCTTCGCGGACGAATTCAACTTCACCGACGGCGAGGACGACGACGCGCTGTTCACCGACGCGGAGTAATCCGCCTATGACAAACGCAGGAGGACACAACCATGTGGGATTTTGACGAGGACAGCTTCATCACCCTGACGGATGAAAACGGCAACGAGGTCGATTTTCTTCTCTTGGATGTGATGTCCTACGAAGGCTCGGACTACATGGTGCTGCTGCCCTTGACCGATGAAGAGGATGACGAGGGCGAGGAGGAGCTATTTTTCCTGCATGTCGAACGGACGGACGAGGGTGAAATCTATTCCTCCGTGGAGGATGAAGCCCTGCTGTGCGCCATCGCCGACGCCTATGAGAAGGAGTTCCTTCAGAAGATGAAAGAAAGTGGCGCCGAAGCCACAGAAGAAGAATAACTATCCAACAGCTGACTGATAACCCAGCAGCTGCGTTCACATGAACAGGATGCTCCCCCGTTTCGGAGGAGCATCCTGTTTTACTTGGCCAGCTTTTGCTGCATGACCTCCAGGGCCTTCGCCAGCTGCACATCGTTGAGGTCGCCAAACTCGTACATGCCGTTGTCACCTTCCGGCAGGTGAATCTCCACATCCGGCGTGATGCCCACCTTGTGCACCGCGTTGCCATTGGGCGTGAAGTACTGGCCGATGGTCATCTGCATGCCGGAGCCATCATCCAGGCTCACCACGGTCTGCACGATTCCCTTGCCGTAGCTCTGCACACCCACGATGGTCGCGTCAGCGCGATCCTTGAGCGCGCCTGCCAGAATCTCGGACGAGGATGCGCTGTTCTCGTTCATCAGCACAACCAGCGGCATCTCAACCTTGCCATTCTTGGTGTAGTAGTACTCGCGGCTGCCATCGTTGTACTGCAGGTAACACAGCGTGCCCTTGTCCAAAAAGAGGTTGCCGATGGCGTTCGCATCATCCACCCAGCCGCCGGGGTTGTCGCGCAAATCGATGATCAGGCCCTTCGCGCCCTTGGATTGCAAGTCCTTGAGCGCCGCCTGGAACTCAGTGGCGCAGCTGCCAGCAAACTCGTAGAGGTAGATGTAGCCGATCTCCTCGGAAAGCATGCCATAGTCCAGTCGGTTCACATTGATACTGGCCCGGACGAGGTCGTACTCGACCTTTTCCGCGCCGCGCATAAAGACAACATGCACGCTGGTGCCAGGGGTGCCACGCATGATCTGTACGGCCTCGTTGATGGTGGAGGAATTCACATACAGATCGTCCACCATGTAGAGAATATCGCCCTTAAGCACGCCGGCCTCCCTGGCGGGGCTGCCTTCAAACACGCGGCTGATGGTGCACAGATTGGTCAGATAGGAGGTGCTGATCTGAATGCCCACGCCGGCATACTCGCCCTCGTCGTCCTCCCACATCTCCTTGAACTTCTCGGGCGTGTAGTAGAAGGTGTAGGGGTCGTCCAAGCCCCACAGGATGCCGCTGGCAGCACCTTCCAGCATATCCTGTACGTCGTATTCCTCATAGAAGCCCTGATCCACCAGATCCATCAAGGTCAGGAGCTTATCGAACTGCTGATAGCGCTCATATTCCTCCTTTGAAATGGTCACGGTTTCGCCATCTTCGCTGACGACAGCCGTGGTGCCACTGGCTTGTCCGCCCGTCAGAGAGTACATCAGGGCTGCAGGCAGATAAGTGCAGCCGCTCAGCGTGCAGATCATCAGCACCAGCACAAGCAATAAAGCAAGTTTCTTTTTCATGTGGATTCACCCTCCATGCGTTCAGGATTTGTGGGGCGTGCGTTCACCGCTGACCTTTTTGAGCTCCATGAGGATTTTGAAGGTAACGGCATCCTCAAAGGAACGAAGGTCAAGGCCAATCTGCTTTTGCACCTTGTCCAGCCGGTACACCAGCGTGTTGCGGTGGATGTAGAGCTGGCGGGCGGTGTCGGACAGGTTCAGGTCCTTCTTGAAGAACATGTCGATGGTGTAGAGCATCTCCTCATTGAAGAGGCGCTGGTTTTTGCGGTTGAACAGCAGGCTGTGGTAATAGGCGCTGATGTCCTGGGGAAGCTCCATCAGGAAGCGCTCCAGGATCAGACGATTGTACACATAGATGCTGTCCTCGGGCTTGAAGGTGCGCCCGACCTCTATGGCTCTGCGCGCCTCCATGTAGCTTTCCCGCAGTTCCTCTATTGTACGGCGGCTTCTTCCGATGCCGATGGTCATCTGGTGCGCCGTCTCCCCCATCAGCGTCTCCTGGAGGGCCTGGGCAAACTGGGTCAGATCATCCATCTCGTCGTCCTCGGAGACATCCTTGAGTAGCACGACCGTATGGCGATCCATATCGACCAGCACGTCCTTATCCTGCAAGGGGGTGATGTCCTTGAGCAGATCGTAGGCGCGCTCCTGATCCGTCTGTACGATATGGAACACCAGCACGCAGCGCTCGAGCTCCGACGGCAGCTGATGCTCGTGGCTGAGCGCTTCCAGCTCGCTGCCGGTCAGCTCCCCGCGCAGAGCACGGCGATACACGTCGTAGCTGTTCTCGGTGTAGGCATCGTTGACGTTGCTGAGGGTAGCGACCAGCTCACTGGCCAGCTTCAACACATTTTCAGCGCCCGGGTCGGACGCGCTGCAGGATAGCACGATATGCGTTTTCGGAACCGAAAAATACTTGGATCCGTTCTGCTCGATCACAAGGCCATCCTCCAGCTGCTCGGCCAGGTGAGTTCCCTGCAGGGTGTGGGCATCATATTCCCGGTCAATTACTGTGACAGGGATGGATAGGCGGGCAAGGATGCTTTCCATGCGCTCCTGGAGATGTCGGTCTGCCATAGGCGGATGCTCCTTCCAAATCACGTCGTGGACGAATAAGAATTCTGTCTTTATGACAGTATACCACACTTCCTGTGAGAAGAAAAGTGAAATTCTTTTGAAATCGCGGATATTTTGTGTATTTCTAACAAAACCTTCGCCTCTTTGATCGGTTCAGCCAGTAAAAAAGCGACCCCCGTAAAGGGGCCGCCGAAATTCAGAGGATGGAATTACTTGCGGGGAGCGGGAACGGCCTCGGACGCCAGAATGGTGCGGGAGGTCTCCTTGTCGAAGAAGTGCAGGTGGTTCACGTCGAACGCAACCTTGATCTTCGCACCGGCGTTGGTGGAGGTACGAGCATTCACGCGAGCGATGATGTTACCTTCCTTGCCGCTGGTAGTCATGTACAGATAGGTCTCAGAGCCCATCTTCTCGGTCACTTCCACGTCCACGTTGATGGTGGCGTTGGGAGCAGAGGCCAGGAACATCTCGTCGTCATGGATGTTCTCGGGACGGATACCCAGCACGACCTCGCGGCCGATGTAGGACTCGTCGATGAAGGCATCCACCTTGCCGGCGGGCACGGTGATCTTGTTGTCGCCGAACACGGCCACGACTTCCTGATTCTCCTTGCGCAGACGCACATCGAAGAAGTTCATCTGGGGAGAGCCGATGAAGCCGGCAACGAACTCGTTGGCGGGGTAATCGTACAGGTTCTGGGGGGTATCCACCTGCTGCACAACGCCGTCCTTCATAACCACGATACGGGAAGCCATGGTCATAGCTTCGGTCTGGTCATGGGTAACGTAGATAAAGGTGGTCTGCAGGCGCTGATGCAGCTTGGTGATCTCGGTACGCATGGCAACGCGCAGCTTGGCGTCCAGGTTGGACAGAGGCTCGTCGAAGAGGAAGACCTTGGGCTCACGGACGATGGCACGACCCAGGGCAACGCGCTGACGCTGGCCGCCGGACAGCGCCTTGGGCTTACGGTTGAGCAGGTGGGAGATGTCCAGCACCTTGGCGGCTTCTTCCACGCGGCGCTTGATCTCATCCTTGGGGGTCTTGCGCAGCTTCAGACCGAAGGCCATGTTGTCATACACGGTCATGTGGGGGTACAGGGCGTAGTTCTGGAACACCATGGCGATGTCGCGATCCTTGGGAGCGACGTCGTTGACCAGCTTGTCGCCGATGTACAATTCGCCGTCAGAGATCTCTTCCAGACCAGCCACCATACGCAGGGTGGTGGACTTACCACAACCGGAAGGACCGACCAGGACGATAAATTCCTTGTCCTTGATGTCCAGGTTGAAGTCGCTGACAGCGGTAACGCCGCCGGCGTACACCTTGTAAATGTGCTGCAGGGATACGCTTGCCATAATGATTTCCTCCTCTGAAATATAGATGGATGAAACATGAATAAACATGAATCAGCCTGAGCAGCGCAGGGATGCCACTCATCTAACTGTTCATATTATAACTGAAAAGAGGACGCTTGTGAAGTGGCCGGATAGACAAATCTTTCTTGTAATCCTTGTGCATAATGTTTGATAAGGACAGAGGATAACCAGATTCACTATGCAGGATGCACAAGACCGGTCGTGTTACTGGCAGCGGAGCGCGTCCACCGGCTGCAATCTGGCTGCCTGGATCGCAGGGGTCACGCCGAAGCCAAGGCCCAGCAGCGTCGCACCGAGCAGAACGGGAAGCATCGTGCCCAGGGATAAACGTGCCTCCAGGCCAATCCAGCGCCCAAAGAGGCCGATCATGCCAGCGCCGAGTAACACGCCCAGACATCCACCCAGCAGGGCATACACCGCAGCTTCCAGCAGGAACAGCAGGCCCACCTGTGTGGAGGTACCGCCGATGGCCTTCATCAGCCCGATTTCCTGCTTGCGCTCCCGCACGGCGACAAGCAGCACATTCATCACCCCGACACCGCCGGTCAACATGCACACCAGCGCGACGCAAAGGAGCACCATCACGAAGATCCTGACGACCTCCCGCGCGGCGTTGATTTCGGTTTCCAGCGTGTCTGCCCGGAAGCCCTCGCTGCCCTTTAATGTAGCCAATGCCAGCGCTGCCACGTCAGACGCCTGCTGACCCTCCTGGACGCAAAGGGTGATTTCCGCCACGCTGCACGCTTGCATGTCTATGAGAGTTTGCAACGGCATGAGGAGCATCCCGCCACCGCCGGACATGGTTTGCATGGTCATGCCCTTCATCAGCCCAACGACGCGCAACCGCTTGCCCATGACGGAGAGGGAATCCCCAGGCATGGCGTGATTCAGGTGCTCCGACAGGGCCTCGTCGATGATGCAGACCGCGCTGCCCTTTGCAAACTCGCTGCTGCGGAACAACCTGCCAGACAGAATCTTTGGCGTGTGCACCTCGGCCATGCTTTCATCAAAGCCCGCGAGCTGCGCCTGTGCGATGGTTACGCCGCACCGGACGCTCCCTGCGGAATACGCGCCCGCACAGGCAGGAGCCTGGGTGGCTTCCCGCAGGGCGGCTGCATCGTCCATGAACAGGGTGTGGCGGTCGTCCTTCGGGCGCACCCAAACCTTGTTCACGCCAAGCTTGACGATCTCCTGCTCCACACGCTGTTGACCTGCGTCGCCAAGGGTCAGCACCGTTAGCACCGCGCCGACGCCCACCCCCAGTCCGAGAATGGTCAGCACCGTGCGGACGATGCTCCCCCTCAGGGCGCAAAGCGCCAGCCGTAGCGCATCGCGCAAAGTCACTCGGCCGCCTCCTGGACGCGCTGTCCTTCCACAAATTCACCCAGTGCCACGTTGATTCCTTCCGGCAACTCGACCCACGCACGGATTTCGTCAGCCATGACAATTCTGGCGGGAATCTCTGTGCACCTTCCCCCACTCACCCACCAAACGGTGTCGCGCTCCGTGATGGCCTCCAGCGGCAGGGAGGGCACATCGTCGCTCCCGGCGATAAAGACATCCACGTCGATCACTGTGCCCTCAGGCAACTCGATGTGCTGTGCCGGGCGGAAGGTGATGTCCATGCAGGGGATGCCGGTCAAAGCATCCGCCTGACAATCCCCCACTGTTTCCACAAGCGCCGTGCCCAGTGCCTCCCCGCCCGAGGAGAGCCACCCCCACATGCCAGCGATCACACCCTCGCCATCCTTTTCCGCCACCCGGCAGACGATTTCCTGCTGGTTGGATGACGCCACCGCTACGGGCATGCCGGCAGTGACCAGCATGTCCTGCGTTACCAGCACCTCGCGCACGGTGCAGTTTTCTTCCGACCGGATAACGCTGTGCTTGATGTCCGCCAGGCCTTCGACGGCCTGATCAGGCAGCACATCTGCCGCAAGGGCGGAAGCAAGCTGGGCCTGCGGTGCACCATCTAATCTGAACAACGCTTCCCCCGCTGCGACCCGCTGCCCCTTCTGTACGCACACCTGCGTCACAACACCACTGCTTGTCGCGCGGATATACCGCTGCTCCGCGTAGCCCAGGCGGCCCTCGATGGCGAGCACCTGATGCACATCCGCGCGCTCCACGGTGGCAAAGGGCGCCTCAACGCCCTTGTCCGACGGATGCCACGCAAGCATGCCCCATATGCATAACAGCGTGCCCGCCAGCATGAGGAGCGACCACAGCGGCTTTCGCATGGCTTTCCCTCCCGGATAAAGATGATTCTGTCCTGCATCTTGCCCAGAAGGATGGCTTTTGATGCATCACAAAGGCCGCGAGCGCTCAGAACACCCACGGCCTTTGCTTGTATGGAGGATTTGGGAGATCGCTGACGCACAGGGCGTCAGTAGAAAAAGGAGATACAGCGGGAGGGTGGTGGCGTCCTTCCCTGACTGCATGTTTATCCTACCTTGGCTGTGTGAAATGCAGATGAAGTGACTGTGAATTTCCAGTTCATCTTTCTGAAAGCATCACTGCTTGTTGATGAGGTTCTGCCGCTCCGTCCGCACGGTGGACACCAGGTTGACCAGGTATTCGTCCACCTCGACCATCATGTTGTACAGCGCGCTGATATAATGCTGGCGCATGGCGGCCATGTCCTTCTCGGTCTGTTCGCGCAGCTCATTGGCCTGCATGACGGCCATGCGATACACGTTTTCATCCGATACGGCGGCGCGGGCACTGTTTTCCGCGTCGGAAACGATTATTTGCGCTTCCTGGCGTGCGCGGGCCACTAAGTTGTTGGCTTCCTGCTGCGCCTGGGCGTAGATGGCGTTGGCGGCGTTTTGTCCCTTTTGGCGGATGGCGGCGGCGTCGCTTTCAGCCTGCGCCTTCATGGCGCTGGCGGAATTGGCTGCATTGGCGTTGACCTTGGCGACCTCCTCGGCTTTCCGCTTGGATTCAGCCCGGGTCTTTTCGGCCTCGTGGGTGGCCTCATCGACGATCCGCTGCGCATCCTCCCGGGCCTTGGCTGTCAGCTCGGAGGCCTCCCGATTGGCATTCTCGCGGATGGACTGCTCCTCCTTGACGACGGCGGCAGCCTGCTTCACAGAATCGGGCAACAGCCTGGCGATCAGGTCGATCTGATCAGACACGGTCTTCTTGTCCAGCATGCATCGGCCTGTGCCCCAGAACATCTGTGCGCCGGCAACAATCTCCTGCAGCTCCTTGAGCGCATTCATCAATTCGCGCATGTCGCCGTCGCGGCGCAGCGATAAAGGATCGCGCTGGGCGTTGTTCATTTTGCCTTCCATGTCTGCCACTCCTTATCTGTTTGGGTTGAAATGCGCCTTTACATCCGCATGGATGCATGCTGGCACAAAGCTACTAAAATCCGCGCCGAAAAGGGCTGCCTCCCGCACAGCTGAAGAGGACACGCACCCCAGCTCCGGCCTGGTCAACAGGAACACGGTCTCCAGTTCGGGCATCAGCCGGGCGTTGATCTGCGCCAGGTTGGCTTCGCTTTCCAGATCACCCACACCACGGATGCCGCGAATGACGAACCCTGCGCCCACCTTGCGCGCATAATCGACCATGAGGCCGTCCCAGGCATCCACGCGCACGTTTTGCAAATCACAAGTGACGCGCCGGAGCATGTCCAAACGCTGCGCCACGGGGAAGCACCCCTGCTTGTTTACATTGTACATGACCACGACATAAAGCTGGTCGCACAATGCAGCACCGCGCCGGATGATGTCCTCATGACCGACGGTCACCGGATCAAAGCTGCCGGCGTAGACGCAAATGCGCTCCATCATTCAACCTCCCCTGTATCCCGCAGCCGGAAGAAGCTCACCCCGGCGACCCCGTATTTTCGGCTGTCGTAGAGCGCATAGCCGTCCGGCGTTGCGGGGAATGTTTTGGCCTCGTGCTCCAGCAGGATCACAGCGCCTGGCGCCAGCAGCGGCCGGATCGCGTCCAGCACCGGCACCATGTCATGCATGGCGTAGGGCGGATCAAGGAACACCAGGTTGAAGCTGCGCTGCTGCGATGCCAGCTGCTTGACTGCAAGCTGCCAGTCGCAATGCAAAAGCGTTGTTTGCGCCGCCATTCGGAGCTTTTCGGCGTTGCGCTGCTCCACGGCATGAGCCGACTTGGCGCAATCCACTAAAACGGCGTGCTCCGCGCCCCGGCTGACGGCTTCAAACGCCATCGCGCCCGATCCGGAGAAAAGGTCGAGCACCTGCGCCCCGCGCACCTTCATTTGCAGGATGTTGAACACGTTCTCCCGCACCCGATCCAGCGTTGGACGGGTATCCATGCCGGGGGGCGCATCGAAGGTTCGCCCCCGGGCGCTGCCAGCGATGATACGCATGGTTCTTATCTCCTTAGCATCAGTTCAGCTGCTCCGGGGTGTGGGGCTGACGGCGGGCGCGGCGCTCCTTGGCCTGCTTGCGCTGGGCCTTCTTCTTGCCCAGGGCGATGTTGGTGTGCACGCTGGTGCGTACGCTGACGCCGCCCGTGTAGCCCAGCCCGTAGGCGATGGCGGGCAGCAGGTTCACCAGCGGACTGAGGCGCTCAAGCAGGAGCATACCATCCTTGTTGGCTGCGCCGACCATGTTGACATAGGGCATGATGGACATGCGGACGATCAGGCGCAGGACGGCCTCCAGCGACATGCTGGCGGTTTCATGATAGATGGCCAGCGCGTTGCCGATTTCCTGGCGACCCTCATAGCCGCTCACCCACCCGGGCAGCGTGCCCAGGCCGCTCATCTGCCGCTTGGCAATGAAGGCCAGCAGGATGGAGATGAGCAGCAGCGGCACGGAGCCGATCAGCGCCGAGATGAGGCCCTTGAGCGGGTGGAAGCACATCTGACGCTCCCAGATGGCCACGGGGCGGCCCTTCTGCTCACGGGAGAGCATGATTTCCCCCTGGTTGACCGCATCCGCGCCGGTGTTCATACCAAACTGGAAGAACATCATATACACCATCAGCACGACGAGCAGATTGATGGTGATGTTCAGCCACTGCTGATCCCAGTTGAGCATCATGCAGACGATCAGATAGGCGACGCACATCACCACCGTCCCCACAAAAAACTTCAGCGCGCCGGGTACTGTGGTGCGATCCACCGCATCGCCCTTCATGTAGGGCTTGGTGATCTTTTCGACTTTCTGAGCCTTCTTGTTCTTCTTAGCCTCCATGGTGAGCATCCTTTCAAGCATCGTTGCGGTTTGAAAAAATGTGAATCCCATCAGCATCCGCGCAGCACGCCAGCGGCACGTCCCATGCATCCTGCGGGACGCGCTTCGTCCATTGCCAGCTGAGCGCGCAGCCCATCGTGATGCCGCTGATGTGGGGCAGCAGGCAGTCGTAGAATCCCCCGCCCTTGCCCAGGCGGAAGCCCTGCGCGTCAATCCCCTCAAGCGGTACAAGTAGCAACTCGACCATCTCTGCTGGGATGATGGGCGCTTCTCGGGGCGGCTCGGGAATCCCATATGCGCCCGGCATCAATTCATCAAGGGACGTGACGCGCCGCAGCGTCATTTGGGGTGCTGCACCGCAAAGGGGAAGCGCCAGGGTCTTGTCGCGTGCAAGTGCATCCAGCAGCACCGGCTTGACGTCCGCTTCCCTGTCCATCGGGAGATATCCCCCGACGACGGACGCATGGATATACGCCGGATCGTCAATGATGTGCTGGCAGAGCAGCGCGCTCTGCTTGTCCCGCGCTTCGCGTCCCTCATGCAGGGAGCGGATATAGCGGCGCATGTCGCGCTTATTCATCGCAGTCATTGATCCAGCGGCGGTGCACCCGCGCCGTTGCCGCCAGCAGCACCTCGTAGCTGATGGTGCCGCTCCACTTGCCCAGCTCCTCCGCGGTGATGGCTTCGTCGCCGGCCCGACCGATCAGGACGACCTCATCGCCAGGCTCCACATCTTCAAGTGCGGTGACGTCCACCATCATCTGATCCATGCAGATGCGCCCGACCACCGGGCAGCGTTTGCCATGGATGAGCACCTCCGCCTTGCCCGTGGCAGCGCGATGATACCCGTCGCCATAGCCGCAGGCCACCGTGGCGAGGGTCATGGGCTTGTCCGCCGTAAAGGTGCAACCATAGCTGATCTTGTCCCCGGGGTGGATGGTTTTGACATAGGTAACCGCCGTCTGCCAAGTCAGCACGGGTCGCAGGGGCATGTCCGTATCCACCGGCGGATAGCCGTACATGCTGATGCCAGCCCGCACCATATCCAGCGCTGCTTCGGGGTAGCGGTGGATGGCGGCAGAATTAGCGCAGTGGCGGATCACACCAGATGGCAGCAAATCTGCCAGCGCATGGAAGCGCGCCAGCTGTAGCCGGGTGTAGTCCTCCCCATCGCCATCCGCATCTGCAAAATGGGTGAACACGCCAGTCAGGGACACATTCGGGCAATCGTCCAACGCAGATAGCATGGCGCGGACCTCTTCCTCCGTGCGCACGCCGATGCGCCCCATGCCCGTATCCAGCTTCAAGTGCACCAGGCCCTGCTTGCCTTCTTGGGCGGCATAGCGCTGCACGGCTTTGACCATCAGCGGGTCGGTCACCGCCAGCGTCAGGCCGTGGCGCACCCCATCACCGATCTCCTGGCCGGAAGCCGCGCCCAGCACGAGGATCGGCGCAGTGATGCCCGCTTGACGCAGGATCGCGCCCTCATCCGTGCGGGCCACAGCGAGCCAGCTCGCCCCGGCATGCAGCGCGTTGCGGGCCACGCGGGTCAGCCCGTGCCCGTAGGCATCCGCCTTGACCACCGCCATCACCATCGTATGCGCGGGTACGCTTTCGCGGATAAGCCGCACATTGTCGCGGAGCACCGCCAGGTCAATCGTTTGTAACGGATACTGCGTGACCACGCAGCTCACCTTCTTCTATCAGGATACATGAACAGCAGCTGGGTGAAAACCAGCCGTAATTGCATTATAACATATCCTGTCGCTGATGAAAAGGGGGTGCATCACAATTCATGCATTTTGCCGCCAATAGAAGCAGGAAGCAGCCCCCGCCCAGCACCGGATAGACCCGCTCCACCACCCCGGTGAAGCCCATCGCGGAGACCAGGGTGATGCTCAGGACGGGCAGCAGCGTCCCCGGCAAACCGCGAAGGCAGGCCGTCAGCGTGGAGAGGATTGCCAGGTACAGGCTGATTGCCCCCAGCCAGTAGCCGAGCTTGCCATAGCTGCCCATCATCCGCAGGAAGGGCATGGGCTCCCCCATCAGCGCCGGATGCCGCCGCAGCACCGCGTTGCCGAGCATAAGCAGGCACAGCATGATGGCACATGCTGCCATGACGTGGCGCTTGCGCTGTGCACGCGACTTGCAAGCTGCTGTTGCGATAATCGGCGATTGCAAGGCGGCGTTGAAGCCGCCGTAGGTCACGCCGCGAAGGATGGCCTGTGCAGGCTGTGTCGTCTGCACTGCCGCAGCGCGCATGGGGGTTACCGTGAAGCCAAGGAGTATCAGCACCGCCAGCACAGCCAACAGCCCGCGGCTCACCCAGGCCAGACCGGATACGGTTCGTTTGGCCAGCAGCCAGGCAAGGAGCAGCGTGAACCCCATTCCCAGCCAGTGCGCCCACGGGATCGGCAGTGTCAGCGCTGCCACCTCGCCAGCGCCGGAGAGCATCGCCCCGCCGGTCACGATAAGCAGCAGGCTCATCAG